>JASGMC010000062.1 GCA_030156625.1 Methanoculleus sp.
GGTGCGGCGGGCGATCGCCGAGCGGATGGACCCGATCACCGAGGCGCTGCTCTTCTGCGCCGACCACGCCGCGCATATCGATACGGTGATCCGGCCCGCGCTCGACGAGGGAAGGCTCGTCGTCTCCGACCGCTACGCCGACTCGCGGTTCGCCTACCAACCGGTCGTCCTCGACGGCGTCCTCCCCGACCCCCTGGAGTGGTTGCGCCGGATCCACGAGGGGTGGTCTATCCGGCCCGACCGGACGTTCCTCCTGGTTCTGCCGGTAGAAGACGCCGTCTCAAGGCTCGATCCGGAAAAGAAGAGAGAGTACTTCGAAAATGCCGGGATCCTCGCGCAGGTGCAGGAGAACTACCTGGACCTTGCGGCAACCGATCCCGCGCGGTTCGTCGTCGTCGATGCGCTGCTCGAAAAAGAGGAGGTCGCAGAGTTCATCGCGGGCGAAATCAGGACGAGTGTCCGATCGTCACGACTACGTCCCCGAGCGTGAGGACGTCCACCTCTTCTCCTGCCACCCGGTAAGCGACCTTCGGCGTAAAGGAGCCGGGCGGCACCGGAATATCCTCGCCGGCGACCGTGACGGTCGCGGGCGGGTTTTTGAGCTGCTCCGGCGGGAGCGCCCGCACGGCCTCCATGAACCCGCGGGCCTGCTTCCTGAGCGCCGGGCCGATGACAGCCATGTTGAAGTCCACGCCGCTCGTGACCTCCTCGAGCCGGGGCGTGCCGGTGCTCCACCGGGCATCGGCGGCGAGCGCACGTCCGGCGTCGCCGGCGTCGTCGATCGGCTCCGGTGCGTAAATCATCACGTGACCGAGCGGGGCGTTGAGCGCCATGCCCTTATCGTGCTTGTAGCGCCGGAGTTCTGCGACCGTCTTCACGAGGAGGTCGCCGTGGCGCCGCGCTTCGTCGTCGGCGTATGAAAAGTCAGGCCAGGCCTCCTCGTGCACGCTTCTCCCGGCGAGGTTGTGGTAGCACTCTTCCGCGAAGTGCGGGATGATCGGGGCAAGCAGGCGGCAGAGAACGTCCATGGTCGTCCGAAGTGCGCTGCAGGCGCTCTCCCTGCTGCTGTCATCCGCATACAGGCGGCCTTTCGCAATCTCGATGTAGTCGTCGGCGAGCGTGTTCCAGGCGAACTCCCGGATCGCCCTGAGCGCCCGGTCGAACTGGTAGCCCTCCATCGCGGCGGTGACCTCTGCGACGGTCTCCGAGAGCCGGACGAGCAGCCACCGGTCGGTGAGTTCCGTCACCGGTGCCGGACTCTCCGTTCCGGAGTCCAGGTGCCCCATGACGAACCGGAAGATGTTCCAGAGTTTGGTCTGGAACCGGGACGCGGCGACGACGTCGTTCCAGTTGAACATGATGTCCGAACCGGTCGCCGCACCTCCGGCTCCCCACTGCCGGAGCGCGTCCGCGCCGTACTGTCCGACGATCTCTTCCGGGGAGATGATGTTGTTCCTGCTCTTGCTCATCTTGAACCCGTCTTCCCCGAGCACCATACCGTTAACCAGAATCTGATCCCAGGGATGGCTGCCGACCAGGGCCTTCGCCCGGAGGATCGTGTAGAACGCCCACGTCCGTATGATGTCGTGGCCCTGAGGGCGAATCTGCGCCGGGAAGAAGGGGGGCTTGCCGGTCCCGTCCCATCCGGTGACGTGGAGCACCGATATCGAGGAGTCCATCCAGGTGTCGAGCACGTCCGTCTCGCCGGTGAAGTCCGAGCCGCCGCACCGCGGACAGGGGGTCTTCGGCTTATCGACCGTCGGGTCGATCGGGAGGTCTTCCTCGGCCGGGAGAACTGTCTCGCCGCAGGCGGTGCAGAACCAGACCGGGATCGGGGTCGCAAAGATCCGCTGCCGGGAGATGCACCAGTCCCACTCCATGGAGTTTGCCCAGTTCTCCATCCGGGTAAACATGTGCTCCGGCGTCCAGGAAACCTTCCGCGCCGCATCCAGGATCTCGTCCTGGTGGACCCGGACGAACCACTGCCGCTCCGAGAGGATCTCGATCGGGGTCTTGCACCGCCAGCAAGTCCCCACCCGCTGTTCGAGTACCTCCTGCCGCTTCAGGATGCCCGCTTCTTCCATATCGCGGAGGATCGCCTCCCTGCAGGCCTCCGACGACATCCCCGCGTACGGGGCCGCGGTCGCGGTCATGACGCCCTGCCGGTCGATGGCTTTGCGCAGATCCAGGTCGTGCTGCTTCCACCAGTAGACGTCCGTTTTGTCGCCGAACGTACAGATCATCACCGCACCGCTGCCGAAACCCGGGTCGACCACGACATCCTCGATGACCGGCACCTGGTGCCCGAATATGGGAACCGTGAGTCTCTTTCCCTTCATGCCGCGGTAGCGCTCGTCTTCGGGGTGGACGGCCACGGCAACGCAGGCCGCGAGCAGTTCCGGCCGGGTAGTGGCGATCTCAATGCCGTCGAAATCGAAGTAGTTGAGTTTAGTGGTGCGGGGGGCGTAGTTGACCTCGGCGAACGCGATGGCCGTCTCGCACCGGGTGCAGAAGTTCACCGGATGCTCGCTCTGGTAGATGTCGCCGGCTTTGAGCATCTGCAGGAACGACGCCTGGGTCTTTCTGTAGTAGTCCGGGAGCATGGTGATGTACTCGTGGCTCCAGTCGGTTGAGAACCCGAGCCGCCGCATGGTCGCCCGCATCTTCTCGATATTTGAAAGCGTGAGGTCGCGGCACATCTCCCGGAACTTCTCCCTCGGTACATCGTTCTTGGTGATCCCGTAGGTCTCCTCGACCTTCACCTCGGTCGGGAGGCCGTGGCAGTCCCACCCCTGCGGGAACATGACGTTGTAGCCGCGCATACGCTTATACCGCGCGATGAAGTCGATGTAGCACCAGTTCAGGGCGTTCCCGATATGGAAGTTCCCGGTGGGGTAGGGCGGCGGCGTGTCGATGATGAACCGGGGTTTTGACGAGGCGGGGTCGAAATAGTTGTCCTCATCCCGCCAGGCACTCTGCCAGCGCCTCTCCACTTCTTCGATATCGTAGTTTTTGGGTAGTTGATGTGACGGCGACATTTTCAGCGTATAATCTCTCTCTTCCCAGTGAAATATATTGTTCGACGGGCTTTCGCTCTCCCGGGCATCCCGTGCCGGACGCGGCACCGCAGGCCCGAAAGGGATCTGCCGGGATGTTCACCCGCGGACGCGGGCGTTTCAACCCTAAAGGCTTTCTTCCTGCATTGCCCATTACATATGAATGATAAAGCCGCAGGGGTTGGTTCTGGCATCGGCGCTCACCCTCGTCTTTATAGGCCTTGCCCCTCTGCTCCAGCCAGCATGGCTGCTCACGCTCTTCCTCATTCCGTTCTCGCTCGTCCTCTTCCTCATCAAAGAGACACGCTACGTATCGCTCTCGATCATCGCACTTGCCGTGCTCTACGGGCTCGGCTGGCTCTCGACGTTCGTCTTCACCTGCACGCTCGGCATCGTCGCGATCGGGGAGCTGGCATTCCGCCTTACCGGGGGGAAGCAGGCGTCGTATCTCTACCATCTGGTTGCCGCCATCGGCATATCGCTTGCCGTGATGCTCTACCTCGGGTATACTGCGCCGCTCGTCGTCGTTATGGGCGTGGTCGCCGCGGTGCTGCTTCGTGCGGTCCTCCGGGGGCGGGACGACGCCCTGATGATCGAAGCGCTCGGTGTCGCGATGACCATGTTCCTCTTCGAGGAGCTCAACTTCGAGGTCGACCTGACCATCCTCGTCGCTGCGGCCGCGATAGCGTTCGGGTTCGGCTACATCTCTTACCGGCTCCGGGTGGCCGACGTCAGCGGCCTCTTCTCGGCAGCCATGATCGGCATCATCCTCATCGTCTTTGCGGACATCCGGTGGTTCCTGATCATGCTCACCTTCTTCATCATCGGCGCCGGGGCTACCCGGTACCGCTACGCTGAGAAGGAGCAGCTCGGGGTCGCCCAGGAACACGGGGGCGTGCGCGGCTACTTCAACGTCTTTGCGAACGGCCTGGTGGCGACCGCCGCCGCCATCCTCTACGGCATTACCGGCCAGGCGGCTTTCGTGGCGCTCTTCATGGGGAGCGTCGCCTCGGCTGCCGCCGATACCGCCGCAAGCGAGATCGGGGTCACGGGGAAGACGCCGTACCTGATCACGACGCTCAAACAGGTGCCGCGGGGAACGAACGGCGGGGTGACCCTGCGGGGCGAGGCGGCATCCATCGTCGCCGCCGTTCTCGTCGCCGGCGTCGCATGGGCGATGGGTGTCGCCGACCCCCGGATGGTCGCCGTCACGGTCGCCGCCGGGTTCATCGGCACCAATGTCGACAGCCTGGTGGGCGCAACGCTCGAGAACAGCGGCAGGATAGGGAATTCCGGCACGAACCTGGTCGCTACGTTCTCGGGCGGGGTCTCGGGGATGCTGATCTATCTCCTGCGATGACGACGTTGTGGCCGGGCGCACCGGCTCCGCTACGCTTTTTGAGATGGTTCTTTATCCAGGTCGACTGGCAGGTTCCCGTGCGGGGTCATGGGGCAGGGAGTTATATCTCTAAACATCTATGAAGCCGTGACGGGCATAGGCACGACCAAAACGTTACATCCTCTATATTTGAACTCAGTTCTCGCAAAGTACTGTCCTTTGAGACGTCGCTCAACCCCATGCACGGATTACCATGGCTATCGCCACGCACTGCCCGCCCCCGGGGCGGGGAACGACTTCCCCCGCAGGGGAAGGAGTTTGAGCACCGAAGGTGCGGAGTGCGACGAGCCATAGGGCCGGAGCATGAGCACCGAAGGTGCGGAGGAGGAGCGCGAAGCGCGGGCGGGGTGGGTTCGCAGGGGGGAGTTTAAGGATGTCACATTGTAACCGAAGGGGGACACCCCCTCCCGGTCCCTTCCCCGCGTGGCGATAATCCCACGGTCCAGTATACAGGTGAGCCGGGGAAACCCGCACTGCTCTCCTGCAGTAATACCCCCGGGACGAAACGGAATACGAACATCAGAGGTGCGAACTGCAGAACTCAATAGGATCTATGCCCGTGGTGAGATAACCAGTGCTCCAGGAGAACATAATCATCGGAACCGGGCACGAGAAAAAAAAGGATGTAGTCCCCGTTCGGGCATTCTTCAGTACTTATACCACCGGCCCTTCTCGTCGTACTCGCCCTGCTCCACACGCGGCGCCGCGGCACCTGCGTGGCTGTGGAAGAAACTCGCCTTGTAGGCGTACATGAACGCCGAGAAGAGCACGATCACGACCGCATAGACGGCTGCGGTGATCCATATCCCCTCCGTCCCGATGAGAGCGAGGATGTCCTCCGGCATCACCGCCTGGAGTTCGCCGGGACTCATGCGGGTGAGCGGTTCGAGTCTGTCCACGAGCAGCACCGACCAGGCGAAGAGGGCTGCGAACCCGAGCGCTGCGAAGACGGCGATGTTTACCAGGTAGAAGACGAGAACACGTCCAAGGTTGTTTATGACAAACTCGATACTCCGTCGGATCGATTCAAAGACGTTCGTCTCTTCAAAGACCGCTACCGTATCGTAGAAGAACGTAAAGAAGGCGATCGAGAGGAGAACTCCGAAGAGGAGCGGAGCCATGCTTGCGGCGGCGCCGGCGCCGAGAAGCGCGAGCGGGATCGCGAGCAGAAAGACCGTCAGGATAACCCCGAAAAAGATGACCAGCGCAGGCAGGAGTATCCGGAAGTAGTAGGTCTTGCCCGACTGCACGAACTCCCCGGCAGAGAATGCCTCACCCTTGACCATGCCGTAGACGCCGCCGGCCAAAAAGGGCATTACGAGGGGCTGCAGGATTACCAGGGGCTCTGTATAGAAGGCTCCTCCGTATACGGGGATGATGAGGTCGAGGACCGTGAGAGCGCCCATGACGAGGCCGACCGACCAGAGGACGGGGTGCTGCCGGAGGAGTCCGGCGGCATTGCCGACCGATTCGAGCGTCATGCTCACCGGTTCCTCGGCATGGCGACGATCTCGCGCACCTGCAGGTCGAAGAACGATGCGGTATGCGCCGGGCGGATGACGCAGACGGTGTCGGCACCGGTTGCGGTGCCCCCCGCCGCGATCACCTCTTCATCGACCCCGATTGCACCCTGGTCGGCCGCGATGAGAACGCACTCCACCGCGACCTTCAGGCCGACCGCGACGGTGCGCCGCAGCGCTTCGGCGATCGCTTCCGTGCGGGAACTCCCGCCGAGTTTCGACGAGCGGGATATCGCGCGCTCGAGCCCGGAGAGCGCGTGCGTGCCGGTGACGATCTTCGCACCTTCCGCCCGGAGGGTCTCGGCCGCCTCCGGCGAGAACTCCCACTCACCGGGTTTTGAGAAACCCACTACGTGGGTGACGACGATCAGTTCGAGGTCCGTTCCAGCCATAGCGTCCCGGAAGGCAAGCGCCGTCCGGCCGCTGCTGCTTGCGACGACGATCTTTTTGACGCCGAGTTCCCGTGCCCGCTCGACGGCGAACCGGGCAGCATCGGGAGTGTTCTCTCTACCCGGCGCATCGAAGTAGTAGGTATTCCGGGTTACGAAGCTCATGCAGTCATGTTGTCGTTGCTCCTAATTGAATCTCCCGTACCGGCGGCAGCAGGTACAACGGCACGGCCCGGGCCGCACTGCCGGGGAAAGAAGGTGATAAATGGTGTATGGCCCAACACTACTCTCAACCGAACGGTGCGGTAGGAGTTCTCATGATCACACTGGCCATTGCAGGAAAACCCAACTGTGGGAAATCGACGTTTTTCAGGGCGGCGACCCTGGCCCAGGCAGAGATTGCCAATTACCCGTTCACGACCATCGACGCCAACCACGGCGTCGCGTACGTCCGGACAGCCTGCCCCTGCCAGGAGATGCACGTTCCGTGCGAGAACTGCCGGGACGGGGTCAGGTTCATCCCGGTCGGGCTGATCGACGTGGCGGGTCTCGTCCCCGAAGCGCACCTGGGGAGGGGGCTTGGCAACCAGTTCCTCGATAACCTCCGGCAGGCGGACGCTATCCTTCAGGTCGTCGATGCCAGCGGGGCGACGGACGCCGAAGGAAACCCGGTCGATATCGGCTCGCGCGACCCGGAGAAGGATATCGAGTTCCTCCAGTACGAGATGTCGATGTGGATGTACGGCATCCTCTCGCGGAACTGGGCGAAACTCGTGCGGCAGGCCCAGGCGAGGGACTTCTCTCTCGCGGCGGCGATCGCCGAGGTCTTTGCCGGCCTCGGGATAACCTACGAGCACGTCCGCGACGCCACCGGGGCGGTCGGGATCGAACTCCGGACCGCCGGGGAGGAGGACCTGATCCGGTTCTGCCGCGAGCTGATGACGATCAGCAAGCCGATGCTGATTGTCGGGAACAAAGCCGACCAGGCACCGAAGGAGTGCCTGGATCGGCTCGCGAAGCACGACGTCGTCGTTGCAAGCGCGGCAGGCGAACTTGCGCTCCGGATGGCGGCGGAGGGAAAGTTCGTCCGCTACCTCCCCGGCGACCGGAGTTTCGAGGTCAGCCCGGAAGCGAACCTCAGCGCCGCGCAGCGTGCCGGGCTGCAGAAAGTGGCGGACTTCATGCAGACGTTCGGCGGCACCGGGGTTCAGAAGGCGCTGGATGCCGCGGTCTTCAATCTCCTCGACCGGATAGTCGTCTTCCCGGTCGAGGACGAGAACAAACTCACCGACGGCAAGGGCAGGGTTCTCCCCGACGCGTTCCTCATGAAGCGCGGGTCTACCCCCCGCGATCTCGCCTACCAGGTTCACACCGATATCGGCGAGGGGTTCCTGTATGCCATCGATGCAAAGACCGGGATGCGGGTCAAGGACACCCACGAACTGAAGAACGGCGACATCGTCAAGATCGTCAGCGTCCGGAAGTGAGCCGCCGGCACGGGGAGGCCGGTCGCCTCTCCTCCGTGCCCCCGGGGGCGAACCGGCATCTCCGGAGCGCCGGTATAAACCGGCAGACATTTATATAGATTTGAGAAATATTCGATAACCATGAGCGGCGAGGTCTATCAGGCGCAGGTCCTCCGGAACTTCTTCGACACCATCACCGGAACGGACAGGAACCTGACCCGGATCTACATGTGCGTGATGAGCCTCGCCAAACTCCGCATGGAGTCTCCCGAGAGGATGACGTTCCTCGTGGACCAGCTCCGCAAGTCCAAGCAGAAGCGGGAACTCTCTGTCGATGTCATCGATTATATGTGCGACGTGGCGCGTGATCTCGAGCTCGTCACCGTCCAGACCGCGTTCGGCGTGAAGGATCTCAACGCGGTCGCCGACGAGTTCAGCGGGATCAGCCTCGACTCGCTCTGATTTTTTTGCCCTGAATGAGGCACGGTTTTTCCAAGGAGTTGTGACTCTCTTTCGTTGGCCTCCGGTGCGTTGCGTTTTGGGCGATTGCCGGAACGGCTATGAACGTGGCAAGATTCTGTACAGTGGACTGTGGGGATATCGCCACGGAGGGGTGTGCGACTGTCGGGACGACAGGAGTTCAAGAAACCCGAAGGGTTTCGCTGTGGGGACAAAGGGGAGTGCGAGCGCAGCGAGCTTGAGAAACCCGAAGGGTTTCGAGGGGGGGAATACCCCCCCTCCCCACCTAACGGTGGTCGAGCTCCGGGCGTTCCGCCCATCGCACTCCCCGTCAGCCCCTCGCACCTAGCGGTGCTCATGCTCCCGCCCTACGGCCAGTCGCACTCCCCAATGGCGATATTCAGTGGAAATCCATGTACAGGATATGAGCGTCTCGAATTGCGACTGACCTGTGAGTCTGATGAATAGGACTTCCGGAGCATGAGCCCCCTCAGGTGCGAGTGACGACCGTCGGAACGACAGGGGTCCGAGAAGTTGTCAGGCTTCGCTGTGCGACGGTTCGCAGAACCGGAGTTTGAGCATCCCTAGGTGCGAGCTACGTAGACATGAAACTCCTCTGCCCTACAGAGCTCCAGTGGACGCCCGCGACCCCCTCATATCACCGTCGCCTTCCAGCCCCCGTGCCGGTACATCGAGAAGAGTATGCCCGTCTGCAGGACGGCCCCGCAGATCACCGCAATCCAGACACCGGCGATCCCGATCCCGAGGAATTCGGGGAGGATGCACGCGAGCGGAATCTGGAAGAGGATCATGGAGACGAGCGTTGCGTACATGGGCTTCCTCGTGTCTCCCGCCCCGTTGAGCGCGAATCCGAGGATGATCGCGACGGCGATGAAGATGTAGAACGGCGCGACCGTCTGCATGTAGGAGACGCCGATCTGCGTGCTCGCGCCGCTCGGGTCGAAGACTTCGACGATCGCAGGCGCGGCGAGGTAGAAGACCGCTCCCATGAGCGCCATGAACCCGCCGTTCATGAGCGCGGAGAGCCTCACACCCGCCTCCGCCCGTTCGGGTTTCTTCGCGCCGAGGTTCTGGCCGACGATCACGGCGGTTGCGGTCGCGATCCCGAACCCCGGCATGAGCGCGACAAGTTCAAGCCTGCCCACGATGCCGTAGGCGGAGAGAGCCGCCGTGCCGAAAACCGCCACGATTGCCATCATCGCAAGGAACGTCACGCTTCTGAGCCCCGATTGAACAGAGTTCGGGACGGCGACCCGGATAAGCCTCCACGCGAGCGAGAACTCGAACTTCGTCCGGAGCGAGAAGGGTATCGGCGTCCTCCCCGAGAGGAGCAGGGCAAACGCTATGGCGAACGCCACGCTCCGGGATATGATGGTGGCGTATGCCGCCCCGGCGACACCGCAGGCGGGGACTACCCCGTAGCCGAAGATCAGGAGCGGGTCTAGGGCGATATTGAGGATATTCGCGAGAACCACGAGGAGCATCGGCGTCGTGGCGTCGCCGCAGCTCTGAAACGTTGAGTTGATCACCCAGAGCTCGACCAGCGTCACGCTGCCGGTAAAGAGGACCGTCAGGTAGGATGCCCCAAGCAGTGCAACGTTCGGTTCGGCGCCGAGGAGAAGGAGCATGTCCCCGGCGTAGAGGATGCCCACGACACTGAGAATCAGCGAGAATACGAGCCCGAGGATAAGGGTGTGCGAGACGCCCTTCGCCACCATATCGTAGTTCCTCGCCCCATAGTAGCGCGAGACGAAGGCGGTGTTCGCGGTGACGATGCCGATGATGACCGTCATGAGCACCATGACGATCGAGGTGCTCATGGCGACGCCCGCGATAGCCTCCGATCCAAGCCGGCCGACAAAGAAAAGGTCGACCAGTTCGAGGCCGCTCTGCAGCACGTTCCCGGCCACGATCGGCGCCGCTACCGTTATGAGACCCCGGAAGATGTCGCCTTCGGTCAGTTCGGTCATGCAGCCAGTTTTTCTTTATACGATTCCAGGATCTGGATGATGAAGCGCTGGTGCTCTTCCAGCGCCTGCTCGTCATTGGGGGAGGTCTCGATCCCGACGGCGTAGAGCAGGATCAGCGCGTTGTCGAGATCGAGCACGGTGGGGTCCTCTATCTGGTCCGGGCGGAGACGGATGGCGAGATTATCGTAGTCCGCCTCCGTGAAGGAGTGCTCGGGGTTAACCGTCACCCGGGAATCGGCAAAACCACCGGCACGCTCCCGGAGGATCAGGAGGGCGCGCTCCAGCGTGCCGGGATGCGGGGAGATCGCGTCGAGCCGGGCAAGCGCCTCCGTGCTCTTCGCTGCAACGTTCTCGTAGAGCCCGAACTTATACGTCAGCAGGGACTGTGCGACCAGGTGCCCGGTCTCCTCGTCGATCAGGGAGAGGTACGGCTCAAGCCGATCGATGTATTCGTTTAACAGCTGCTTCATAGTTTTCTTCTGTAGTTTCGGCGCATTAAACATTTTTTCTACCCGAACCACAAGGAGGGTGATTGTCGCCGCGAATACCGTCTGCACAATCGCGCCCGAACTGAACTCGTTGGGCATGATAAAGATGAGAAACGCAAAGAGCGGCGCAAATAGCGAGACGAGGTCCCGCCGCGGCTTGAGGTAGGCCTGGTAGCAGAGGATGCACGAGGCGGCCACACATCCTGCGATGCCCGCCCAGACGGCGTACGGGAAGCCGAAAGACGAGAGCAGCAACCCAATACCGATTCCACCGAATGAGACTGCAGGAACCGCTATCCAGAGGCGTGATTCAGATCCGGGTGTGGTGGTGTTTGTCTTCATCGACCAATCTCAGGAATAGTTTGGAGCCGGAGGATAAACAGGGTTTCCCTTCGCACCTGACGGTGCTCAAACTCCGTTCCTTACGGAACGTCGCACTTCGAAGCCTAGCGGCTTCTCAAGCTCCGGCTCTGAGGACCCGTCCCATTTCGCACTCTTCGAGTGCTCGTGCTCCGGCTCTGACGACCCGTCGCACTTCGAAGTCTGGCGGCTTCTCAAGCTCCGGTTCTACGAACCGTCGCACTTCGCACCTGACGGTGCTTTTGCTCCGGCTCTGATGACCCGTCGCATTTGCCGGGAACTCCGGTTCCTTCCCGGTCAGGAGGGCGGATGCGGAAGGTCGGGCACAGCGACCTCCACATCCCGGCCGGCGAGAGCAGCCGTGCGTGATCGGAGGTTCTCGCTTTCTCCGGCATATGATGCCTGCAACGTTTCCAGCTGGTTCTCCACCCGGGTCCGCGCGGCAGCCTTTACCTCGCGTTCCCGCCGCAGTTCCGCGAGCGTGGCCGTGAGACGCTGCCCCTCGATCACACCCGGGAGCGCGGCGCGGGTCTCCTGCAATGCCGCCCGCTGCTCCCGGATCTCCCTCTCCCGGTGCAGGACCCGACTCATCCCGGCGGGCAAGACATCGGGGTCAGAGAAGAGGCGGACCTCGTCCTGGTTCTTGAGGGCAAGGTCGCCCTGCCGGATCATGGCAAGCGTTGCCGGCATCACCGCTTCGGTCAGGCCGACCGTGTCCTCCCCATCGTCCGGGTGGCTGCCCGCGTACGCATCGAGGACCCGGCCGATTGCTGCGGCTGCCGCGCCATCCCCGGCCTTTTCGGCCACCTTCCCGGCTTTCCGGAAGACGTGGACGGCAGGGGTTCGGAGAGATGCGAACTCCCGCCCGTTCTCCTCATCCGCGGCATCGAGTTCCCGGAGCCTCTCCTCGATCTCCTGCTGGCGGGCGTGGTCCGGGTGCGACTTGAGGGCGGCGAGATCCTCTTCGGCCTTCCGGATCGCTCTATCCGCCTCTGCGACTGCCGCCTCAAGGTCCCGCACCTGGGCGGCGGCGCCGGTATACTCCTCGCGGGTCCGGGAGAGGGCCTCATACGACTCCCGGACGTCTTTTGTCTGCTGGCGGCCGGTACGCGCCCGGGCGAGGGGCTCGTTCATCGTATTGACCTCCCGCCCCAGATCTTTGACGGCTGCGCGCACCTCCTTCATCTCGTCCGGGTAGACGGAGGAGAGGTACTTCCCCTGCCCCTTCAGCGCCTTGAGCGAGCCCTTCAGCATCTCGGCGGCGGTCGCGTAGAACGCCTCGGGGTCACCAGTTGGCTCGCGGGAGAGGATCTGCGCCATAGACTTCGTGAACCCCGGAAGCGCCTTTCTGGATATGTCGCGGAGCCGGGGGTGAACCTCGCCGTCGCCTTCGGCCGTCTCCATCCGACCGACCGCCTCCCTGAGGCGCTCGAGGGTGCCGCGGATCGCCTCGCGCGGCGGAGCCGTCGCACCGGAAAGTTCGCGCCCGAGCTCCTCTTCGCGGGCATCGAGCCACGCGGGAAGGCCGTCGAACGAGAGTTTCAGGCTCTCTTCCTCCGGTTCGGTTCGCCGGAAAAGGTCTCGCAGTTGCTTGAACATGATTCATCCGATTAGGACGGGCATACCCATCAGGGTTCCGCCCGTCAGTCGCTCCCCGCGATCCGCTGCAGCCGTTCCACGCCGTGGATCTCCCGGATGACGTCCACCACGGCGGGGGGAACCAGGTACTCCCACGGCTCGCCGTCGAGCATCCGCTGTCTGATGGCGGTGCCGGAGTGCGTCAATCGTTCGTACATATCCGGGGACTGAACCTCCATCCCCGCCTCGGCGAAGAGCTGCATGACGAGGGGGTTCGATGAGTAGACCGTATCGAACGGCGGTGTCATCGACCGGACATGGGCGACCCAGAGGGCGTTGCGCTGGATATCCTCGATGGGGATGACGTAGAACGGGCATTCGAGGTTCTCGAGCGACCGGGTGAGCATCAGCACCCGTTCCCCCGCCGTGAAGGGGTTCTCCACGGTATGGGAGAGCTGGGCGCTCCCCACCCCGATGACGATCTCGTCCGCGGAACGGGCTATCCGCTCCAGCACCGACTGGTGCCCGTTATGGTAGGGCTGGAACCGCCCGATGTAGAACCCGCGGCTCATTCCCGGCTACCTCCGTGCGCGATCTGCGCGGCAAAAGCGCCCGCCGTGAACCCGGCGTCGATGTTCACCACCGCGAGCACCGAACACGCCTGGAGCATGCTCGCAAGCGCCGCCTCGCCGCCGCCCATGTAGCCGTAGCCGGTGCTCACGGGAACGCCGATCACCGGGCGGTCGACCAGTCCTGCGACGATCGCCGGGAGCGTCCCCTCCCGACCAGCGGCCACGATGAAGACGTCGGCCGGTATCAGGTCCTTGAGCGCCGAGAAGAGGCGGTGGATCCCGGCAACCCCGACGTCGTAGGCTGTCCTGACCTCGCATCCCATCTCTTCGGCGATCAGCCTCGCCTCTTCGGCGACGGGGATGTCGGACGTCCCCGCCGTGAGGATGGCGACGGTTCCCCGCCGGGGCGCGGGCTCGTTATCCGTCGAGAGGATGACCCCCCGTGCCGCCTCCCGATGCTCCATCCGGACGTCCGGCGGCAGCCGGGCCCGCAAAGAATCGAGATGCTCCGGCGAGAGCCTTGTTCCGACGCACCTTCCGGCAGCCTTCACCTGCGCGAGCATGATCTCGGTAAAAGCCCCCGGCTCCTTTCCCTCGGCGAGCACCACCTCGGGCATCCCGCATCGCACGCTCCGCCCGGCATCGATCCGGGCCTTGCCGTCGAGAAACTCGATGAGGAGCCCTTCGAGAGCACCGGCAG
>JASGMC010000063.1 GCA_030156625.1 Methanoculleus sp.
AGGACGTCTTTTGAACCGTCAACCTTCGCACCGATTAAATTGCAGCCCTGTGCCCCGCAAGGGGCCCCCGCTGCAAGCCCCCGGTTTTAACCGGGGGTAATTGACGCTCAGATGGCTCCGAAAAGACGGGACGGTAATCTGGGTTGAATCGCAGAACGTCCCCATCCGCGATGAGAAGGGGCTGCTCAGCGCCATCGAAGGTATCGCACGGGACGTCACAGAGCGAAAACAGATGGAAGAGGCGTTGCGGGAGAGCGAGGAGCGGTTCAGAAGCATTTTTAATGAGTCTCCTATCGGGATCGAGTACTACGACGCGGCAGGAAACCTCATCGACATCAACCCCGCCGCCCTCAGGATATTCGGCGTCCTCGACCGGGACAAACTCGCGGGGCGGCTACGTCGTGCTCATCCAGGATATCACCGTCCAGGTGAAGGAGGACATCATGCGGCGGCAGGCCTACGAGCAGATCCAGCAGAACATCGAACAGTTCGCGATCCTCGGGGATCATGTCCGCCAGCCCCTGCAGGTGATCCTCGGCATGGTGGAACTCTCCGGGGCGGGAAGGAGATGGATATCATTCGCGACCAGGTCGACCGGATCAATGACATCATACGGCAGCCGGACATCGGGTGGATGGAGGCGAGAAAGATCCGCGACTTCCTCCAGCGGCACGAGCCGGCGTGAGCGCCGGGATCGGCGAAGGCGGCCGTGCCCGAGACCACGCTCGAGGCGGACCCACCAACACCCCGGTGGCCCCGGCAGATCCGGAACGGCCCGGCTGCAGATCTGATCCGGGCGATTTTCCGGCAGGTATTTCATCATTGCAATGAGTACTACCGGATAATGAGCATGCCGATACACCAATCGCCCGGTGTCCGGGGAGGCGGTCGCCACGGCGTGTAAGTGCTGCCAGTGCGGCAGCTGCTGCAGCAGCATGAGAAACGTCCACACGGTTATCGAAGAGCGCGGCAACTACACCTTTGTCGTGCGCAACGCCTATAGCGGGGATGTGAAGGAGGTGCGGGTCGACCCGGACAAGATCGCCCTCTTCGAGGATGAGAGCAGCATCGCGGAACTGCCGGACGCATGCCCCTTTCTGAGGTTCGAACCCCCCCGGGTTTCTCCTGCTCCGTACCATAGGAACATCGCATTTGATGCGAAGACCGGAAAGGCATGGTGTACTGTCCACCTGACGCGCCCCGACATCTGCCGCGATTACTGCTGCTGGCGTCTCCTCATCCTCGATTCACAGGGCAAAAGGGCCGGACGCGTGATGTATCAGATGACGTTCCTCCCGGACGATGACGAGCTCGGCCGGCTCTGGGAACGGGTGCAACCAACGTTGAACGGGCTCTCCGGCACCGAATGGGATGACGCCGTCATCAATACTCTCACGGCAGCCGGGTACCGTGTTCGCCGGTAGCTGCCGGGAGACTCCGAAAAAGTGGGGCGAGATCCCCCAGAGTGCAACCCGGTCTTCGTCGACGTCGGGCCGGCTCACCGCATAGTCCACGACCGGTCCGATCACGTTCTCCCAGTCGTGGCGGAACGGGATATGCCGGACCCGTATCACTTCGCCCTGGCCCGGCCCTTCGAATGTCAGGACGTTGTATCCGCGTCTGATCCCCTCCATTGCATACGGATGGAGTTCCTCCTGGCAGCCGTCAAAGCCGGTCTGGACGATGAGCAGCGGCCGGGGTTTGCCGGAGTCGTCGACCATATAGAAGTAACCCGGCAGCGTGGTATTCTCGTACGGGATGGCGACGATCTCGTACGGGACGACGTCGAGTGAGAGCGCATCGCGGAATGATTCCCGGCTCTTTTCCCATGTCTCCACGATGCGGGGATCGGCGGGGTCGCCGTGCAGGAAGAACTCGGCCGTGCGGTGATACGTTGCGGCCCGGTAGTATGCTTCCATTGCGGTAACCCTGTGCCCGGCTGCGAGGCTCTCGTCACCCGCTGTCCTGAAGTTGTCCGCGGTCCTGTTCCATTCGCTGTACCAGCTCTCAAAGTCCCCTTCCCAGATCCAGGACGCAGTGGGAAGGCACTCGCCGATATCGGCCTCGCCCGAATACGAAGCGCCGAGTGTCCGCTGGAGCTCGAAAGCAAACTCCCGATCCGTAAACACGAGCGCCGGGCAGTCGCAGGCAGGTGCGGCAACCGCAGTGGCGGGAGGTGATGCCGGCGGTTGCTGACCGGGCGCGATACAGCCTGCAGAAACGACAGAAAAATTGTGATGGAAAGGGTGATCATGACAATAAAGGCTCTGCTGGGTTTCACGGTGGATCACAGGAGGATCACATAACCGGAGAGATAATGGTTACGAAGTTTGTGCGCCCAATGGAGTCTGCCACGGCACGACACGCCGGTGGCAAAGCGGATTTGAGAAAAATTAACCGTCAACAGCCCGATACCTGTACCAGGATACATATGGAACTGCAGACCGAGAGAAGAGACGGGATTCTGACGTTCGTCATTCGGGGAAGGCTTGACGGGTACGGCGCGGGACAGCTCTCCGATGCCGTGCAGGCGTCGCTGCAGGACGACGACCGGTCGGTCGTCTTCGACCTCGCAGGGCTGAACTACCTGAGCAGCGCGGGCATCCGGGTTCTCATCGCCGTCAAGAAACGGCTGAAAGAGCGCAGCGGCATCCTGACCCTTGCCGGAATGCAGGATTACCCGAAGAGCGTCCTCGATATGGCCGGGGTGACACCGATATTCTCCATCTATCCCGGGGCCGAGGAGGCCGTCGCCGCCTGCAGAAGGCCGCAGGACAGCCTCTCGGTCATCAGCGAGCTTGCCCGGACTCCGGTCGTCAAAAACGGCGTTGCCTATACCGTCGAACAGGTCTCGACGAAGAGGTCGTCGCTCCGCGTCAGCGGCAGCCTGGATAGGGTGCTGCACGCCCGCCTGGCGGAGGAAGATATCCGTGCGATACCGTTTTCGGCTCTCCGGTACTCGCTCGGGCTCGGGGCGCTAGGGGAAGGCGTTGCGGACACGCTCCCGCTCCTCGGGGAGATGATCACGTTGCACGGCTCGGTCGTATGGCTGCCGACGGACGGGAACGAGACGCCAGACTTCTTCACGCCGGTGAAGGACACCGGGGAACTCTACGTCTACTCCGGGTATAACGTAGCGCTGGACGGGCCGTTTCACGAGATCGTCACCGTCGACGCGGGGGATGGGGGCAGCATCACGCTCTCCGAATTGTACCGCTCGGTCTTCGACTTTGCCCGGGAGTGCAGGCGGGAATGTTCCGGCATCGCTGCCATTGCCATGTGGGCCGTCGTCGACGGGGTCTGCAGCACCGGGGTGAAAAAGTCCCCCATCGCCGCGTCCGCCCCGGCAAACGGCCTTGCCATCAACGCGGAAGAGAACATGCGGGAGTGGTTCGCAGAGGACGACGAGCCGAAGTACCGCGGCGATACGATGGTCGGCTTCGGGTTCGGGATCGACTGTTCCACCTGCAGCGGCGAGCAGATCGCAGCCCTCATCGACCCGGCCCATGCGGGAGGGGAGCAGGTGCAGCTCCACAATCACGGCGTCGTCTTCCGGGGAGTGCCGTGGGATGCAACGCTCGATCTCTCCCGGCAGATCGAAAAGATCGTGAGCGAGGGTGAGTTTGTCGATATGCGGCACCTCAAGGACAGCACCCGGATCAGGCGGGCGAAACTGGGCGTGGCATATATCTCGGGAATCGACGTCGAAGCATAGGCAGGGTTCCGATCTCCCTCTATCTTTTTTCGAGAATCGCCGGCATAAGCAGGCCCTTGCCATTTTGAAAAGGCATGGTCCGCCCGGAGGCACCCGGGAGAACAGGAAGAAACGTGAACCGGTGGAGACGGTCTACAGGTCTCCCGCCCCTTCCCCGGCCCGTTCCCGGATCCTCTCCACCGCATTCTCGGCGGCCCTCCGGGCGTACCAGTCCTCGTCGTCGAAGAGGGCCTCGAGGGACTCGATCGCCCGTGCATCCCCGATCTCGGCGAGCACGTCCGCCGCACGTTTCCGGACGTCGCCGTCCGGGTCGCCGAGTGCGGATACGACCGGCTCCGTCGCCGGGGTGCCCATGGAGACGAGCGCCGCCGCAGCCTCCCGCCTGACGCTGTAGTAGTCGTCGTGGAGAAGGTCCATAAGCGCCGGGACCGCCCGCGGGTCGCGCACCTCGCCGAGAGCCTTCGCCGCCCGCCGCCGGATGCTGTCGTCGCGGTCGTCGAGCACCCGGATCAGGGATTCGACCGCAGACGGGCCCGTCCGGGCAAGATCACCCCACCGTTCCTTTGCGATCAGGTAGTGGACCGTCTCTTCCCCCTCCTCGGGCGACCAGCCCAGGCGATCGAGGGCGTCCGCAGCCCCGGCACGGACACGGAAATGCCCGTCGGTAAGCGCGCCGGGGAGCAAGCGGCACGCCGGCTCCCCGATCAGCACGAGAGCCGTCACCGCACCCTTCCGGGCCGTATCGTTCCCTTCCCGCAGAACAGAGAGGAGCGGTCTGACCGCCGCCTCGCCCATCATGCCGAGCGCCCGTACCACAACGCGCCCCAGACGCCAGTCCTCATGCAGGAGCGCGTCCGTAAGCGGCTCGATGGCCGCCGGGTTCCCGATCTTGCCGAGCGTCGCCGCCGCTCCCATCCGGACCGCCGGGGGAGCGCCGCGGAGGGCCCGGACCAGCGGCTCGACGGCGGGGTCCCCGATGCCGACAAGCGCCCGGGCCGCCCCGAGGCGGATATGCCAGTCGGGATCCTGGAGAGCGTCGATGAGCGGTACGACCGCCGGCTCCCCGATCATCTTGAGCGCTTCGACCGCTTTTCTCTGCCCGCCGTCCTGTTCGGCACGGAGTTCATGGATCAGCCTCCTGACCGCAGGGGCACCGATCATACCGAGCGCCCGTGCCGCGCCCATCTGGATCGCGCTGTCGGGGTCGTTGAGCGTCCGGATCAACGGTTCCACGGCACCGGCCCCAATCTCGGCAACGGAAGCCCATTGCTCCTTTGCAATCAGGTAGCAGACCGTCTCGCCTTCCGTCTCCGGCACCCATCCGGCTCTCCCGAGGACCTCCGCCGCACCCAGCCGCACGAGGTACCGCTCGTCTAAAAGCGCCCCCGTAAGATCGGCGACGGCCGGTCTGCCGGCCCGGGTGAGCGTATCGATCGCCCCCAGGCGGATGAGATCGTTCTGGTGTCCCAGCGCCCCGATGAGCGGGGCGACGGCCGCATCCCCGAGGCTGGCGAGCACGTCCCCGGCCCGCTGCCTGATCTGGGCGTCATCGTTCCCGAGCGCCTCGATAAGCGCATCGAGGGAAGACTCTCCCATCGCCTCGAGGATCCCGGCTGCAGTCTGCCCGATATCCGGGCGCCCGAGAACCGGGACGAGCGGACCGGCGGCAGGCCGCCCGATCCGGCCCAGCACCCCGGCGGCCGTTTTGCGGAGCCTGACCTTGTCCAGGGCCTGGATCAGCGGCTCCACTGCCGCTTCCCCGATCCGCACCAGCGTCTCTTCCGCCGGCCCGCGGAGATTCTTTCTGCCGAGCAGGCGGATCAGGGAGGGGACTGCAGGAGCACCGAGGCAGGCCAGCGCCTCTGCGGCCCCGGCCTGCACTCCCGCATCCGGATCGCCGAGCCGCGCCACCAGGAGGTCGACGGCGGGGGCACCGAGATCCGCGACCTCCGACCACCGCTGCAACGCGATCAGGTAGACGGCCTGCTCCTCTACCCCCGTGGGAAACCAGCCAAGCCTCTCGAGGACCCTGGCGGCCCCCATGCGGACCCGGGAGTTCTCGTCGCCGAGTGCTTCGGCAAGCGGTGCGAGTGCCGCGTCGCCGATCCCGGTGAGCGCAGCCGCCGCTCCCGCATGCCCGTCGCCGTCCTCGCCGAGGAGGGGGATGAGGGCATCTATTGCAGGCGCACCGATGCCGACCAGGGCGTCGACGGCTTTCCGGTGAAGGCGGTCGCCGCCGCTCCTGACGAGTTCGATGATGGCCGGGACCGCCCCGGGCGCCCCGAGCCTGCCCAGGATCTCGACGGCGTTCTCCCGGGCGGCCCCGGTCTCACCTTCGAGCAGCGCAAGGACAGGGGCCACGGCCGGCTCCCCGATGGCAACGAGCGCATCCGCCGCTACCGGGGCAACGGCGTCGTCGGCGAGCGCATCCACGAGCGGCCCTACCGCCGCCGGATCGCCGATCTCGCCGAGCGTCGCCGCAGCCTCGCAGCGTATACGGTCGTCGTCGCCGTTCAGGGTCCGGATCAGGGGATCGATGGCCGGCGCGCCCATCAGGGCAAGTTCCATCCACTCCTCCCGGGCAACCAGGTACCATGCCCGCTCGGCGTCGTTCCAGGGCTCCCAGCCCGTCTCACCCAGGATAGCAGCGACCCGGGACCGGATCAGGGAGCGATCGGACGTCAATGCCTGGATCAGGGACGGGACCGCCGCTTCCCCGAGCGCACCGAGGACATCCCGGAGCGCTTCCTGCGCCTCCTCGTCCGGGCTGGCCAGACCCCGGATGCATGCCTCCGCAGCCGGCTCCCCGATCCGGACCAGGGTCGTCGCCGCCGTGCTGCGGAGAGAGGGGACACAGAGCAGCCGGATGAGCGGATCGACAGCGGGAAGGCCAATTTCCGCGAGTGCCATGGCCGCCAGCGGCCGGACTTCATCGTCTGCCTCATGCAGGAGCTCGACCAGGGGGCCGACTGCGGCCTCGCCGATCTCCCCGAGGGTCCGGGCGGCATTCCACCGTATTTTTCTATCCAAAGACTTCAGGATGCGGATCAGGGGGCCGACTGCGGCCTCGCCGTAATCCGCGACATCAAGCCACGCCTCGCTGGCAATGAGGTAGCGGATCGCTCCGGCATCATCGGGCGCTTTCCACCCGAGATCCCGGAGAACGGAAGCGGCAGACCTCCGGATACTCCCTTCGGGCGCATCAAGAGCCCCGACAAGGGAGGGGATCGCCGCGTCGCCGATCTCCCGGAGCGCGTAAAGAGCGCCGAACTGCACTTCGCCGTCATCGCCGGCGAGCGCTTCCACGAGGGGCGGCACGGCGGGCCCCCCGATACGCACGAGCGTGGCAGCCGCCCCGATCTGCGTCGAATCGTCCCCGAGCGCAGCGATCAGTGCCGGGATTGAATCTTTGCCGATCAGTGCAAGGGCTTCGGCGATGCACCACCGTCTCCCGTCGTCCGCACGGGCGAGGGCCCGGATCAGGGGCGTGACGGCGTCGGCTCCACGCTCTGCGACGGCATCCACGGCACGTCCGCGGACCCCGGCATCGTCGCTGCCGAGGTCGTCGATGAGCGACTCCATCGGGCGCTCCTCGTCCACGGCACCTTCACGGACAGGAGCGGGAGTACAGGCGACAACCGCCGGCCCGTCCTCCGGCAGGCAGGCACCGGATTCTACGACCCCGTCGTCGAACCCGAACATCTCCATGAGTTCGTCCTCGGTGAGGAAACCGGGACGCGGGGCAGGCAGGCCGTCAGGAGAGAACTGTGGAAGCTCGTCCGGAGTGCCGGGGAGGGCGTCATCCGGGGTTTCCGGCGGGGAGGCTTCCCCCGGCTCATCAGGGGGAAGGGTTTTGATTGCCCTGTCCGGGGAAGAGAGAGGCGGGAGGGGGCCGGCCGCCTCCGGGTCGCCGGAGGGGAAGGCTGTACTCGCCCCGTCCGGTGTGACGAGATCGTCGAATTGCCGGAGGGCATCGGGGATCATCTCGAGTCTCTCAAAGACGCTCGTCCCGTCATCAGCCGGCGCACGCCTGCTCAGGGGTGGCTCAGCGGGCGCATCGGACGAGGAAAGAGCCGGATCCGGGGCACGGCCTTCCGGGCCGTCCTTCTTGCCGCTCTTATCGGTGCTTCTCCTTATCCAGTGCCTTAGGAAAGAAGAACCGTTCGGCCCAAAGAGCCCGGGCAGGGCCACGATGGGGCATACGGCTTCAGCCGTAGGCATACCCGGCACCCCTGCACCGGGCAGAAGGAGAATAAGAAGGTACATGATCCCGAAGGTCGCACCCATCAGGGCACACGATGCCAGAGAAGGTGCATAACCACCACCGGGCCCGGGCACGCGCCCATCCCCACGATTCGTCTGTTTTGTTGCCAGAACGCCGACCCCCGCCACAGGACCGGCGCGAAGGCAATTTGAGAATGCTCGTGAGGCCTCAGCACACATCATGAGAACTCTACATCTAAAAATTAAATATGTTTGTTTTCCGTGTCACATCAATAAGATAATATTTAAGTAACACCTATTCCGGGAGGTCGTCTCCCGCCCTCCCCGGGTAACGCTTGTACCAGACGAACCAGGGGGATCATGGCGATGGCGACACGGGTCATCGATCTCCCGTAGACCTCGTTGATCAGATCGATCGCCTGTGCGACGAACGGGTAGATGAAGACAGAAGCAGGGGCGACGAACGTGGCGATGCCGATATCGAACTCGATGAGCCGGGCCGCGATGATCTATGAGACGCCGGGGTAGATGATATACAGGCCGGTAAGGGTGGCAAACCCGTACCCCGGATACCGCCTGACGACCGCGGCTCCCGCATACGTCGCAACGGTGAGACAGATCACCCAGTATATCCAGACGGGCGGTATCGGCACGGGCAGCAGCATCCGGAGGAGGTTTGCTCCTCTGCCGTGTTAACCCTCATCTCCTGGTCGACCCGGAGCGCCCGATCAGAACCCTTCGCTCATGATGCGGTTGAGCTCCGAGCGCTTGATCCGCCAGGACCCTCCGCACTTGACTGCCGGGATCCGCTCTTCCCGGATGAACTCCCGGATCCGGCCGGGGGTGAAGTTCAGGGTCGAGGCAACGTCTTCGACGGTGAGCATCGCGTCGCCTGCGCTATGGTGGTGGCCGCACCCGATCGTCTCCCAGTCCTCGTCCGGCATCATGATGGTGATGACCGGTTCGCCGTCGTCTCCCGGGGAGACCGCGGCCTTGAAGGTGAGGGTGGGGACGAGGCCGTTCTGGTAGAGGCAGACCTGGAACTCGAACTCCTCTTCGGTCGTCGTACGGGCTTTATCCCGGAACGCATGAAGGGTGTCCCATAAATTTTCCGTAACGGTCTCCTGCGGGATGTTCGTGAACGGCACCATACTCTGCGCGGCCCGTGCCGAGACCGCGAGGGGAAAGGTGATGCCCATGTCCCTCCCCATCCGGGTGATCTCGATCAGATCCCCGTCATCGATAGCATCCTGCCGGGCCTTCATCGGTTGCTCCGGGTCCGCCAGTCCCCAGATGTCGGCCGGTGTCCGTAATCGTACTCTTTTCATCTCCATGGCTCATATCTCTCCGGGTAATTTCGCGCTCTTCTATACCACTATGGGGATATTGATCATAAAAAATTTACCAAATATCTTGCGAGATTTTGCGATTTCTTTCGCGCCAAAGGCGTATTCTCAGAACCCCGCGGGTGAAATCCGGCCATAATCCGGCAAGATGCCGGACGCGGCCTCCAGTGAAGCAAATATAGGGCAAATAATCAAAAAATAACAGATAATGTAGCCCGGATCATCCGCCGTTGGTTGCGCTCCAGGGAGAGGGGCTCCGACAAAGCCTATATAGGAGCAGGGTGAGTCTTGAGCAGTGATTCACTCCGTGACACCCGCCTCCGGCGATGCCTACATAACACTTCTCGGACGCTCGACATGGGCGCTCATCAACGCTTATCATGCAGTCCTGCGGGAGAAGGGGTTGCGCCCCGAACGGGTCTCTATCGTCACCGAAGAACCCTATGCACAGGAAGCATCGACCGCCGCCGAGGCGATTGGAATCGTCTCGGAGGGATACGGGTTCGTTCCCGCAATCGGGGTGGAGATCCTGCCCGAAGCGGACTTTGTCCGGGCCGGACAGACAATCCGTTCGCTTGCCCAAGACCTTATCCGGCAGGGGTTTTGCGTGGCGATCGACATCACCTCGGGCAGGAAGGTCACGGTCGCCGGGGCGCTCATCGCGGTCTCGCTCGCGGGGCTCGATATCCGGCACATCTATTACCTCGCCATGCAGAACACCGACGACGTCGCAAAGCCGTATATGATGATCCCGCACCAGATCCAGAGGATCCGGGATATCATGGAGGATGCGGGGGCGAGGGAATGAACGATGCGGTCATCAGGGAGGGCGAACTGCAGATCCTCATCAACAGCCTCGATGAGGTCCGCGTCTCGTACCCACTCTACGAGGGAGATATCCTGGCCGCACGTCCCGAAGGAACCGGGTTTTCGCTCGAACTGCCCGCGTCCCGCGAGACCTTCCGGGACTGGCTCGCCGAATACGAGCCGATCGCCGGCGAACTCCCCTCCTACGCCGATCTCCAGGAGTGCATGTTTGCAAGCGGGATCGCCCGTTACGTGAACCAGACCGCCTTCGACGCGATGCTCACATCCTACAGGCAGCTCAAGAAGGCCGTCTTCTTCGGCCTGGACACGAACCTCTTCTATCACGGGTTTGCATCGAACAACCCCCAGATCGATCACGCCTCCTACCTGATCGTCGATACCGTCCGGGACGAGATCGCATATGCCATCAACCGCAAGTACCCGGCAAAGATGATCGAGGAGATGACGGCGCAGGCACCCGACTGCCGGGAATACATCGCGGAACTCGAGAACAAGCGGATGAAGCGGTCCCGGAAAGCCGCATACCTCGCGCTGAAGGAATATCGCTCCGTCCGCGACCGGGCGACGGAGATCGCGTCGCCGGACCCGCACACGCACCTTTCGGAGGAGAACGACCGCAACATTGTGCGGGCGCTCCGGAAGTTCGAAGAGGAACGGTACGCCCTCCCGGTCCTCCTGACCGCCGACATCTACATGGCGGACCTCTGCATGGCCGAGGGGCTCGAGTACTTCTACTTCGACCGCCCATATAGATTGGAGGCAACAACCTGCACGGCGCCGGCATTCCGGCGGCTGCTCTTCAACCTCGCCGCCGTCTTCGGGTTTATAGGCTGCAACGGATTCACCCTCTTCGGGGAGTACGGTGGGAAGGGCAACGATCTCGACGAATTGAAGGTGCATTTCCGGGACGATGAGACGTACCATGCGTTCACGAGGGAACTGGAGATATGCAGAAGACTTGCGGCACTCGGTATAACAAGGTAGAGGCGGTCCTCTGCGACATGGACAACACCCTCTTTGATCTTGTCGGAGCAAAGCGGGAGGCGTGCCGGTGCGTGGTTGATTACCTCGGGACGGGCGAATCCGAAGCGCTTTTTTCGCAGTTTCTCCGGGGTATTCACGGGTTTGAGGATCACAGAAATATACGCGATTACCTCGAGGAACTCGGGGTGTACGAGCCCGGTACGTTCGAGGTCTGCTGCCGCACCTACGAGGACGTGAAACTCGATCTGGTCGAGGCGTACCCGGGCGTCGAGGAGACGCTCCGGTGCCTGCAGGACGCCGGGATCGGGCTCGCGGTAGTCACCGACGCGGAGCTGTTCCAGGCACACCGGCGGCTCGATAAGACCGGGCTCATCGATTACTTCGAGGCCGTGGTGACCCCCGAGGTCTCGGGGAAGCGGAAACCGGAGCCGGACTCCCTCCTCTACGCCCTCCGGCGGCTCGATACGGCTCCGGAAAAAGGGATGATGGTGGGCGACAGCCTTGTACGCGACATCGCTCCCGGGCGGCACCTCGGGATGACGACCGCGTTTGCCGCCTACGGCGACTGGCGCGACAGCAGCCCGGCGGATGTGGGGGCCGATATCATTCTGGCCGGGTTCGCCGAACTCCCGGACCACGTGGGCATTACGGACCGGCGATCAGCAGAGCGGTGAGGGCGACTGCGAGCCCGGCACCGGGAGGCGTGCCCCATGGACGATAACCGGCTGGTCGGTCTCCCCGACCTTTCCGAGAATGATCGCCTTTCCCGCCGGGGTCATCGCAAAGACCGGGATAGACGTCCCCGCCTGCAGGAGCGCGGTCTTCGCCGCAATCTCCCGGACATGCCGCGACGCGCAGGCCGTGACCAGGTCGGCCGCACCGGCCATCAGGACCGCGTCCTCACGCGAGATCCCGGTCGTGTGGACCGCGACGATCACGGCGTCGGGGAACCGCTCCCGGATGGCCGCCGCCTCGGCGGCAACGGCGGTGGTCACGGCGATCCGGCGGCAGCCGAGTTTTGCCGCCAGGGCGACACCGGCGGCCTGGTCGATGGCGGCGGTCGCTGGATCGAGGACAACGCCCCCATTCTCCTCGATCCGCGCGATCACCCCGGGGATCGGACTTGTCTTCACGAGCCCCGACATCCGGCCGCCGATCCCCTGGATGAGGGCGGGGTTCGTCGCAACCAGCGTCCCGGCCCCGTCGGAGGCGATCACCGCAGCGTCGAGGTCTCCCCGGCGGACGGCGCTGCTCAGGAGTTCCGACGCCCCGAAGAGGACGAAGTCCGGGCCGGCAAGGACTTCCCGATCCGGCGTGCACATCCCGAAGGACCGGATCCGCGACTCGATGTTTTCGCGTATCGCCTCCGGCGTCATCTCCTCAACCGGACAGGCGAACCGACGTGCCAGCGGGCAGTCCTCGATCTGCGGCGTCCCGACCTCGACCACCCGGCCGTTCCGGACCACGACCCGGCATTTCCCGGCGGCCTCAATAATATGTTCGTCACGGTCGCTCATGAAAGAGAGTTAGACGGGCAGGGGAATAATGGTGCCTCTCCCGGCCCCGGGTAAATCCTTATCAGATAACCGCTCCATGAAAATGTAGGCAAGCCATGATACGCTTACAGCAGGAAGACGGGGTGAGAGGACGTGGGCCGGATCTGTAGCCCGTTTGTCGTGCTCGAGTGCAGCCGGCAGTGCGGCTTCTCCCGGATGTACAACGAGCCCACCGAGGAGCAGGAGAGGGAGATAACCGATACGAAGACCTGTCCTTCCTGCGGCGCTCCCGTCCGGAGAAGGTTCTTCTGACGGCGGAAACCATGCCGGGAGAGCGTTACTGGGAGATCGATCTCGCCCGGGGGATCGCCGTCGTGACGATGATCCTCTTTCACTCGGCCTTCGACCTCAACTTCTTCGGCGTCCTGCCGCTCGACGTCTCCGGCGGGTTCCTCCGGATGCTCGCCTACCTGACCGCATCGACGTTCATCTTCCTCGTCGGGATCTCCTTCACCATCAGCTATGCCCGGACTTCAGAGCGGCTCGCCGGACGGGATCTCGCGCTCAAGTATGTCCGGCGCGGCCTTACCATATTCGGCTACGGCCTTGTCATCACCGCCGTCACCTGGCTTTTTTTGCCGTCCGTCTACGTCGTCTTCGGCATCCTGCACTTCATCGGCATCGCGATCCTGCTCGCACCGCTCTTCGCCCGATTCGATACAGAAAAACTCCTCATCGCGAGCATCGCCTGCCTCATCGCGGGCTACACCACAAGCCTCATCACGGGCCCCTGGCCGCTCCTCTGGATCGGCATCCGGCCGGAGTCTTTCACGAGCCTCGATTACGTGCCGCTCCTCCCCTGGTTCGGCCTCGTCCTCGTCGGCATGGCCTGCGGACATCTCTTCTACCCGGACGGACGGCGGAATTTCTCGATCCCGGTTGCGGAACCGGCGTTTGCCCGGCCGCTCGAGTTCCTGGGCCGGCACTCGCTCGTCATCTACTTCCTGCACCAGCCGCTCATCCTTCTCCTGATCGCGGTTCTGGCGCCGGGGGCGGTGACGGGGTTGTGGTGAGAAGAGATACGGGGAACAGACAAGACTTTACTATTACGTGGACATCGGGAGGAGATCGGAAGAGC
>JASGMC010000006.1 GCA_030156625.1 Methanoculleus sp.
GCGGGTCTGCCCATGCCGAAGATCGGGATAATGCAGTCACCCGTCCCCAACGCATTTGCCACCGGGCGGAACCACAAGAACGCCGTGGTTGCCGTCACCGACTCGATCATGCGGATACTCTCCAGGGACGAACTCGAAGCGGTGCTCGCTCACGAGCTCTCGCACGTGAAGAACCGGGATATGCTCACCCTGACCGTGGCGAGTTTCATCTCGATGCTGGCGTTCCTGATCATGCGGAACTGGCTCTTCATCGGCCTCTTCGGGCGACGGGACAACAATGGAGGCGCGTTGATCCTGGTCTTCATCGCCTCGATCCTCGTCTGGGTCGTGAGCACCCTCCTCATCCGGGCGCTCTCCCGCTACCGGGAGTTCGCGGCGGACCGGGGCAGTGCCTACCTGACCGGCAACCCGAGGGCGCTCATCTCCGCCCTCCAGAAGATCAGCGGCCGGATGGATTACGTCCCGGCAGAGAAGAAACAGGAAGTGGAAGGGGCAAACGCCTTCTTCATCATCCCGGCGCTCTCGGGCAACACCCTGATGGAGCTCTTCTCCACGCACCCGCCGCTGGAGAAGCGGGTGGCCGCCCTCGAGGAGCTGCAGACGGAGATGCGTGGATACTGAGCCCGCCCGGGTTCTCTCCACCCAATATTTAATATTCAGCACGGTCTATCTATGTAGGCAGACGTGCATTCGCATCGATGGTCTAGTGGTATGACTTTGGCCTTCCAAGCCAATAGCCCGGGTTCAATTCCCGGTCGATGCATGGGGCTCGTGGTCTAGCTGGTTATGACGTCGCCTTCACACGGCGGAGGTCTCGAGTTCGAATCTCGACGAGCCCACTCGCAATCGGGGATACGGTCACAATCGCTGACTGAATCCCCGTTTCCACTCCTTTTATCAGTTCGTCTATGAAACGGGACGCATTCGTTACGTTGTTCTTGAGAAATTCGTTCGCTTCATGACTCAACGTTATGTGCCTTGCATCCCGTTTATGCTCGGATTTCGTTTCTTTTGCCATTTTCTCTTTTCTCCGTTTTTTTTCTCCTATGGCCATGTTTGGCCATTTATGGCCATACTTTAGGCATACCGAACATTCTGTGTAAGGGGTCTTAAAGAGGTGGTAACAAAAACGGGGGTGGTGAATGTACCCTTTTTAGACGCCACCTCTTTAAGTGACAGTAATTGCCACATAAAGGCTATGAAGCACATCAACGCAAAGGGAGAGGTCTTTCAGCAAACCTCCGTCCGTATCCGTGAAAATGTCTACCTCCTCGCGAAGAAGGAAGAACTCCCCATCTCTGAGGCTGCAGAACAGGGTGTGATCGCCGCGCTGCGTGCCCGGGGCGTCGAGGTCTGAGGGAGGCGCATGACGAAATACGAGATCGTATACACAGAGACTGCAGAAAAACATCTTGGTGCAATTGAGCACAGAGATAGCGAGTATTTACCAAAAATCATCCAGAAAATAGAGTTTTGCCTGGGTGAACACCTCTTCGCCCCGATCAGACAATGTAATAAAAAGAAGCTGAAAGGGAAGGTGAATACCTATCGATTACATATTCAGAAGAAATACACCGTGTTTTACAAGGTGATGGGGGCGAAAGGGAACAGATTTGCTCAAATTCATCTGATCGTGGGTTTCGAGGAGGCACACCAGATGTACCCGCACATCGATTTATAACCCATACTTCTTTTTTATCTCAGCATGAGTATATTTCCGACCTTTCCCCGCTCTCTCCATGTCCGCATCCAGTCTATCGATACTGGCTTGGATTTCAGCCTGAGTAAGGGTTCTTTTAGGTGTGGTCTTCGGGGTTGCCTTCTTCCGCTCGACTACCGTCTTCGTCGGCATACATGATGATGTCTGTATCTGGAAAGATATAGTTTTGGGCGAGGATCTCTTTCACGCCGGGACCGCGGCCACTACTTCTTCCACACACTCCGCCGGGATGCCATAGAGCGCGGAGGTCTCCTCGACGATCTGCCGGCGGGGGATGCCGTCGCGGAGCATCGCATACACAGTGCGCTTGAGATCGTGCGCGATCTCCTCATCTTCATACGTTCCATTCACGCGGGCGTATTTGAGCGTGCTCATACTCGCCCCCCTCCCGCCGGGTGAGTTCCCCCGTCAGGGTATGCGACGGCGGAGATGCCTGACAAGATAATTCGTGGGCTCGAAGATGCCACCAAGGTCACGAAAGGGGATCGGGTCACGGCCGAGTCTAGAGAAGGGGAGTTGTTAAAGATAGAACATGCGCGGTTGAAAGCGAGCGGGATGCGAAGACCGCAACCGCTGACTCCCAACGAAATGTTGGGGCAGGAATTTACTCTGCCTGCAGGATCCCGATGATCCGATCGATGACCGACGTGACGGTCTGGTCGTTGAGACGGCCGGCTCGATAAAGAATCAGATCGACGCTGGCAGAAAAGAGCCGCTTCGCCGAGGATGAGGAAGGGCGGTTCCTTGTCGCAGAGGTAGAATTGCGGTGAGGGGGACTCATCCCTAACTCCGGACGGCCGGGACCTGGACACCATCCTTGAGAGTATATTTCCTGCCGGGGGCTCTCTACTGCAAAAGGCAAAGGAGAACAAACGAGAAGACTTTGCTCTCTTTACCCCGGTAACCGGATCGCGATCCTGTAGCCGATGTATCCTCCCACAAGCGCCCCTACAAGTCCGCTGAACAGGAATCTGGTAACTTCACCGGAACCCAGGATGCCCATGAGTGAAGCAACTCCGAAGAGTGCTCCTATGAGTGTGAAGGTTATCCGCTTGAGCATTGACAGGAAAGCCTTGTACTCAAGAGCAAAAAAGGCAATCGGAACGGCAATACAGGTTATTCGGGAGTTTAATGGAGTGTGAAGCGAGAAGTCGCTACCGTGCCTACTTCCTCAATTTTAAGCGATACTGCTTCCTTGAAGCGATGTCATCAAGAATCCGGTGAAGAGCCTTAGACCTCGCCCTGGCATCAAGTCCCCGGTTTCTTTTCTTGCCCGGGACAGCGCTTCTTCAAATTCTTCGAGTTCCAGAACGGTTGCAGCGATACAGTAGTAACTCTTTGAACGGCCTTCGTTGAAGTCTTTCAGTATCTCCCTGAGTAAGAACCCCCGCTGTTCCTGTATCTTTTGAAATTCGGATACTCCGTGTTGGGATATAAACGAGATGTCCTCCTCGAGTGTTTGATAGCATTTGAAAGAATCGCGTATTTTACCGGCTTCCCTGTGGTTCTTCCATTTTTCGCACGTGCCGCTCTCTTCGCACTCCCAGCAGAACTCAATCCCTTTTCTCTTGACGGCGCATGTGATAAACGGGCAACCGACAGCCATCCTGGTTGAACTCTTGCAGCCAGAGCATCTGCTCTCTGCTTCGGTGTTGTACATGGGGCAAAGCCGACAGGAGAGTCCGCAGATGCCAATATCGGGATACCGATATGCATGATTGTTGTTATCTGCGATATCTCGCCAGATTTCTCTTACGGTAGCGAGAGTTCTGTAAACGTCAATCGGACCCGTGTTCAGCCTGATATCCGGAGGCGGACCTCCGGCCGTGAACCCGTGCCCGAAGAGGACATCCGGCATTCCCCGGCAATCCTGCGTGAAACCCGGATTCTGCCTTCCAGTGGAATCAGTCCGCCCGGCGCCCCTGCGTGCATCCCCGGACCCCTCACAACGCTTCGATCACGCGCCGGACCACGGACTCGAGATCCCCGCCCGAACACGCGACAGTGAGATCGGCATACCTCGCGTACAGCGGGGCACGCTCGTCGTACATCCCGCGGAGGCTCTGGCCCGGAAGGAGGACTATCCCCCGGGTCGTGATGTTCTTGAGCCTCTTTTCCATCTCTTCATATGAGATCTCCAGGTATACGGCCACCCCTCCCGACTTCAGGTGCGCCATCGCATCGGGGCTGCAGACCACGCTGCCGCCCGTCGCGACCACCGCACGGTCGGGGTGAAGGGAGAGGATCGCCTCTTCCTCGATCCGCTTGAACGCATCCGGCCCGTCCTTGTCGAGGATCTCCTGCAGCATCTTCCCGGCCCGTTCCTGTATCAGGATATCCGTATCGATGAACTGCATGCCGAGGGTTTTTGCAAGGACGACGCCCACGGTGCTCTTCCCCGCACCGGGCATGCCGATGAGGATGATGTTTTTGCGGTGATGCATACTGCTCTCCCGGAACCCTCTGTTGAGATCCAGGTGGGGTTTCGGGAGATATGAAGGTTGTTTGGTAAAAAGTGCACCCGCCCGGGTTACCCCGGCCACGCCCATAGCCCGGAAGGGGTGAACGTGCTGATATGGAACGGCAATTTCTACTATTTCAGGGGGTTCTGACCCGCCTCACACTTACGACAATGACACCAATCCCGATAATGAAAGCAATCGCTCCAACGCCTGCCCAGAGGGGAGATGGGCCGACAATTTCCTCACAGTTTGCGATACATAGTATGGGACGCATCCGAAGGATTCCTGTGCCTTGCAGAAACCATAACAGGCCGAGAGATGCTATAAATGCGCCGAGAAGTGCTCCAACTATTTGTCTTGCCTTCATGCTCGATCGAACGCGATCTTCGATACCGGTTAAAATAATTTCTCTATTGCGAAGGAACTTGAGACTATATCCGGCAGTCGCCGTGTCAGCCGGGCATGCAACAGGGATCAGCGGAGCGAAACGTCGGTCTCCTCCCCATGACGCCCGGCCACATCGTCGATCACTTCCGCAAGCGTTGCCGCAGGGGTCATCCTCATCTCGACCCCCGCCGCCTCAAGCGCATAGCCGGCCGCCCTTCCCGAGAGCGAATGGTGCAGGAAGACAACATCGATCTTTTGCGCAAGCAGCATCTCCGCCACCTGTCCGCCCTTCCGCTTCTCCACGTCCTTGAAAGGGTTGGGGATGGTGTCCTGCCGCTCGATGCGGTTCTTCTCAGCGTCATAGTCGAGGATCGCGAAATACGGCGCTTCACCGAAGTGATCGCTGATTAAACCCTCCCGATCCTGCAGCGGCACCGCATACCGTAAATGCGTCTTCTTCTCGGGTTCATAGTGGATGAGGACCCGCTCGACGTTCGGCACCTGACGCCGTATATCCTGCTCGATGCGCTCGCTCGCCCGATGCGCCTTCTCAAAATCCGACTCCGCCATCTCGACCATCGCCTCCACGAAGATGTAGCGCCCGGAGTTGCGGCCCGTGATCCTCTTGATGCTGCTCACCATCGGGTCTGAGATGATGATGGTGCGGATCTCGTTGAGCGTATCGTAATCGACCGAGGCGTCCAGGAGGGTCCGCATGCTGTCTTTTAAGATCCCCCAGCCCGCCCGGACGATGAAGACAGCGACGATGACGGCTGCGACCCGGTCCAGGGGTATGCCGAAGAACTGCCCGAGGAGCGCGAAGAACACGATCGAGGAGGAGAGAACATCCGCCCGGTGCTGCTGCCCGTCCGCGATCAGGCTGGGGGAGTTGTACCTTTCCCCTACCCTCACCTCGTAGGTGCCGAGGATGTAGGGCACGGGGATGAAGGCGGCGACGGCGAGGAGGACCCACCCGCTGTAGGGCATGGCGACGGCATCGCCCGTCACCGCCTCCGCCGCAATCTCAAAGGCAGTGAAGAAGATGAGGAGGGCAATCGCCACCGAGACGACGTTCTCAACCTTGTAGAGCCCGTACGGGAAATCCCGGCGCTTGCGTGAGGAGAGAAGCACCCCGGCGATCAGCGCAATCGAGGCGACTACGTCCACGAACGAATGGATACCGTCCGCACGGAGGGCCAGGCTGCCGGAATAGACCGAGAGTCCCAGCTTTGCGACGACCAGCCCGGCGTTGACGGCAAGGGAATAGAACGCAACGCGCAGGATGACGGACTCCGGCGTCCGATCAGGCTTCGCCGTCTTCTGCACCTCTTCCTGCATACCGGATCGCCCCTTAATGCATTCCTTGGCATGACGCCTCTATTAACCTAACCATTATGGCCTATTTGGTGGGAAAGAGGGCACAACGGCATCGCGAAAGCCAATCGCTACGGAGGATACGGGTGGTACGGCTCTACAGGCATGGGTAACACGGGGTCTCAATGGCCTCTTCGGGCAACGCAAGATGAACCGGCCTCCTGATTCGTTTGAATTGCGTTTCTTTTTTCTCTTGTCTCCTCATGCATTTCTCCCGTGGCCACACCTGGCGGATTGTAGCCACACCACAGGCATGTCCACTTTCGTAAAAATGTATTAATAATATCGAAGATTGTCCGAACGATTTGTATGGCACAATTTGAGGAGGAGAAGGAAATGATTCCCGAAGACCTGTACGTTCAAATGCAGAAGCAGATACTGAGCATGCCCATGGATCAAATCAAGATGAAGGTGGAAGAGCTCAAAAAGATATGCCTGTGCCCCCAATGCCCTACGAACAACGACTGCGCGAAAAATGCAGGGGAACTTCTGTTCTGTTCCACCGGGCGCAGCTTCCACTGTATTACGGAAAACAAAGGATGTCTTTGCCCCGGCTGCCCGGTGGCCAATCAGATGGGACTCAAGTATCAGTCCTTCTGTCTTATGGGGAATGAAAAGGCTCAACGTTTCGATGCGATGCTGAAGATGTGAGGGATGGTGTTTTCAGCACCATCTTACCCGGATATTGCTTTACAGACTGAGCCATCATTGGTTTTGGGTCTATTTATCATGCATGAGGCTGCATTGCCAGTGGCTTTCTCATTCGCTTTCATTGGAGTTCCATAGGTATTTCTGCTATGATCACACCCGGCAGTGCCGGCACGACGGTCCGGTAATAACCATTAATAGTAACAAGCGCTACGGTCCTCCGGTGGACCCGATGGCTCATGAAAGGCAGGTTTTCACGGTCGGCCTGTGGATCGTGAAACCCGGAAAGGAAGAAACATTTGTGCAAAAATGGGAGGAATTTGCCCGGTGGTCTCTGGATAACCTGGAGGGCAGCCAGTGGGTGTACATGGTGCAGGACCTGGAACAGAAAAACAGGTTCATCTCTTTTGGCCCCTGGGATTCTCTGGAGGCTGTTGCTGCATGGCGACAAACTCCGGAATTTGCATCGTCCATAGCCGAACTCAGGGAACTGTGCGACGAGGTGACGCCCGGAACGATGAAAGAGGTGGCCCACCTCACGCGATAACCCGTCGAAACGACGTACGGAGCGGGGAGATGCCGATGGAGACGATAAGGTCGAAAGATGGAACGCGTATCGCCTACGAACGAAGCGGGACGGGGCCTGCCCTGGTTCTGGTGCACGGCACAACTGCGGATCATACACGCTGGCAGACTGTCCTCCCAATGCTCGAGCAGACATTCACCGTGTATGCTGTCGATCGGCGAGGCCGCGGCCGGAGCGGCGATGCGGCGGACTACGCCCTCGAGCGTGAATACGACGATATCGCTGCTGTGGTGGGTTCCATCCCCGGGCCGGTGAATCTCCTGGGCCACTCTTACGGCGCACTGATATCCCTCGAAGCGGCGCTCCGTGTCACGAACCTCAACAAACTCATCCTGTACGAACCGCCGATACCGGCGGGGGTGCCGATCTATCCGCCCGGTGCACGGGCCAAAATCCAGGCACTTTTCGATGCAGGAGACAGGGAGGGAGTTCTGCTCGCGTTTTACCGCGATGTCGTCGAGATACCGGAGCAGCAGATCGCCATGCTGCGAAAGGAGCCGGCCTGGGCGGCCCGGGTGGCGGCGGCGCACACCATACCGCGGGAATTCGCGGACGAGGACTATATCTTCGAGCCCTCGCGCTTCAAGAACCTGAACGTTCCCACCATGCTCCTGCAGGGCGAGAACAGCCCGGAACATCTCAAGGCCGGCACGGCGGCGGTGCATGCGGCGTTGCCGAACAGCAGGGTCGTCGTCATGCCCGGGCAGCAGCACGTTGCGATGAGCACGGTACCGGAACTGTTTGTGCGGTTAGTCACCGGGTTCCTGACGGAGCCGGACTGACCGGGCCTGATTCGGGCGCACCTGAACAGCCCGGCCCTTTTTTACTCGCCTTATATTTAACCTCTTTATCCGCCCCCTTTTTCCCGTGCAGCCGCACGCGGCCGCCGGTACGGGGGAAGAAAGTCTATGTATGAGACGGGCCTTCACTCTTCCATGGAAGATCAGCCTGTAAAGGTCCTGGTCATCATGGGCAGCGCCCGGAAGGCAAATACCTACCGTGCAGCCGAACGGATCCGCGAGATTCTCCAGGAGGAGGCAGCGGTTGACTGGGAGTACGTCATGCTCGGGGACGTCGGCCTGGAGCAGTGCCGCGGGTGCTACACCTGTTTTGACCGGGGGGAGGAATACTGCCCCATCAAGGACGATGCGGCCCTCCTCGAAGAGAAGATGCATGCCGCGGACGGGGTGATCTTCGCCACCCCGGTATACGGGTTCCAGGTCTCGGGGCTGATGAAGACATTCATCGACCGCCATGCCTACATCTTCCACCGCCCGCGGTTCTTCCGGCAGAAGGCGCTGCTCCTCACCACCGTCGGCGTGATGGGAGACAAGGACGTGCTGGACTACCTCAACGCGGTGGCCCGCATCTGGGGCTTCGAGGTCGTCGCCCGGGCGGGGATCGTCTCCCACGCGAAGATGGGCCCGCTGCCCGCCTACCGGCTGCGGGAGAACGAAGAGAAGCTGCAGGCGGCGGCAAAGGCCTTTCTCGCCGCACTCCGGAGGGGAACCCGTGCGAGGCCGGGGCTCTTCGACGTGATGGCGTTCCACATCGGGAGGGCGCCCTGCGACGAGCTCGGCGAATCGGCTCCCGCGGATCACGCCTACTGGAAGAAGCAGGGGTGGCTCGAGAAGGGGCGGCGCTACTACGTGGACGTGCCGGTCAATCCGGTCTACCATGCGTTGGGCATGGTGGCGGAGTGGTACCTGCGGCGGCGGGTGCGGAGGGATCTGCGGGAAACGGGGTGAAGGGGCGGGACAGATACAGAAGCGGGGAAAAGGATACAGAGGGATCGGTCGCCATAAACCCTTAAAACCCCTCTCCCTTCCTCAATTTAACAGAAACCCCGCCCCCGCGCTCCAGAACGATTATCCTGCTCATGATCTCCTCCCTCAGCCCCCCGGGAAGCCTTCCTGCCTGCCACTCCCGCTCCCGGGCAACATTACTCACGGCGTTCGCCGGGTCGGCCGCCGCGACGGCTTTAAGGGCATAGTAGGCTCCCCCGTAGGCGTGCTGGGGGACGTGGGCGGTCGCCACCGCCTGGCCCGCGGCCCGTGCGGCAAAGCAGGCCGCGTCGTTTCCCTTCGCGTCGCGGGCGGCGGCATGGGCGGCGAGCGACGCCCCGCGGATCTCGGCCATCCTGAACACGCCTGTCCTGACCCACGTTCGGCATACCTCGATGGCGCTCCGCGGCCGGTCGTCCTCCGGGTATGCCGTCTCGAAGAGGGGAAGCACCCGCTCGGCACAGTCCGCGGCCCAGGCCGCCATCGTTATCTGATCCTGTTTGCTGTATTTTTTCATGGGTTATCGACTATATCTGCGTGCCTTCCTCGATGATCCTGACGTAATCCACAAACATGTACTGCTTATATCGTTCCTTCCCGGTGATCTCTTCCACGATACCGATATCCTCGAATTTTCCTACAAGTTTGGTTGCGGCCTGGCGACTGATTCGCAACTCCTCCATTACCTGCCCTATCGTGATGATGGGGTGATCAAAGAGCGTATCGATCAGTTTAACCGCATTGACCCCGCCGATATTGTTCTCCAGCAATTTTTCAATCAGCGTTTCCTTGAGTTGAATGATTCTCTTTGCTGTTTCGATGGAGTTATTGGAGACTTCAACGACGCCCTGAAGGAAGAACTCCAGCCACGCCTCCCAGTTCCCCTGGTACCGGATGCCGTGGAGGAGCGTATAGTACTTCTCCCGATTTCTCTTCAGATAATAACTGAGGTAGAGCAACGGCCTCGCCAGGACGTCCTTAGAGCAGAGATAAAACGTGATCATCAACCGGCCCATTCTCCCGTTGCCATCCAGGTACGGATGGATCGTTTCCAGTTGAGCGTGGATGAGAGCAGCCTTCACAAGCGTCGGCGTTCTATCGTGGCTCTGGATAAATTGCTCCAGATCCTGCATAAGCCCCGGAACCTGCTCCGGCGGCGGCGGAACGAATACTGCATCCTGGATGGTTCCTCCCGGTACACCGATCCAGTTCTGAACGTGCCGCAACCGGCCCGGGAGTTTATGCGATCCCCGCGTCCCCTGAATTAGGAACCGATGAATCTCGTTCATCAGATCGAGGGACAACGGTGAGAAGCCCAGTTTCTCTATGCCGTGATGGAGTGCTTTGATGTAGTTCAAGACCTCCTGTATCTCATTGATGTCGTCTTTGGGCCGGATGTGGGCTTCGAATTCGAGAACACCCTGAAGGGATGCCTGCGTACCCTCGATCTGCGAACTTAACAGCGCCTCCTTTTTAATGTACATCGCCACGAAAAGGTCCGGGTTCGGGAGCACCTGGGTAACTCCGTCAAGGCGGGCAAGAGCGCCATCGGCTCTCGATAATAGATATAGAATTCCCTCATCGAAAACCAGATCCGGGGGCGGTAAAGGGTGCGGAATAAACGCGTCGTACCCATCTTCCTGACGGACGAAGACCCCCGCTCTATTATCGGGATACCTCTCCATGCAGTACACTTCAATCTAGAACAATATAAATTGCCTTATAAGTCAACACAAGTTGACTTAGACGCGATTTAGAAATCTAAGTCAACCAGGTGTAACTTACAGAGAGGCATTGGTGTATATGTCAATCCCGGTTGACGTAGCATTGACATCTCCCTTCTAAGTCAACTTGCGTTGACATAGCGTCGACACCCCTCTTCTAAGTCAACCTGCGTTGACTTTACACAGACCCGCCTCACCCATGAGCACCGCAACGTAGAACAGGTGGGGCCTCCTACAGGGCGACCGATCCCCCCGCCGGCAACGCAGCCACGAAAGGAGTTGAATAACGGTGCACGAGAATTTCACCCGACAACACCGCCGGCTCGGAAGAACTGCAGCCCTGGGCGTCTTCTCCCTCATGATAGCATACGCAGTTACACTGGTCCTCGGACTTCTCTCGCTTGAGTCGCCAGCGGACCCGATCGGCGATCCTTACTTCTCCCTGCTGGAGCTGCTCATCATCGTGATGGCGCCGCTGATGGTCATCGTCATGGTTGCAGTCCACGCTTACGCCTCTCCCGAGACCAGAGGGTACAGTCTCACGGCGCTTGCATTCATGGTCGTTCTCGCGGGCATCACCTCCAGCGTCCACTTCGTTATCCTGACGGTAAGCCGTCAGATCGCGTCTGCGGGATTCCCGTGGGCATCGTTCTTCTTCTCCTTCGAGTGGCCGTCCGTGGCATATGCCCTCGACATACTTGCCTGGGACGTTTTCTTTGCCCTCTCGATGCTCTTTGCGGCACCCGTCTTCAGGACCGGCCGGCTGGAGAGAACGGTCCGGGTTCTCATGATTGCGAGCGGCGTACTGAGTCTTTTGGGGTTGATCGGCGTGCCGCTTGCCGACATGGGCATCCGGAATATCGGCATCCTGGGCTACGTCGGGGTCGGTCTGGTCGTGTTTCTTCTGCTGGGGGTAGTCTTCGGGCGTGCCCGAACGGTACCGGAAGAGACCGGGTGATGTCCGGTTCGGGATCTGCAGCTAAACGGCCACCCTCCTTTTTTGGGAAGGATACCATTACCCCCTCCCCATATTGGTTCACTCGGATTAATGCCTGGGGAGAGCCAAAACCATACAGGGACAGGAGAGCATGAACAAGACAATCATTACCGTCGTCGGAAAGGATGCAGTGGGAATCATCGCGAAGGTCTGCACGTATCTTGCCGACAATCAGGTCAATGTCGAGGACATCTCGCAGACGATCGTGCAGGGATATTTCAACATGATGATGATCGTCGATACCAGCAGGTCGTCAAAGCCGTATGCCGGGATGGTGGCCGAACTCGACGACCTCGGCGATGAGATCGGGGTTAAGATCCGGTGCCAGCGGGAAGATATCTTTACGAAAATGCACCGTATCTGAGGGTTTTTATGGTCACTATTCTCGAAGTGAACGAGACGAACAAGATGATCGAGCAGGAGAAGCTCGACGTGAGAACCATCACGCTCGGCATCAGCCTCCTCGACTGCTGCGACGCCGATCTCGACGCCTTAAACCGGAATATATACGACAAGATCACCCGGCTGGCGAAAGACCTCGTCTCGACCGGGAGGGAGATCGAGCTCGAGTACGGGATCCCGATCGTGAACAAGAGAATATCCGTAACCCCCATCGCGCTGGTCGGCGGGCGGGCCTGCAGGTCCCCGGAGGATTTTGTAGAGGTTGCAAAGACGCTTGATAAAGCCGCACGGGATACGGGGGTCAACTTCCTCGGGGGATACTCGGCCATCGTCTCGAAGGGAATGACCCCGACCGACGAAGCCCTCATCCGCTCGATCCCGGCGGCCCTCTCCTCGACCGAGAGGGTCTGCAGTTCGGTGAACATCGGGTCGACGAAGACCGGGATCAACATGGATGCCGTAAAACTGATGGGGGAGATTGTGCGGGAGACGGCCGAGGCGACAAAGGAGAATAACTCCCTTGGCTGTACGAAACTGGTCGTCTTCTGCAACGCCCCCGACGACAACCCGTTCATGGCCGGGGCATTCCATGGCGTCTCCGAGGGCGATGCAGTCATCAACGTGGGCGTAAGCGGCCCGGGGGTCATCAAGAACGCACTCGAGGGTGTCCGTGGAGAGAACTTCGAGGTGCTCTGCGAGACGGTCAAGCGGACGGCCTTCAAGGTCACCCGCGCCGGGCAGCTCGTCGCCCAGGAGGCGTCGGAGAGGCTCGGGATTCCGTTCGGGATCGTCGACCTCTCCCTTGCTCCCACGCCCTCCGTCGGGGACAGCGTCGCCGGGATTCTCGAGGAGATGGGGCTCGAGTCGGCCGGTGCACCGGGGACGACGGCCGCACTCGCCCTCTTAAACGACCAGGTGAAGAAGGGAGGGATCATGGCGAGCTCCTTTGTCGGCGGACTCTCGGGCGCATTCATCCCGGTCAGCGAGGACCGGGGGATGATCGATGCGGTGAACCGCGGCGCTCTCACGCTCGAAAAACTCGAGGCGATGACCTGCGTGTGCTCGGTCGGCCTCGATATGATCGCGATTCCGGGCGACACATCCGCCTCGACTATATCGGGTATTATCGCGGACGAGGCCGCGATCGGGATGATCAACCACAAAACGACCGCTGTCCGGCTGATCCCGGTGATAGGAAAGGATGTCGGCGACACCGTCGAGTTCGGCGGACTGCTCGGGTATGCACCGGTGCAGCAGGTGAACAGGTTCGGCTGCGCCGACTTCATAAACCGCGGCGGACGGATCCCCGCGCCGATTCACAGTTTTAAGAACTGAGGGGCGGAAAGGTCCGGCCACTTTTTTCCCTGACTCCCGCGGCGAACTGATAGGCTTATTACGGCCGCCGAAAAGAGACTACCGCATATGGTCGCAGCAGAAGATTCTACCCGGTTCTTCGCCGCCGATGCCTTTGCGAAGCATAACGGAATGGAATGCGTTGAGGTCGCACCCGGCAGGGCGGTGGTGAAGATGGAAGTGCGGGATTATCACTTAAACAGCCACGGAACCGTCCACGGCGGAGCACTCTTCACCCTTGCCGATACAGCCTTCGCTCTCGCGTCGAACTCCCACGGAATCCCGGCGGCGGCGATAAACGCCCAGATCTCCTATCTCACGGCCGCAACGTCCGGCCCCCTCTACGCCGAGGCCGAGGAGTACGCCGTCAACCCGAAACTGGCCTCCTACACCGTCAGGATAACGAATGATGCCGCGGAGAAGATCGCCATCTTCCAGGGGATGGTCTACCGCAAAACGCCCCGTCGCGACTGACGGGGGCGGGCGTAGAGTGCGGTGGTCGCTACGAACAGCGATCTCTTTGACAGAATGACCACGGAAGAACTCCGGGAGTATCTCGCATTCCTCCTCTGACATTACTCCGCAAATCATAGCAGCGGACCGCTCAGCCATATCGATAGCGGGCCAGAGTGCCGGGCCCCCACAGGAACACCACGGCTGCAACCGCGACGGTCAGGATGGCGGCCACCAGGACAGGTTCGTACGGGAAACCGTAATCGGGGACCGATCCCGTGTTGATCATGGCATGAAACAGGATCATGCCGAATACGCTCCTCCCCGTGTTGTTATAGAGCCAGACCATAAGGATGCGTGTCATCACCGTCGCGACGCATTGCCCCGCCACCCATAGCGGTGCGTTTGCGAGTGCGTAGGGCACGAGGTGCCACAGGGCCCACACCGCTCCCAGGATGATGCCCGCGGGGAGAGCCCCCCACCGGTCCTGCAGCGGATCGAGGGCGTATCCCGACCAGCCCACCTCTTCGCCGATCGCGAGGATGAAGAAGACCGCGAAATAGACGGGCATCATCTGGAGCGGGAATTGCAGGCCGGGGATCGATATCCCCATCAGTCTCATCAACCCGTATTGCAGGATTGTCGTGGCCGGTATCAGGAGAAGGAGGGGTATGTACCAGATCTTTCGCCGGATCCGTTTATAATCAAAGGATCTTTTCCAGAGAAGCCTCACGCCGTCCGATCCCGCCCCCTGATAGGTGAGGATCGAGGCCGCGATGAAGGGGTTGAAGACCATCAGCAGGCTGTACGGAGGTACGAGACCAAGCACGTACACTGGAAGGGAGAGCAGGAAGACCAGCAGGAAGAAGATCCATGGAGATGTCGTTTTCGCGGTCTTTTCCATCGGCACCTCCCGCCTGCACCGCTCCAGAACGGCGATTCGAGGAGCGATAAGGGAACCCATCTCCCTCTCGCCGTAAATAGTTTCCTTCCTGCCGGTCAGGCACCTCCCATCCGAAAGGCAGGATGCAGACGCGTGCACCGCGAAACGCTCCACCCATGGCCTGAGCCGCGGTCTCAGGCTCCGGAGAGAGCCGCCGCAAGGTCCCGGCCGCACCGGTATGCCTGCTCGAGCACCTCCCCTCTCTCCCCGACGATACCCGGCTCAAAGCAGTTGAGGACCGGGAGTTCCGCAACCACCTCGTAGCCGAGCGGCCGGAGCGGCAGGGAGAGCGCCTCCAGCGCAACGCCGAGATCGGCGGGGTCCGCCTGCTCGCCCACCGCAAAGACCACGGCCTTGCGCTTCCGGTCCGCAAGACGGCTGGAGTAGCCCCGGGGACGCTCATCGGTGAAGTCGTAAAAGGCGTAGAGCCGATCGATGAACGCCTTCATCTGGCTGGTGACGTTGTAGTGGTAGACGGGCGAACCGAGAACGAGCGCATCCGCTTCCACGATGCGGGGGTACAGCATGGTCATGCCGTCGTTGAAGCGGGTGCAGTTCAGGCCGCGCCTGCACTGCTCGCAACCGACGCAGCCTGCGATAACATACCGGGAAAGACTGACGGCGCTCGCCTCGCCGCCTGCGTCGGAGACCCCGCGGAGAACCTCCGCGAGGAGACGGGCGGTGTTCCCCCTCGCCCTCGGGCTTCCGCTGATGCCAAGCACCTTCATGATGGGATCTCTTTCGAGCGGGCGGATAAGGGTTCCGGGGATGCAGCGAAGAACCGGCCCGGGTGCCCATCCGGACACGCATCGGGAGATCGTGCGTCTCAAGGGCGACCGCCACGCAAGGAGAGTCGCGCCGCAGGGCCGTGAAGGTGGCGCCCGGGAGCAAGCCTGCCCGGGGTCCGGAGAGTACGGTTCGGCACATACCCGCTCCCACCACCAGAAGGATTCATATGCATCCCGCCGCATCGTTATGCCCCATGACCCGGGAATACCCGCGACCCCGCCTCGTCGTCAGCCGCTGCGTCGAGTTCGACCCGTGCCGCTACGACGGCTCGAAGATACCCTCCCCCACGGTGGCACGCCTGAGGGAGTATGCCGACTGCATCCCGGTCTGCCCGGAGGTCGAGATCGGGCTCGGCATCCCCCGCTCAACCGTCAGGATCGTGCGGATAGACGGCTCCGATCGCCTCGTGCAGCCTGCTACCGGGCGGGACGTTACGGAGGAGATGTCCGCCTTCACAGCCCGGTTTCTTGATGCACTCCCCCCTGTCGACGGCTTTATCCTGAAAGGCGGCTCCCCCACCTCGGGAACCCGGAACGTCCGGGTGTATCCGTCGATGGAGAAGTCCGCGGCGATAGCAAAGTCCGCAGGATTCTTCGCCCGCGAGGTGCTGAAGCGGTACCCGGAACTTCCCGTTGAGGACGAACTCCGCCTGAACAATGCGCGGATCCGCGACCATTTTCTCTCCGGGGTCTTTACCCTGGCGGCGTTCCGGGGTGTCGAAGCAACCCGGGATCGGGAGGGTCTCGTACAATTCCATGCGAACAGCAAGCTCCTCCTGCTTGCCTCGAGCCAGAAGATGCTGCGGGAGATGGGACGGCTCGTCGCATCCCGTGCAGAGGTTGAACCGGGAGAACTGTTCCTCCGGTACCGTCGGATGCTCTCTGCGGCACTCGCGCGGGCTCCCCGGTATACCGGCAACGTCAACGTTCTCCTGCATACCCTTGGATACTTCAGCGACCGCATCTCAGACGAGGAGAGAGCGTACTGCATCAGGCTGATCGACCGCTATAAAAACGGCCACGCTACGCTGGCCGAACCCCGAAACCTGCTCCGGTCCTGGGTGATCAGATTCGGGGAGCCATACCTGATGAACCAGTCGTTTTTTGCTCCATACCCCGCCGAACTCGTGGATCTGCCGGGAGATGTTACCGATCGCGGACGGGATGTCTGGAATAACAGAGAGGACCCGGCATCGTAATCGCAGCCCTGCTGCCGCGAGCGAGCGCTTATGATAGTTCGCGAAGAGAGGAAGAACCATGCACCGGATCATCGACTGGAACGAGCTCTGGAAAGCCCTGCACGCTGGTTCGTCCGAACGTGCCGAAAAAGACCGCGACCCCGCCGCCGTCTGGGACAGGCGGGCTGCGGCCTACCGGCGGGTCACCCGCGACGAGAAGAAGGCGACCGAGCACGAACTCGCGATCCTGGATCTCGCGGCCGGCGACACCGTGCTCGATATGGGTGCCGGGACGGGGAGGCTTGCCGTGCCGATGGCCCGGACCGCCGCACACGTGACGGCCCTCGACCCGTCGGGAGGCATGCTCTCCGTCCTCAGCGAGCGGATGGCGGAGGAGGGGCTCACGAACTACTCCTGCGTTAAGATGCGCTGGGAGGATGCCGTGATCGGCAGGGACATCGAGCCGCACGACGTGGTCGTCGCAGCGTTCTCGCTCGGGTTCTACGACCTCGCCGCCGCCCTGGAGAAGCTCGACGCCGCGGCTCTCCGGGCGGCCTACATCTTCTGGCACGCGGGAGAGTGGCGGGGCCCCGACGAGATGGCGCTGTACCGGGCGGTCTTCGGGGAGGACGCGACCATGCAGAAAGGATACCCGGACTACATCTACCCCGTCAACATTCTCCACGACGCCGGGATCTACCCGAACGTCAGGATTTATCATGCCGTCTGGGATGCGGTCTACGACTCCGTCGAAGAGGCCGCCCGGACCTGGGCGGCGATGCACGACCCCGGCATGGAAGACCTCGCTCCCGTCAGGGAGTATTTCACCCGGACGCTCCACCGGAACGAGGCCGGGAAGTACGTCGAGACGACGGTACGGCCGACCGCGGCGGTCTGGTGGGAGAAAGAGGGCAGGTGACGGGGAGCGGCCACTCACCGGAGTGGTGCCGGAGAGGCGACTCTCCTACTTTATATGCCCGCAAACGAATCTCTCCATCAGATGCAGAACCAGCAGCCCGTCGACCTGAACACCATCGCGTGGGCGGCGATGCGGCAGTACGGTTTCATCCCGACCTTCCCGCCGTCCGTCCTCCGCGAAATCGAGGCTCTCGACGCGAAGATCTTCCCGGACATCCTCGACGACCCCCGCGACCTCCGCTCGCTCCCCTGGTCGTCGATCGACAACCACGATTCAGAAGATCTCGACCAGATCGAAGTCTGCGAAGAAGGGCAGAACGGGGAGATCCGGGTCAGGGTTGCCATCGCCGACGTCGACGTTTACGTCCCGAAAGATTCGGAGACGGACCGGCACGCCGCCCACAACGGGACGTCGGTCTACACCGGCGTCACGACCTTCCCGATGCTGCCCGACCGCCTCTCGGCGGGCATCACCTCGCTCCTGCCCGGCCGGGACCGGATGGCGATCGTCATCGAGTACACCGTTCTCCCGGACGGGAGTGCGGTACCCGGCGACGTCTACCGGGCAATTGTTGCGAACCGGGCGAAACTCGTCTACGAGGAGGTCGGCGACTGGCTGGAAGGGAGCGCCCCCGCTCCCCGGGCGATCGAGGAGACGCCGGGGCTCGCGGAGCAGATCCTCCTCCAGGACGAGGCCGCGGTGCGGCTCAGAAAGCGCCGGACGGAACAGGGAGCGCTCGCCCTGGAGACGATCGAGGCCGAACCCGTCGTTGAGGACAACCGGGTCATGGGCCTCGTCATCCAGCAGCAGAACCGCGCGCGGTGCCTGATCGAGGAGTTCATGGTCGCGGCGAACGGAACCCTGACGGCGTTCTTAAATGACGCCGATCTCCCCATGATCCACCGGGTCGTCCGCACACCGAAGAACTGGGAGGGAATTGTTCGGGAGGCGGCGGAGCGCGGCGAGACGCTGCCCGCCGATCCGGACGCGGAGGCGCTCACACGGTTCCTCATCCGGCAGAAGGCGGCCGACCCCGACCGCTTCCCCGATCTCTCTCTCACGGTGGTGAAACTCATGGGGGCGGGGGAGTACGTGGCGTTCCGGCCGGGCGACGAGCCGATCGGCCACTTCGCCCTCGCCGTCACCGACTACACCCACGGCACCGCCCCGAACCGGCGCTACGTCGACCTCATCATCCAGCGGCTGGTAAAATCGGTTGTCGACGGAGAGCCCGTCTCCCCATACACGCCCGCCGAACTCGACGAACTCGCCGCCCGGCTGACCGAACGGGATAAGGCATCCCAGAAGGTCGAACGCTTCGTCCGTAAGGCCGCGGCCGCGGTCCTGCTCCAGGAGAGGATCGGCGAGACGTTCGAGGCGTTCGTCACCGGCGCCTCGGAGAAGGGGACGTATGTTCGGCTGATCGACCCGCCGGCCGAAGGGAGGGTCGTGCTGGGGGAGCAGGGTCTCAGAGTCGGCCAGAGGGTGCGCGTCCGCCTGATGGCGGCGGACCCCTACAAAGGCTTCATCGACTTCGGGCGCACCCGGTGAGAGAGGGGCGGAGCCGGGCGATGGATATCCACGAGGACGCACCGTCTCCAGCTCATTGAAACCCGGAAATCCTCCTGGCATATAGTGAAGATGCAAAGACCGTTAAGATCTTAAAAAAGAACGGCAGCCTTGCGTTCATCCCGGGATTTCAGCCGCGAGAGTTCCCGCTCTGCCGCCTTCACCCCTGGACTGAAGCCTCAGAGAAGCCCCAGGATACCGATGATGATCGCGATGATACCGATGATCGTCTGGAAGCTGCCCAACCACGACCGAACTTCTCGAGATACTTACCGAGACCCGGGATGACGTGGAACGCACCGGTCAGGAGGATGACCCCTACCAGGAAGACAACTATACCCTGCAGTGAGAAGATCCCCAGTAGTCCGAGGACCATCATGATGATCCCTATGATGACCTGGAAACCGCCCAGAAACTTGCCCGCCTTCTCAAGGAAGCCCCCGAGCACGGGCAGGGCTCCTATAATTCCGGCACAGAATACCAGTCCGCCGATTATGTTCATTATCGCGGTTATTGCCGCAATTTCACCTCCAATCCATCACTTTACAAACTTGAGTTATAGAGGTCAGCAATCCTCTGATACAACAAGTTAATTTAAGTGACGCCCGGCATTAATTTAACGAAATATATTGACCCGCCGGACAGGAGCTGCCTGCTTAACGCTTGAAAGGCGTCGTTTACATGACTACTCAGCCTCTCGCACCGGGAGCATCCAGGAACATTTTCAGCCCGGGTTCGGCATCCTGCAATACAGCCGGAGTGGATATCCTGGTGACAGGCAGTCCCGTACCGGGAACGCTTCGGCGAACTTTTCCAGGGGGCAGGGGACGCCGGATCCTCTGCCGGGCAGAAGGAGAGCCCCGGACCCACGGAGACGATGTCCATAGAAAGTCCCACCGGGCCGGGAAGACCCCCGACGAGAATCTGCAAAAATAGAAGAGATCTACTGAACCCGCTCCAGGTGGACGTCCACCTGCGGGAAGGGAATCTCGATGCCGGCCTCCTTGAACGCCCTGACGACGTCGCGGGTCAGATCCCACTGCACGCCCCAGAAGTCCACCGTCTTCGTCCACGCCCGGAGAGCGAGGTTCACCGAAGAGTCGGCCAGTTCGGGGACGACGACCGCAGGTTCCGGCGATGGGAGCACCGCCACAACCGCTCCTGCATGGCCGGACAGAGAGACAGCAGAACTCTGGAGAGGGAGGGGATACGGTTGACCCGCACCTCGCAAAAGAGATAAACCGGGTATAAGCCTGCCATGAAGACGCCCCCCTTTTCCTTTAGCAGGCAGGCCCGGTGCCGCCGCGCGGGGCAGCCGGATTCAATAACCGAGCGGCTGGCGGATCAGGACCACCGTTACCCTTCCCTCGGCAACTTCGCTCTCGAGGACCACGTATTTGCCGATGTAACTTCCCGTGCCGTAGGCATGCTGCGCACGCTGGTTCTCGAGGGGCAGGGCATACTCCCGGCACCGCCGGAGCGCATCGTCGATGGTCGGCACGATCTTGTTCGTCCCGGAGACGAGGATGAGATGGCCCGCCGCGTGAGGCCACGCCCCCGTCCGGCTCCCGGTCTTGTCGCACCCCACGACCTCGCCTGAGGCGGCGATCGCCTGCACCCCGGAGAGGAAATAGTCTGCGGCCACGCTTTTGCGGCGGAGCGCGTGCCGCTTCTCGGCATCGTCCTCGGCCGTGATGATCGCGTGATAATCCCGCCATCCCTTCGGGTTCTCTTTGAGCACCCGGTCGTACCCGATCTCGATCAGGGTCGTGGAGTAGCCGTTCATGACCTCGGCCCCTTCGGGCAGCAGGTCGACGACGGTCCGAAGCGCCTCCTCTGCCGTATCAACGAGGAACACCCCGATGTTCCGGGCCTCGATCGCATCAATCGTCTTTTTGAGCGTCGCGTCGTCCGGCGTCCGGCTCCATCGCTCCGCATCCACCCCGGCATCCTTCAACAGGTTGGCCGCACTGTACTCCGTGGCTTTTGCCATCTGCTGGGTAACGTTCGCCATCAGATCACCTCACGGTCGGGGGATGCGATCCCACATATACCTCTCGATGAGCAGGGTCGGGAGAGAGGGCCGCGCCGTTTTCCCCGGCGAGGAAGGTTCCGGCGTGTTTTTTTGGTATTCCATCCCACAAGACGGTATGAAAAGATGCTATCTCATCGGCATGGTCTGCCTCCTGGTGCTCGCGGCCGGATGCAGCGGCCCTGCCGGGCAGGAGACCGTGAAGGAGAATACGACTCACGCGGATCTTGCGGGTCTCGTCCGGGAGGCCGCCGCCTACGCGGAGACTGCCGGAGAAGACGTGGCCCTCGCCGAATTCAACGACGTGTCCGGCCGGTTCTCGCAGGGGGCCCTCTACGTATACGCCTACGACTACAACGGGACGCTCCTTGCGCACCCCTACGAGAAGGATGCGGTCGGTTCCGACCGCGGGAACTGGACCGACGTCCGGGGGCTGCCGGTGATCCGCATCGGTGCGCATACCGCAGCAAACGGCGGCGGGTATATCGCCTACCTCTACCCGGCGCCGGAGTTCGGGTCGATCGACGAGTCGGCAGGGGATACCTACGTCCCGAAGATCGGCTACGTCGCTCCTGCCGGGGAGACGTGGTGGGTAGCCTCAGGCGTCTACCTCTCCGACGTGGCCGGTCCCGGCCGGGAGCCGTACCCTAAAGCCGTATCGGCGATGATCGACCTCGTCGAGCGCGGTGCCGCCTACGGCCGGGAGCAGGGAGCACAGGCGGCGTTTGCCGAGATCTCGAATGCGTCCGGGATGTTCGTCGATTCGGCCGGGCACTACCTCTACGCCTACGACTACAACGGAACGCTCCTTGCCCATCCCCACCTGCAGGACTCGATCGGCACGAGCCTGATCGAGCGGCAGGACCCGTTCGGGATGGAGAACATCCGGGCGCTCAGGGATACCGCACAGTCGGGAGGAGGGTTCATCGTCTTCGTCTGGCCGAATCCGGAGCAGGATGACCGCGACGAACTCAAGATCGGCTACGTCCTCCCGGTCGACGATACCTGGTGGGTCGGCTCCGGCGTCTACTTAAGCGAGATCACCGGGGAAGATGCAGTGCTCCCCTGAATACCTCTTTTTCACAAACCCCACGGCTGCAGGATCATGCCCTTGCGGCGCCCTTCGTACACGGGGTGATCGGGACCGGCATGCCTCTTCGTATCCGTTGCGAGAGGGCATCCGAAGATGCCCGGCGAATCCGGCGGTCTCGCTGCTCCCGCATCAGGGAGAAGCGTTCCAGATATCCCACAGGTTCTTCCAGCCGTCCGCCGTGCGCTTCCACACGACGACAAACTTGATCTTCTGCTCGGCAGGCGTTCCACCCGGCGGACGGACCCTGAGAATGCCCGTTCCCTTCTCGTGCAGAAAGTCGCCATCCCCGGAGAGTTCAATCGTGGTCAGTTCCACCTCTTTTACGCCCGACGCCATGACCGTTCTCCAGAACTCCTCGATCGCCTCTTTTCCCTGGATCATGGGGGTGTCGGGGGGGAAGACTACGGCGTCCTCTGCAAAGACCGATGCCGTTATTGCGGCATCGCCCTTCAGGAACCCTTCGGAAAATCGTTTGTTGTTCGCGTCGATGGCCTTCCTTACTTCGTCGACAACCATACTCCATCCTCGACAGAGCGCTGATCCGGTGCATCACCGGGCTCTGTCGACATCTTTCTGTTGAATTCGAGCGCCTATGCGGACCAGAACACCGCGGCGAACCTGAAGGCACAATCTCCCTTCCGCGATGCCGCATGAGTGAGAGTATTCCGGCCAGGTCTTCGGAACGGGACCGTCGAAAGGGTCCGGTCTCAAAAGAGGTCAGGAGGCCGGTGCGGCCCCCACCTCTTCGCTGTCCCATACGAGGGTATTCTTCATCTCGGTCATGATCACCCGTGAACCGGGGGGGACCCGGATCGCGTCGCCGATGTCCTCGGGCGCCGACGCCCAGACGACCTGGTGCTTGATGTCCCCGTCGGGGAGCAGCACCACGACGCTGTAGGTGTTCATATCCTCCTCGGGAGTGCCTTCTTCCTCCCCCGGGGTGACACGATAGCAGGTAAACGTGACCGGTCCCGATTCTTCCCCCATCTTCTCTTCGGCTTCGCCTCTCATACGCATTCCTCATCACCCGGACGTGCGCGGCCCGTCGCGGTTCTGCGCGGCCCCCGGAGATGGCGGGAGGCCGCGTCCTCCGCCCGCCGGAAAACCCGCCTCACTCCCGGGAGCCACCTCCTCTCGACCCTCTCCTAATAATAACTTGCCCCATGCCGCAGCTCCCGGTGACAGGGGGTTGCGCGTACCCGGGCCGGGGGAGGCCGGACGGCTGCCGGCAACGGGCCGTCAACCCGCTCCGTCCAGCCTGCCGGAGAGGTTCCATACTATCGTCACCGGGGCCTTCGGGACGGCGGCATCTTCCTCGTCGCCCCGGAGCCCGGCCACCCCGGCGAGCACCGCAAGACCGAGCTGGGCGTTCCTCTTCGCATACCCAAACGACACCCGGTCGATGGTATCCTCCGGCGTATGGGCCGGACCGTGCTCCTCGCAGTGGGTCGTCACGGCCGGGAACTCCCGGGCCCGGAAAGAGATATGGTCCGAGGTGCAGGTGTGGTTGTTCTCGGTCAGGATGAAGTTCGTGAAATAAAGGGTGTTGTAGTCCGCCATAAGCGCCGCGATATCCGCGGAGCGCTCATCGTAGACGATATCGAGGACCGAGCGGTTCTCAGGATCGTAGCAGGCCGAATCGTAGTTGAAGTAGAGCACGACCGGGACCGTCGTGCTTTCGGCATAGTCGATGCTGCCGTAACGGCCGCTTTCTTCGCCGTTCCAGAGCGCAAATTGCACCGTCCGGTCAAACGAGTGCCGACTCATCGCCCGGGCGAGTTCCAGGACGATCGCAACGCCGCACCCGTTGTCGGTGGCCCCGGGCGCGCGGGCGGGGTCCGAAGACGTGCTGTCGTAGTGCGCCCCCACCACCACGACCCCTTCTGAGGCGTTGTCGCTCCCGGGGAGCGTGGCGACGACGTTCCGGAGGTCCCCTCCCTGGAACTCCACCTCAAGCCCGGGGATCTCGTCAAACCTCCGGTAGAGGTACTCGCCCGCCTCCCGGTTTCCGGCGGAGCCGAACGCCCGGGTCGGATAGTTCTGCAGGTCGTACGTCGTTTTCTCCAGTTCGGATTCATTAATCTCTGCAAGCATTGCGGCGATGGCGGGATCATACCCACCCCCGGATGTGCCGGTGATGCCCGCCAGGATGGCTGTGAGGAGAACCACTATGCTGGCGAGCACCAGGACGCAGAGCAGCATTCCCGGAAACCGGGCATCCCGCTGAGTATACCTGTCGTGCGCTGAATCACGTTCCATGCATGATCACGTAGAAGACGCCGAAAGAGGGGTAAAGATATATACTTTCGCCCGGGCGGTGAGAGATTTGCGATCCGGGAGAGGGGCGCATTCCGGCTCGAATCGCCGAAACAGCACCCCGGCTCCTGTTATCGGAGAAGGGCTTCCGGGGGCCAGGTATATATTGTATGGCAAAGACAGGTTTCTCAACCCGATGCAGGGATCACCACCGGAGCATACATGCCTAACCGACCATCAGCAAGCGACGAGTCGACCCTTCTGCGGTGGATGCGGCTCGAGATCGGCAGGATCAACGACGGCGTCGTCGCGGAACGCAAACGTCTCTCCCGGCTATTGCGGGAAGAGCAGCCATCGTCGGTCACGAAGGGCGGGAGCAGGTACGACTTCGACCGGGACGTCCTCCTCCGGATGGGGCAGGCTGTCCCGGAGGAGTTGCAGAGACGGCTCCGGCTTCCGATCCTCTTCTACTTCGACTCCACGGTTCCGGACAGCTTCTTCCTCGCGGACGAGGCTGCGGTGCAGGCCCTCCAGAGCCTCCGGGAGATCAGCCCTCTCCGGAGGATGCAGGGTGGGAGACTCTGGATAGCGAAACCGCTCGTGTACGCCATCATGAACCGGTACCCGACGGCCGTGCAGATCATGATGGGTTAGGGAGACGATCCTGCACAAAAGAAGCGGGGATGTTCTCCCCGGCGCCCGTCACGCCTTCCGGCCGGTGGCCGACGACGGGGTACGCGGCCGGCGAGGCGCTCTCGGGACGGTAATCCGCATCCCGGACCTCATCGGCCGGTGAGACCGCCGAAGACGGCCGGTCCTGTGTTCCGACGACTATACAGGCTATCAACCCGCCAACGACCAGCGCTTGAATGGCGACGGTCAGTAATATGGCCATCTTCTGCTCTGAGATCTCGATCACCTCGCGTGCCGGTAGCGGGGATCGTATTTAAATTTTGTTATTTTTATGCCATTGAATATTATATATTGTTACAAATGCGCCATATGCGTAGCGAAGAGGGGCGAACGTGCACCCGGTTCCGGGGATAGCCCGGCAGATGAGGGAGGTCAGCCGGAGCGGCCGGACGGCTGCCCGGGATCGCTCTTCTTCGCGACGGTCCGCCGGAACCTCTCAAGCGCCGGCCGGGTGACCTCATCCATCTGCCGGTCGAAGTAGTCCACCCACTCCGCAACGAGGGCAAGCTGCTCCTGATGCGTGGAAAGCCGTTCCTGCAGGTCGTCGACGGCATTCTGGAGCCGGCCGAACTCCTCCGTCCTCAATTTCTGTTCCTGCTCGAGTTCCTCGACCAGTCGTGCAATCCGGCGTTCCTGCCGGGCCAGCGTATCCCGCATCACCCCCATATCGATCGCCACCTCGGGCGGGAGCGGGGCGGCGCTCCGGACGACCTTGCCCGCCGGTTCTTCGGGTGCGGCCGATTTTCTTCCGGATTTGACCTCTTCACCGATCTCTTCGGCCGAAAGGCCCCTTCCGGAGAGTTCTATCAGTTTCCGGACAATTGCGACCGCCTTTGGCGGGAAAAGCCTGACCCGGCCGATCGTCCGGTAGGTAAAGAGGGTGTCATAGGTCTGGACGAGTGTCCGGACCTCCTGCTCGGAGATCCCGGTGAGGTGCGCGATATCCCCGATCTTCAGTTCCTTCTCGGTCATGGTACCGTCCTCTGCACCCGCTCTGGATCTCGAGCGGGAGCCCTACCGTAACTCTTTGTCGTCATCAGGTATAGGTGCGTGCCGGATCACGGGATTTTTCTTGCCGCCGTCCCAGTACTGGTACAATGAGCAGGGGAGCGAAGGAGAGCGTCCCGGACGGCACGACCGTCGTCCGGAAGGCGGTGCGGTCCGCCCGCCTTCAGGTGCGGCCGGACGGGACCCTGCGGGTGGTCGCTCCCCCGTCGTTCGACATCGGCGGGTTCCTGCAGCGCAACGCGGCCTGGATCGAGAAACGGCGCGAGGAACTCGACCGGCTCGCCGCCGAGGGCCGCGGAAAGGAGGACCTGCTCCTTCTGCACGGGCGGTTCTATCGCCCGGTCCCGGGCGCGCGGTTCGCGATCGACGAGGTCTCGGGGACCGTCGCCTCCCCGTCCGTTCCCGCCCTCAGGAAAAACCTCTCCCGGATGCTGAAGAAGGAGGTTCTGGACCGCCTTGAGACCTACCCGGACCTTAATAGCCGGAGGCCAAGAAGGATCGCGGTGAAGATGCAGAAGACCCGGTGGGGGAGCTGCTCGACGCTCGGCAACCTCAACATCAACCTGCGCGTCATAGCCCTCCCGGAGTCCCTGCGGGAGTACGTCGTCGTCCACGAGGCCGCCCACCTTCGCGAACAGAACCACTCAAAAAGGTTTTGGCGCCTCGTCGGCGACCGTTACCCCGGATACCGGGCTGCGGAAGCCGAGCTGCGGCGCTACTGGATCATCCTCGAACGGAACCGCGTGTGGGGAACGCTGCGGGATAGGACGTGAGAGAAGGGATCAGGAGTACCTCCGCCAGAACTTGGAGAGCTTCCTCGACTCCGCCCACCGCTCGTCGAGCTGATCGATGATCCCGTTGATCCGCTGCACCTGCTGCCGGATCTGTTCCCTCGTCGCGGCATCGTCGAGCAGTTCGGCACGCCCCATGATCGCCTGGAGCGGGTTCCTTATATGGTCGGCGAGGAGAGCGAACTGTTCCATGTTCCGCTCGATCTGAGCGTAGGCCTTTGATTTCAGGTCCTCAACCTCCCTCTGGCTGGTGATGTCCCGGGAGACGGTGACGATCCTCTCGACCTCGCCGTGCTCGAAGATCGGGATCCGCATCTCCCGGAGAATCATGGCCCGGTCACCGCACCTGAGAGACCGCTCCGACGTCAGCGGCCGGCCGGTCCGTATGACCCGCTCGTACAGCTGCCGGGTGTTGGGAGGGAGGAACGGGAGGACGGTGAAGAGATCTTTTCCGACGACGTCCGTCGCGAGCCCGAGGTCTTCGCACCAGGCTATGAAAGCGTCGTTCGCGAGAAGAAGGGTGAGCCGGGTATCGACGACGGTGACGGTATCGGTGATGGCGTCGAGGACGATCTGGTAGAGGCTTTCCGATTCCCGGAAGAGGTACTCGGACTGCTTCCGGTCGAGTGCGCACGCGATGATATGGACGGCCGCAGAGAGGAGCGCCACATCCTCGTCCTCGAACCGGGCATCATCGGTATTCCGGTCGAAGCCGACGAAGCCGACGACCGACCCGTTCAGCCGGAGCGGAACCATCAGCGTCGCGTTAGCGCCGTGCCGCTTCAGGAACTCGCGCTCCTCCCGGTGCAGCCGCCCTTTCGCGGATGCTCCATCCACAAGCACGGTCTCGCCTTCGAGGATCCGCGCTGCCCACCAGGGGAGGTCGGTCGTGAGGAGTTTCCGGGACTTCCCGCGCCGGGGATTCTGCTCCGGCCGGCACCATTCGTGCGTTGTGCCAAGCAGCGTCCGGGGATCGTTGAAGAGGGAGAGATAGGCCCTGCACGCACCGCACGCGCGGCCGAGGTCCTCGAGCGAGTCGTCGATAGCCGGATCGATCTGCGCAGGGTCCATGAACCGTGCGGGCATCGCCGCAACTGCCTGCTCGAGACTGAGGTGGTGACCGGGTGCATCCCCGGTCCTGCGCTGCATGCCGGCGTCGATGCAGGAGAGGAGAAGCCAGACATCGGCGGTCCAGGGGTCGCGGACGGTGCTGAGCGATATCCTGACGTCGAAAGACGATGAATCTCTCCGCCGGGCGGCAACCGTCCCGTTCCATCGCCCGGCGGAGACGGCATGGTCGATGCAGTCCCGCCCCTCTTCCGGGGAGAGCCAGAGGAAGGTCACGGGCTTTCCGACCATCTCCTGCAACGCATACCCCCACATAGCAAGCAGCGGAGCGTTGGCGAAGGCAATACGCCCCCTTCGATCGACGATGCAGATCCCGGAGAGCGAGGTCTCGATCACCTGCTGCAGCATCGCGGTGGTAACGCCGGGCGTTCTGGCCGGGAACTCGCCGGCAGCGGAGCCTCCTCCCTCCTGGCGGTCCGAATCACCACCATGCTGTTCCGGAGAGACACCTGCCTCCACACTGTCCGTTGAATGCGAATCCATATTCTGATCATCCCGGGCGGCAGGACATAGCCGCCCATTGCCGTTGCGGAGAGGGCACGCACCGCCGTCTCCCGATCTCCCTTCCGGATTGTTAGGACGGGATAGGATGATCAATCCCCCGGATCGCGTATTAGAGTTTCTGTTTGTGATGAGTCAACTGCCGGGTCGGAAGAGCGCATCCGCCCCACCCGATACGACAAAAGAAGGATCGCGGGATCAGGCGTCCGCCTCAGGTCTCCGCGAATAGTTCCGGTACGTCACCAGGAGCGCGATGGCGATCAGGAGGAAGACGGCAAGCGAGAACCAGAACCCGGCCCCCGCCGGAATGAGGTTCACGACGTAGTCGATGCCGAGAGCGATCCCGAAACTGCCGATGATGGCGCCGATGGTGATGCAGGAGAGGACCTCCGTCTTCGTCATCCCGAGCATTCTCCCGACGACGGAGGCGACGATGCTCCCCGAGCCGTCAAAGGGGAGGGCCACGAAGGCGATGAGGCCGACGAAGTAGAGCCGTTCAAGCCACGGCCGCCGGTCGAGGAAGGTCCTGCCCGCCGCCACAAAGCGGCTGACCCAGGGGCCGATGTAGGGGATACGCAGGACCAGCGGAAAGTTCCAGGCCATAAAGAGCCCGCCGGCGAAGTCCAGGAACGCCAGGGCAAACGCGGCCAGCCACCAGGGGATCCCGCAGAGGATGCAGACCGGGATGACCGTCTCCCGGCCGAGCGGCGGAACGATATAGGCGACCATCATCCCGAAGAGCAGGAACCACTGCTCGGCGGGGAGGAGGAACCATACGACGCCGAGAAAGAGCCCGCAGAGCAGGAACGGGACCGAGACCTTCAGCCAGTTCGCCCGGCCGTCAGCGCCTTCGTCGTCCCATAAGCCGATCTGCCACATGAATCGCCGTCACCTGCGGGTGAGCACCCGCTCTTGGGCCGGATCACTCCTCGCCGGCAGGGCCGGCGGGACCGGAAGGAGCCCGGGTGTTCAGGATACGCTCGATGATCTTCGACGAACTGGCAAGAGAGCCGGGATACCCGGGTATCCGGACGACGTCCGCGTCGAGCCCGCGGTCCCGGAGTCTCTGCCGGAGATGCTCCTCGTCGAAATGCTGGTTAAACCCGAGCGTGATGATGTCGGGCCGGAGGTCTGCTATCGGCCGGAACATGTCGTGGAGATCGCCGAGGAGCGCGTGGTCGACCGGTTTTAGTGCCTGCACCATCCGGAGCCGTTGCGCCTCCGGGAGGATCGGTCTCGGCTTATGCTTCACGTTCGCGTCCCGCGCCACGATCACGGAGAGTTCGTCGCCGAGCCTCCGGGACTCCTCAAGGTAGTAGAGGTGCCCGGGGTGGAGGATGTCGAACGTCCCCGTTGCGACCACGCGGATCACTCGACCACCTCGAGGAGTGTCGCGCTGCCGTCCGCCCGGTAGCACCGCCAGTCCCTCTCCGTGTAGGGATATCCGACGATGACGTGGTACCGCCCCACCGTGGGGAAGAACCGCAGATCCGCCGGCGACGGGGAGAGGACGCCGTTCGGGTGGCTGTGGGCGCTGCCGGCCTGGTGGATGTCCAGCGGGAGCATATCGAGGAAGAATGAAGCGCTCTCTTCCCCGACGATGGTGCCGGGTACCAGGTCGAGGTCCCGGATAATGCCGCCCTGCTCCCGTAGCACGGCAACGAACTCGTTCGGATGATGTTCCCGTCCAAGTTCGAAGAGCATCGAAAGCAGATCCAAGCTGATCCCGCATATGGCCATTCTACTGAATGGTAGGCGAGGAGGCAACATAAGCCCTCGCGTTCGGCATGCATGCACGGCCAGCAGGGGTCCGGAAGAAAAAAGTGGGATCGTTTAAGGGATGACCCTTCCTTCCGGCGAGGCCTCCGGGGTCGCATTTTCTGCCGGAGTCACGTTCCCGTCAACGGTGACGTTTACGGTCTCGAAGGTGAGCGGGACGAGCGGAGTGTGGTCGTTATTGACCAGCTGGGCCGAGAGGTTGTGCTCGCCCGCCGTCACGTTCTCCCAGGTGTAGGAGGTGTTCGCGGAGACGACATACTCGCCGGTCTCCGGGATGGCGGGCTCACTCGCGTTCGTCGGCACCGGGGCGTCCAGGTAGTAGTGCAGGTGCCCTTCGCCCGCCGCGTTCGGCTGCCCGGCCGGCTCGACCAGCGTGAAGTTCGTGACGTCCACGCTCACGGTGACGTCACCGGCAGTGACGTTGGCGCCCTCCATGGGTTCAACGATGGTGACGTTCGCCTCAGCGGTCTCGTTCCCGGCCGGAGTCGCATTCTCCGGCAGCACGAGCCCCGGCGGCACGAGAACCGTGTCGATGATGTGGACGATGCCGTTCTCGGCCGTGATATCGGATGCAACGACGGTCGCGTTCCCTACCGTGAGGCCGCCGTCGGCTGCCTCGACGGTGAGGTTGTCCCCGGCGAGCGTCTCAAGAACCGTCTCGTTTCCGGTGGCGTTTGCCTCCATCACCAGATCTTCTGCGGTATAGTTCCCCCTCACCACATGGTGCATGAGCAGGGCATCAAGCGTCTCCGTATCGTTCGAGAGTCCGGCAAGGGTCTCGTTGCCGAGAGCCCCAAAGGCGGCATCGTCCGGGGCAAAGACCGTATACGGCCCCCCGGTGGCGAGCACCGTCCGCGTGAGTCCCGCATCCTCGACTGCGCCCGCAAAGGAGGCCAGGTCTTCATTCTCCGCGACCAGGTCGGCCAGCGTCATGTTCGCCGGCTCTTCCCCCGGGGTCACGTTCCCGTCCGGAGCGACCATCATCCCCTCGGGGACGACGATGACGACACCCTGCATGGGCGTCCGCCGCGTCGAGGCGTTGAGCGTACAGCCGTACGGGTATGTCCCCGTATCGTTGAACGTGTGTTCGAACGTCTCGTTCTCTTCGATCGGCCCGGAGTCAAAGAGCCCTCCCGTGCTGGTGACGGTATGGCTTACCTCGTCGTAGTTCGTCCAGGTTACCGTTGTATTGCCCTCGACCGTGAGCGAGGCGGGGATGTACGCACCGCCGCGTATATCGACATCGGCGGTCGCCGCGAGAACCGGCAGGGCAACAAGCCCGATTGCCAGGGCCGCTACGAGCCCGAGTATGGTTGGATTCCTTCTCATGCAGTCTCACCACGTTTATGAACCATGGCAGGGAGAACGGCCGGCATCCCGGAGTCGGCCCCCGAACGCACTTCCTGCCTCCGGGGGTTCACGATACCGGGGATACCTGCCCGAACGGTTCGGCACCGCTCGCCGCTGCCACGGGCCGGAAAATAACCCCATAAATATATAAATATTGTTATATTTCCTGAGAGTCAAATCGCGGGGACCGGGCCGGCCCCTCTATCGTGAAAAATCTACGGGAGCGGGCCGTTCAGAACGGCCCGTCCTGTTCGAAACTCCTCCCGTACCGGATGGCGAGTTCCGCTTTGAAGAGCTCTTTTCCGAGGTAAGCGGCGTGGTCGAGCCGGGAGAGGCTTGCGTTTGCAAGAAGCGTGTAAAAGACGTCTTCCCAGTGCCTTCCCCGAACAGCACGATCCTTATGAACCGCGACGATAAAACCCCCCTCGATCCCGATGCGGATGCACCCGAGGGGGTCGTAGACGATCTCGTCCGGCACGGGATGCGCATCCATGATGCTGCCATACTCCAGCGGAGGTTCGCGCCGCCGCCGTTTCTCCTTCAGGATCAGGAGGTCGAGCCCCAGGTCTTTGGGATACGGGCGATCGGTCACGAGGGCCATCATCTCTGTCGCCCGCCGCATCTCCGCAACCGATCCGGTTGTCTTGTCGCTGTGCTCGCTCGTGAAGACGACAGCGGCCCCGACTTCGTGCGCCATCCCCGCGAGCAACGCGTTCGCCCCGGGCGAATCAGCGTCCAGCAGTTCCGCGACGTTGCCGGCCCCGAAGAAGAGCGGACGCGGAGCCTCCGAAAACCCGGCGAGTGAATCGACGAGCCCGGACCCCACCGGCTGGAGAAGGGGGTCGGCGATCAGGCAGCGGATCCCGGCATTCTCGGCGGCGGCAAGGTTCTCCTGAAGCGTCCGCTCACGCGGCACCACGACCGCGGCCGCCCCGGCTTTTGCGACCGCCTCACCGACGACGGGGATGTTTCCCTCGTGCAGGGAGAGCACCAGGTCGGCGCGGAAGAGCGCCGCCGCGATGAGGGCGGGGTCCTGCGTGTCGACGGCGAGAGGGCCTTCGACCTCTGCGAGGGCCGAAAAACACCTCTTCACGTCGGCGGGGGTCGCGTCGAACCCGAACCCCAGGTCGACGATATCGGCCCCGTCGGCAAAGAACCGCCGGACATCGGCAAGGAGATCGTCGCGCCTGTGCGCGTCCATGATCTCCGCGAGCACCTTCATCCTCGAACCCCCGCCGAGTTTCACGCCCCGGATGATGAAGTCCGCCTCTGCCTCCGCTTCCCGGAGCGCCACCTGCCGGCAGGCCTCCTCACGCCGCGTCTGTGCGAGGAACTCGTCGGCGGGGACGGTCTTTGAGAGCCGGACACGATCCAGCACCGAAAGGACCAGCGGGAGATCGGCCGCATGCCGCGGGCCCCGGTAGACCGGGACGCCGGTCTCGCGCTCGACGTCGGCGAAGGATGCGGTGCACATCCCGGAGACGATCGCCATGTCGTAGTCACCGCCTGAAACCAGCCTCCGGAGTTCGCCGGGGGCGAGAAACGACGCGATCTCGCCGGTGACCGCCACATCTATCTCGTAGCGGTCGCTGAAACGCTCAGCCGCCGTCTTCACGATTCCGGCTGTTGCCGATCCGGTCGGGAGGAGAATGCGCATAACACTTTACTTATTATTCAGAGGATGACAAATAATCTGATCTCATGCTGCGGTGCGACCTGCATGTCCACACAAGGTTCTCCAAGGACGGAGAGAGTAGCGTGGAGGAGATCCTCCGGCGAGCGAAGGCGGTCGGCCTCGACGCCATTGCGATCACCGACCACGACACGGTGGAAGGCGCCCTCTACGCCCTTGAGTGCGACACCTCCGTGACCGTGATCCCGGGCACCGAGATATCGACAAGACAGGGCCACCTGCTCGCTCTCGGGGTCACACAACCCCTCCCGAAGGGTCTCGACTTCTTCGAGACCGTCGCCCTGGCCCGCACCCGGGGCGCTCTCCTCATTCTCCCCCACCCCTACCACCGCTGGCGCCATGGCGTCGGGAGAAGACTCGCGGCCGGTATCGGAGCGGTGGACGCTGTGGAAGTCTTCAACAGCCGCTACATCACCGGGTCGGCGAACCGGAAAGCCGCAGTCATCGCACGGAGATTCGGAAAACCCGGCGTTGCCGGGAGCGACGCCCACAACGCCCGTTACGTCGGGTTCGGGGTAACCTACGTCACGGCCGAACCGGATGCGGCCTCCATCCTCGCCGCGATCCGGGGAGGGCGGACGATGGCGGGAGGAAGGATGACCCCGCTCCACACCTACACCCGCCAGTCCATCAGGGGCGCTCTCCGTAGAATTCGGCGAACGGTATACCAATGAATCTGGCATTCCGCTTCTCATATTTCGGGGACAGTTTCTTCGGCTCGCAGATGCAGCCGGGGCTCCGCACCGTGGAGGGTGAGTTCATCGAGGCCTGCAGGATTCTTGGGCTCTTCGACGACTGGCGGGAGGCAAACTTCGTCACCGCCGGCCGCACCGATCGCGGGGTGCACGCCCGGGGCCAGGTCTGCTCGTTTCGGACAGATAAGCCGGAACGGGCACACGGGGCACTGAACGAGGTGCTCCCGGCAGACATCTGGTGTACGGCGTGGACCGGGGTGCCGGACGGGTTCCACCCCCGGTACAGCGCCGCATCGAGGACCTACCGCTACTATTTCTTCGCCCCGGACAACACCGCCGCCATGCACGAAGCGGCGCAGGAGTTCCTCGGGCGGCACGGCTTCTCCTCGTTCGCCCGCGTCGGCGACCGGAACCCGGAGAGGACGATCCTTGCGGCACGGGTCTTTGAAGACGGGCCGTTTGCAGTCTTCGAGGTGACGGGGGAGAGTTTCCTCTGGAATATGGTCAGGTGCATGGCGACGGCACTCGAACGGGTGGGAAGGGGCGAAGCCGGCGCCGGGGAGATTGCACGGCTCCTTAGAGAGCCGGCGGAGCAGAGAATCCCTGCGGCCCCTCCCGAGGGACTGGTCCTCTGGGATATCGATTGCGGGGTCTCCTTTACGCCACTCCCGATCGACGAAAAGAGCCGCCGGCACCTTGCCGACCGTCATCGCTACCACGCCGTCATGGCGGAGGTGGCTGCACGCCTTGCGCCGGAAACACTCCCATATAAAACTTTCTGATACGGTAATCGGGTTCAGAAAGGATAGGGAAACAGGCCCACTTTATTATCTCTGTTTTCGAAAGGATCAGGCCGCAGGCAATGGATCTTCCAAACGCGGTGCGGCAGGAGAAATCGGGCGTTCTGCCCACCATCCAGGGCTTCTGAACTTAACGCTTCCGGATGACGATACCCGATAAGACCGAACACCGCCGGAATCGTAACATATGGATCCTTTAGCCTTTCATACCGCGGGATAGCAGACTCCCCTCCCTGATCCGAAACGCATAAATACCCAGGTACCGTTTTGAGCGCACATTTGTTAACCAAATTAGATCTATTTTCCTGATAGTTAACTGGTTAGGCTTAATAATAACCTATTAATATATGCCAGCACAGTCCCGTTTCAGTACGTCAAGAGGGGAAAGCGGATGTACGACAAGGATCCGGTTCGGGCGAGGCCACCCGCCCATGTAGAGGGGTGTTTCGCCGAAGAAACAACTGTGCCATTGCCGCAGTACATAGATGCAGAGAGAGACAGATGGGTTGAGCGGCACGTACCCCGGAGCATCGGACAGGAGAGCCCGATAGACGTCCCTGCCCTCCGTTATGAGGTCCAGGAGCAGATCAATCCTCTACGGACACCGACGGTTCCCCGGAACCGTCGGATGGCGAGCGGGACCGCCGAGGCCACCGCCATTCCGTCCCGCCGGCCGGGCACGGTGAGGACGCTTGCGGCGATCCCATGTTTCGATGAGGAGGTTGCGATCGGTTCCGTCGTTCTCCGGGCCCGGCAGCACGTCGACGAGGTTCTGGTGATCGATGACGGGTGCACGGACAACACCGTGACGGTCGCCCGGGATGCCGGGGCGACCGTCATCTCGCACGGAACCCGGAAAGGGAAGGGGCAGGGGATAAAGAGCGCTCTTAAGTATGCGGTCGATCGCAACTACGACTGTCTGGTCCTCATGGATGGAGACGGCCAGCACAACCCCGGGGAGATCCCTCTCCTGGTCGAGCCGATCCTCGCCGACGCCGCCGACCTCGTCATCGGCTTTCGGACCTTCGGCCAGATGCCCTTCTACCGGCGGTTCGGCCGGGCAGTGCTCGATATCGCCTCCAGCACCGGCAGTTCGATAACAGACTCACAATGCGGCTTTCGGGCACTGAACAGGAAAACCATCGAGTCGATGTTCGGTGCGTTGCGAAAAGATGACTTCTCGACCGAATCCGAGATGCTCCGGATTGCTCATGAGAAGCACCTGCGTATCGGGGAGACGCCGATTAACTGCAAATACGGAAACTTCGACACATCCACGAAGGATCCCCTGTCTCACGGAATAGAGGTGCTCGGATCGATATTCTGGCTCGCCGTGGAGAAGAGGCCTCTCCTGCACATCGGGCTGCCGGGGCTCGCCGCGATGCTTGCCGGGATCTTTTTCCTGCTTCAGTTCCTCCAGGGATTCAGTGAAACGGGCCTCGTCCCGATCGAACAGGGCATGCTTGCATCGTTCCTCCTGATCCCGGGAACCGTCGCACTCATGCTGGGCCTGATGCTTGCCCTCATTGCAAGGATGCGGGAGTGAGCAGGGGTGAAAGGCACGATGCAGAGAAGAGGTGTAGAATGATCGGAGTGATACTCGGCACACGGCCGGAGATCATCAAGATGTCTCCCGTCATCAGGGAGTGCGAACGCAGGAGTATTGATTACTTTATCCTTCATACCGGGCAGCACTACTCCTACGAGATGGACCGGCTCTTCTTCGAGGAACTTGAACTTCCGGACCCGGAATACACCCTCGATGTGGGTTCCGGGACCCACGCCGGCCAGACGGCGAAGATCATGACCGGTGTCGAGGACGTCCTCGAAAAGGAGTCGCCCGACGTCGTCCTGGTGCAGGGGGACACGAACACCGTCATGGCCGGGGCCCTCGCGGCATCGAAACTGCATGTGCGGGTGGGGCACATCGAAGCGGGTCTCCGGAGTTTCAACCGCTGGATGCCCGAGGAGATCAACCGGGTGCTGACCGATCATATCTCGGACTACCTCTTTGCCCCGACAGAGAGCGCCCGGAAGAACCTCCTCGCGGAGGGCATCGCGGACCGGAAGATCTGCGTGACCGGCAACACCGTCGTCGATGCGATATACCAGAACCTCGACCTATCGAAGAAAAAAAGCAACGTTTTAAAGGACCTCGACCTCGAGCCCCGTGAGTACTTCCTCGTCACCGCCCACCGGCAGGAGAACGTGGACAACCGGACACGGCTCAAGGAGATCTTGAAAGGGCTTGAGGGGGTGCAGAAAGAGTTCTCCCTGCCGGTCGTCTTCCCGGTCCACCCAAGGACCGAGAAAAGGATCAAGGAACTGGGCATCGGTGTCGACGGGTTGAACCTTACCAGACCCTTCGGGTTCCTGGAGTTCCTGCAGCTGGAGTCGCAGGCGAAACTCGTGCTGACCGATTCCGGCGGCGTCCAGGAAGAGACCTGCGTTCTCGGCGTCCCCTGTGCTACGATGCGCTACGACACGGAGCGGCCCGAGACGCTGGATGTCGGATCGAACATCCTCGTGGGGGCCGACTCAGGGAAGATCCTTGAAGGGGTCCGCTCGATAGCTGCCTGGAAGTCCGGCTGGAAGAACCCCTACGGCGACGGAATCGCCGGAAAAATGATTGTCATGGTCTGTGCGGCCGCACGGTCCCAATGACACCTCGAGGAAGATGCACATGAAGATTTGCGTGATGGGATTAGGATACATAGGATTGCCGACCGCACTGCTGTTTGCGGCTCACGGAGCGGATGTTGTAGGCGTCGACGTGAAGCAGAGCGTGGTGGATTATCTGAACCACGGGAACCTGCCGTTCAGGGAACCGGGGCTGGACGATCTGTATCGCAAGGCTAAAGAACGGTTTTGCGCGAGGACCCAGCCCGAGGCCGCGGACGTCTTCCTGATTGCCGTGCCGACACCCCTGGATCCGGCAACAAAGGTCTCGAACCTTTCGTACGTCAAGAAAGCAGCCGACATGATCGCCCCCCACCTTGCCGGGGGAAACCTGGTCATCCTCGAATCGACCGTCCCGCCCGGAACCAGCGAACGGGTCGTCATCCCGAGACTCGAGAAGAGCGGTGTCGCCGTCGGAGACTTCCTGTACGCCCACTGCCCCGAACGGGCAATCCCCGGGCGGACCCTGCAGGAGATGGCGGAAAATAGCCGCATCATCGGCGGATACGACCGGGACTCCACCGACCGGGCGACCTCGATCTACCAGACCTTCGTTCGCGGGCAGATATACCAGACTGATGCGCGGACAGCGGAGTTCGTCAAGTTGATGGAGAACACCTGCCGCGACGTGAACATCGCGCTCGCGAACGAGTTCGCCCAGCTTGCAGAGGAGTGCGGAATCAACGTCTGGGAGGCCATCACCCTTGCGAACAAGCACCCCCGGGTCACCGTCCTCAACCCCGGCCCGGGCGTCGGAGGCCACTGCATCGCCGTCGACCCCTGGTTCCTGACCGAGAACTCAACACGGTGCAAAATGGTCTCCACGGCGCGGGAGGTCAACGATTCCATGCCGAACTACGTGCTGCACGTTGTCCGCGGCCTGCTTTCCGGCATCAGAAACCCGACGATCAGCATCTTCGGTGTCGCCTACAAGGGCAATATCGGCGACACGCGGGAGAGCCCGGCATTTAAATTCATCCAGCTCGCCGAAAACGAGGGATATGCCATCAGATGCCATGATCCGCACGTGGCGGAATTCCCGCATCCCCTCATGGACGCCCGGGACGCAGCGGCCGGCAGCGACTGTATCGTTATCCTAACCGATCACGACTGCTTCCGCACGATCGAACCCTCAGCGCTTCGGATGAGAACGAAGTTCGTCATCGACGCCCGCAACATCCTCGACCACGAGAAGTGGACCGGACAGGGTTTTGCCGTCCGCGTGCTGGGTGACGGTTCGTCGGTGCAGCAGGCGCCGCTGGATGAGATTACGGCCCCCGCAAGCCTGTATTCCGCAGGCGCTGCGCGTTCGATCGCATCCCCATCACCGCCGTCCATTTCCCTGCTCTCTCCGAACGGGCGGGAGGATTTCCTTTAGCCACCGCACCTTGACAGGGAAAGAACCGGCCGGCCTCCGGCAACAGCATCCAGATATCACGAGGAGTTGCATGAAACAGGTATGCATCGTATCACAACATTTTCCACCAGAAAAGTCAGGAAACGCATCGCGCATATATGATACCGCCGTGCATCTTGCAAAACTGGGCATCGGCGTGACCGTGCTCGCGCCGCACCCCACGTTTCCCACCGGCTCGTTCCCCCGCACCTGGAAACGGTCGGACGTGCAGGAGGTCGACGGAATCCGGGTTGTACATCTCTGGACCTGGCAGCCGGACTCGGGGGACCCGGGGTTTGCAAGCAGGATGGCCTACTACCTCCTCTTCCCGCTCCACGCCGCACTCTGGCTCCTTACCGCCCGGAGCCGGTTCGATGCGATCGTCACGTCGTCACCGCCCCTCTTCACCGGGATCCCGGGGTACGTCCTGAAACGGACATCGCGCGTGAAGTGGATCCTTGACATCCGCGACCTCTGGATCGACGCATCGATAAGTCTCGGTTTCATCCGGGAGGGGAGCATCTACGAGAGGATGAGCCGGAGGTTCGAGCAGATGTGCCTTTCGCAGGCGGATCTCATCGGGGTCACGACGGAAGAGCTCGGGCGAAGGATCTCGTCGCGCTACCGGGTCACGGCCCCGATGGAGTTGATCCCGAACGGTGTCAACACCGACTTCTTCCACCCCACGAACGGCGAAAAGAAGCGGCAGATAGTCTACGCCGGCAACGTCGGACATGCCCAGGACCTCGATAAGGTGGCCCTCGCCGTCAAGTCGATGAACGGCACCTACAACCTGAAGTTCCTCATCGTCGGCGACGGCGATACGAGGAAACACCTCGAGAAGCTGGTGAAAGCGGAGAGCCTGACCGACTCGATCGTCTTTACGGGCACTCTTCCGCGTGAGGAGATCCCGAGGCTGCTCTCCGAATCGCTCGTGGGGGTGGCGCCCTTAAAGAGGCTCGAGAACCTCGAGTACGCCGCCCCCACCAAGGCTTACGAGTACATGGCGTGCGGGATACCCTTCGTTGGCTGCGGAAGCGGCGAAATTGCCCATCTTGCAAAGGCGTCGGGCGGGGGAGTCATCGCCGATAACACCCCGGAGGCGATCGCCGCGACGCTTTCGGCGCTCCTGGACGATCCGGAGAGGAGGGAGGAGATGGGGCGCCGGGGCCGGGAGTACGTTGCGGAGCACTACGACCGGCGATCGGTCGCCCTGAAACTGAAACAGTATATCGAGAGGATGACATGGACAGGCGCCTGACATCGCTTCTTTCCCGGGTTACCGGGGAGGTCCGCGAACTCGCCGTCGACGACGGCGAGACCGCGTACATCCGCGACCCGGTCTTCGGCATCATCCGGAACCGCGTGCACGCCGAAGTCTGCAAAGCGATGCTCCGGTCGGGGGGGGACCCGCTCGTGGGCCCGATCCTGAACTATGTCGCGGCATGCCAGAACCCGGACGGGTCCTACAACGAGATCCACGTCAACTACAACGAGCCTTCGGCCCTGATCACCGCGTTTATCGGCGACGCGCTCCTGGAGGCGGCGGACCGGTACCCGCACGAAGAGGTGCTCCGGAAGGCCCGGGACTTCGTTGTCGCATCCGAAAGGAAACCGGGCTGCTTCCTGAAGTCCTCGGGATATACCGCCGACCACCTGAACGTCGACGCATCCTGCGGGGCGTTCCTTGCCCGGTATGCGGAGCGCTACGACGACGAGGGCGCCCGGGCGGCGGCGCTGCGGGCGGTGGAGAACATCGTCCGTCACCAGTGTAAATGCGGCGTCTACCCCTACGCCGTCGATAAGGGGACCTACCCGTACGTCTTCAAACTCCCCTGCGTGCACTACCAGGGGGTGACGATGTACTATCTGGCAAAGATAAACGACGTGCTCCACGACGACCGAATTGACGAAAGCCTCGAGAAAGGTGTCCGGTGGCTCGCAGATGCCCAGCGTCCCGACGGGCGGTTCGACTGGTCGAAGAGCGGGCTATCCTTCGCCTACTACCTTTCCGGGGCGTACGCGTTCGCCCAGGCCTCCTTTGTCTATGCCTCCCGGACGGACGACCGTTACCGGGAGCACGCCGACCTCTGCCTTGATTGGCTCGATAAGAACGTACAGGGGCTCGCCCCCCGGTGGGAGCCGGGCCCCTGGACCGGTCTCATCCCGTCCGTCGCCACGGCAGCAAAGACGGCGTCGCTCGGGAGGTACCCGCTACGGCACCGGGCGTTCCGGTTCGGCTACGGCATGTACCGCGAGATCGCCCGCAGGCGTTACGGCAGGACCGCGGAGACGCGGTCTTTTGAGGCGCTCTGCCGGCTGCTCGGGATCCGAACGTCGACCGTGGAACCGTCGAACAACTACCCCGATCTCTTCATGACGTCGGAGATGCTCGACTGCCTCAGCCAGTCGGGAGTATGGGGGGAACATGCATGAAACAGGTATTACTCGACCTGCAGTCAGGGTCAATTCAGGTGGAGAACGTCCCCGTTCCCGCCGTAACGAGGGGGGTCGTCGTCGAGAACGCCTACTCCCTCATCAGCGCCGGCACGGAGTCGTCGCTGATCAACCTCGCACAGCAGTCGCTCGTCGGCAAGGCGAAAGCCCGGCCCGACGACGTGAAGAAAGTTCTCCAGAAGGTCGGGACGGACGGCCCCCTCTCGGCATACCAGCAGGCGATGAGCCGCCTTGCAAAACCGGAACCGCTCGGCTACAGTTGTGCGGGCACCGTTGTGACGACCGGATCCGATGACTTCGAGGTCGGCGACCGCGTCGCCTGCGCCGGGGCCGGATACGCGGTGCACGCCGAATACGTCGCGGTCCCGAAGAACCTCTGCGTCAGGATCCCCGACGGCGTCGGCTTTAAGGAAGCGGCGTTCACGACCGTCGGGTCGATCGCGATGCACGGCGTCCGGAACGCGAGAATAGCGGTGGGCGAGAACGTCGCGGTGATCGGGCTCGGGCTGATCGGGCTTTTAACCGTGCAGATCCTCAAAGCCGCGGGGTGCCGGGTGATCGGGATCGATATCGACCGGGAGAAACTTGCGCTCGCAGCAAGCCTCGGTGCCGACGTCGTCTCGAACTACGACGGCCTCGCCGAGAGGATGAGCGCCTTCTCGCCGTTCGGCGCGGACGCGGTCGTCATCACCGCGGCCACCCGGTCGAGCGCCCCCATCGAGGCCGCCGGCCGCCTGGTCAGGGATAAGGGCAGGGTCGTGGTCGTCGGGAACGTCGGCATGAACGTGCCCCGGGATGTCTTCTACGAGAAGGAGGCGGAGGTCGTCGTCTCCCGGTCCTACGGCCCAGGCCGCTACGACCGGAACTACGAGGAGCGGGGGATCGACTACCCCATCTACGTCCGGTGGACGGAGCGGAGGAACATGGAGGCGTTCCTGGAACTGGTGCGGCAGAAGAGGATCGACCTCGATCGCCTGATCACCCACACCTTCCCGCTCGAGGAGGCGCCGGAAGCCTACAACCTCATCAACACCGGAAAACAGCGGTTTATCGGGGTCCTCCTGCAGTACAGTCCGAACGGTTCGGGTGCCTCCGGCACCGTCACCCGCCTCCCGGAGCCCGGGGCGCGGAGGCGAAAGGTTCCGGCCGGGGCCCGGACGCTCGGGTGCATCGGTGCCGGGGTCCACGCCCAGAGCGCCCTCTACCCGCACCTGACGGGACTCCCGGTGAACCTCGGGGGCCTTGCGACCGCGACGGGGCTCTCGGCGCACGCGGTGGCGAAGAAGTACGGGTTCGCCTACTGCACCACCGACTACCACAGGATCCTCGAGGACCCCGACATCGACGCGGTGATGATTGCGACTCGAAACGACCTCCACGCGCCCATGGCGATCGACGCATTGCGTGCCGGAAAAGACGTCTTCGTAGAAAAGCCGCTCGCCACCGATATCGACGGGCTCCGTCGGATCGTCGCGGCGTGGAAGGAGGCCGGGCAGCGGCTGACGGTCGGGTTCAACCGGCGCCACTCTCCGCTCTCGCGGAGGATGAAGGAGTTCTTCGGGAACAGGGCGACACCGATGATCCTGCACTACCGCGTCAACGCCGGACAGATCCCGCCCGGGCACTGGGTGCACGACGACGAGCAGGGCGGCGGCATGCTGATCTCGGAGTGCTGCCACTTCATCGACTTCATGCAGTACATCACCGGAGCACGGCCGGTCCAGGTCTACGCCCGGGCCATCGAGCCGACCGGGACCCTCCGGAAGTACGACAACTTCCAGGCAACCCTGACCTTCGACGACGGGTCGCTCGGCACCGTCACCTACACGACGCTTGGCGACCGCTCCTACGCCAAAGAGACGGTCGAGGTCTTCTGCGACAACGCCGTCGGGAGGATCACCGACTTCCGCGACCTCGAACTCCGGCGGGACGGAAAGGCATCGAGGGAGAGGCGGTGGCTCGCCCAGGAGAAAGGGTTTGCCGAGGAGCTCCTGGCGTTCGTGAAGGGCGAGGAGCCGGACTTCGCCGGCAGCGTCGCGACGACACTCGCGACGTTTGCGGCATGGGAGTCGATCGATACCGGGGCGCCCGGGGAGATCGATCCCGGGCGGGTCGGGTTGTAGGGCTGGACAGGGGGCCACCCCCGAAGTTCCCTTTGTCAGGGAAGTCGTCCCGAATGTACGTCGTGGCTGAGATCCACCTGATTTAGAACTCTCTTACGTGCCATCTAGGGGAATTAAGCGGTATCCCGGGCCAGATTCATGACACGGATTTCGTGGGAATATCGCCCTGAGGGGGGTGGGGACAAAGGGGAGTGCGAGCGTAGCGAGCATGAGAAGACCGAAGGTCTTCGAGGGGGGATGCTTCCCCCCTCCCCGTCAGCCCCTCCCCCAAATGGCGATGTCTCCACGGTCCACTGCATTGGGATTTTCCCCCGCTTTGCTCACTGCGTCGTGCTTCCCACCTAACGGTGCTCAAACTCCAGACAGAACGTCCGTCGCAACCCGCACCTTGCGGTGCTCCCGCTCCGGCCGCTCGCTACGCTCCCGCCCGTCGCAACCCGCACCTACCGGTGCTCCTGCTCCGGCCGCTCGCTACGCTCCCGCCCGTCGCAACCCGCACCTACCGGTGCTCCCGCTCCGGCCGCTCGCTACGCTCCCGCCCGTCGC
>JASGMC010000064.1 GCA_030156625.1 Methanoculleus sp.
ATGCGCTGCGGGCGGTGGTGCCGCTCCTCGCCCGCGATCGGTAGGGGTCGGACAAAGGCTATATACCCCCGCGGCGGGAGACCCGTCCATGGACACCCGTGCCCTCCGCGACTTCATCAGGCTCGGCCGGTTCCCCTTCCTCCTCTCGGGCTTCATCCCGTTCACCGCCGCCGCGCTCCTTGCGCACCTCCTCGGGGCGCGGTTCACCCCGGCCCAGTTTCTCGTCGGCTACGCGGCGATGGCGGCGGCACACCTCTCCGTCCACTACAGCAACGACTACTTCGATGCCGACGCCGACCGGTTCGTCGAGACGTCGCCGATATCCGGGGGGAGCGGCGTCCTCGCCGCCAACCCGGGGCTGAGGCCCGCCGCGCTCCGGGCAGCGGTCGCCCTGATGGCGGTCTCGGTCCTGATCGGGTATCTCTTCGTGACCGTCTATGACTACCCGGCCGTCTTCCTCGTCTTCGGTGTAGCGGGGAACCTGCTCGGCTGGTTCTACACGGCGCCGCCGATCGCGCTCGCCTACCGCAAGCTCGGCGAGGTCGCGAACATGATCACCTTCGGACTCCTGATGCCGGGCGCGGGTTACTTCGTCGCGGCGGGGACCCTCGATCTTACCTTCTTTGCGTTTGCCCTCCCGCTCGCCCTCCACGGGCTCGTCTTTAACATAAGCGTCCAGATCCCGGACCGGGAGGGGGATATCGCGGGGGGAAAGCCGACCCTTGTTGCACGGAAGGGGCGGGTCTTCGGGTTTGGGTTGATTGCTGTCGCGGCGAGCCTCGCGACCGCGGCGCTTGTCGTCTCTGCCCTGACGGGGGCGTTCTTTCCCGTGGACTTCCGCCCGGTGGCGCTTGCATCGCTCGTCCCGCTCGGGATTGCGGTGTGGGGGTTTCTTCACCGATCCCCGGACCGTGAGCCCTCCCTCCGCTACGCCACGGCGAATATCGCAGGGTACTTCATCTTCCAGGTGCTGGTTGTGGGATACTTCGCCTTTCTGGCCTTCCTGGCCTAGGGAAAAAGAGGTCGGGTGGGGATTACTTCCTCTTCAGGAGGAAGTAGCCTGCCGCTGCAATGATGATGACGACGACCGCGAAGATCGAGAGGATCATCGTCATCGGCAGTCCTTCAGTGGGTGTCTCTCCACCGGGGGCTGTCGTCGTGGTTGTGGTGGTCGGGGTCTCGGTCGGGGTGGTCGTCTCCGGCACCGGCTCGGTGAAGAGCGCGAAGATGCTGAAGTGGGTCACCGTTGCCCTCACGGTCCGGGTCTCGGGGTCGAAGGTCGTCGGGATGTTCTCCCAGAGTCCTGTCTCCTCGTTGTACCACTTGACCACAGGCTGCTCGCTTGTGAGGTCGAGGTTGTTCCAGACATCCTCGGGGATCTCCAGGGTCAGGGTGATTGCGGGGTCGAAGGTGGCGCCGGCGGGGCTGGCCACATAGGCGTAGCCGGCGAACGCGAAGACGGCACCGGTCGGGACTGCCGGGACTGCATCGCTTGCGAGAGGCTCAATCCCGACCTCGGTAATCGGGTTGCCGTTGGCGTCAAGGGCCTGAACCCCCGCCGGGACGATGACGGTTGCGACGCCGTCTACGGCGCTGACCGCGATGGACTGGACGACGATGCCGGTGCTGTCGGTCATGAGGCTACCGGTGCCCTCGTAGGCGACCGGGCCGCTCGGTTCGGTGGGGCCGCTCGGGCCGCCGCCGCTCGGGCTGCCGCCACCGCCACCGCCGCCGGGGCGATATGTGGGTGTGGGCGTCGGTTCTACGGCCGCGATGCTGACGTTCATCTGGTCGATGGCAACGACCTTCTGGTCCTTTATGCCCAGGGCGTAGAGTGAGTAGGCGCCGGGGTTGAGTTTCTGGAGGGTCTCTGCCGTGATGGTCACCGAGGATGCATTCGCATACCCGGAGCACCCGTAGCCTTCAGCGATGGCGAAGCCGGAGTGCGGATCGACGTTGGTCGGGACATCATCCACGGTCAGGGTGTAGGTGACCGGGGTTGCTTCGCCGGCGATCGTCTTCAGCATCTCCACAAGGTCTGCAGTCGAGACGGGGATCGGTTCTTCTGCAAGTTTCGACGTGTTGACCGTCATCGAGAGGCCGTACCTCGGGCCCTCCTTGATCAGGGCGTAGGCGATCTTGTCCGCACCGGTGAATGAGACGGTTGCGTCCTTGTTCTGGTCCTGGTAGTAGGGGTCGCCGCCGTCCCAGGCGACGGCCTGGTTCCCGTCGAGGATGACGACCGGCATCGAGGCGAGGACGTGCATCGTGTCGGTGACGGGGTCGTACTCCACCGCCGCGATGAGGTACTCCCCGGCGGGGGGCCTCGGCACTCCTCTTTCGAAGAGATTGCCTGCGTTGAACTCAAAACAGCTGAGGTCGAACTCATTCTCAAGCAGCATGCGGGTCAGGTTGTTCTCATCAACAACGATCGTGCTGCCGAATTTGCCCTGAACTCTTCCGTCCTCTAATGTCCAGCATAACCCGTCCTCGGCAAAGAAGTATCCCTCTTTCGCCGCGGCCCTGAAGATATCATCGAAGCTCCCGTTATCTGGGAGATTCTCCGGGGCTTTGACCAGGAGGACGTTGCCGCACCGGTCGGGGATCTTGACGGTGAAACTCGGGAGCGTCTGTTTGGTGTAGACCTGATAGTTGCACGGGAGGGTGCTCCCGGCGATGGTCTTGGCCCCTGTCACGGTCACCTGCACGCCGTGGTAGGTGCCGCTTGCCGGGTTGAACGTACGGGTGATCTCCCCGAAGAGCGGGTACTCGATAGACTTGAGATCACCCGCTTCGGAGCTCCTGAGAGTCACGTTTGACGTACTGGTTTCAAGCGGGTCGAGGGCATCGACCACGCCGATGCGCAGGTTCTTATACTCCTTCGTGTCCCCCGACACCGTGATGTAGGTATCTCCGCCTCCGGCGGCAGCGGCTGCCACCGGGAGGAGGAGGAGGGCGATGATGACGCCCGGGAGGAGATAATTTCGTCTCTGGCTCATGTGGTTTGCTTTTTTATTTACAAGCCATAAACCTTTTTATTTGAAACGGTCACCTATACGTAGTTCAACCAAAACGGAGGTTTCTTATGTCCAAACTCGGTGCGCTTCTACTTGTGCTTGCTTTACTGGTTCCCACCGCAACAGCGGCGACGATCACCATCACGCCCGCCTCGATCGACCCCGGTGATACGGTCACCGTCGATGTGCAGAACCTTCCTGACGGCGCTGCGTTCTCGTTCGGGATCCGCGGTGAGTTCGACGTGACTCCCGGCGAGCGGTTCGCGTTCACGGCCCAAAACCTCGTCCTTCCCTTCTCCCTTGACCCGGGCCAGGTGAGCGCCTACAGCAAGGGCACAGCGTGGACCGGCCTGTCCGTGCAGATGCCAGGCAGAGCCATCAGTCTGAGCAACGACGCCGACGCGAACGGTGAGTTCCGAGAAACCCAGACCTACAACATCTCCAGCGGGACGTATGACACGATCACCCTCGACGGGCGGGCCGCGCCCACGAGCGGAAGCATCACCGCCGAACTGACAATGATGGGCACCAAGAAAGGGCCTGATAACGGCCAGATCACCTTCGCGATCGACGGGATCACCCACGGCACCGCGACGGTCACCATCTACGTCGACGGGCGGCAGGAACTCTCGCGGACGATCGCGATCGGGGGAGGGATCTCGTCCCCGACCACCACCACCCAGGGCAGCGGCAGTGGGGGTACCGGCGGCCTCTTCCCGACCGAACCCACCACCGGCTCCGCGACGACGACCTCGGCCGACGGGAAGGCCTCCCTCACCGGGACCGATCTCGAGGGCGCCGGGCTCCTTCCCATCACCGTCCAGGGCACCGCCCCCGCCGGCTGGTCCCTCTCCGGGAACGCCTACGCCGTGACTCCGGCGGACCGGACGTTTGACCCCGCTGCGGTTCTCTCCTTCCGCCTCCCGTCGGCCGATACGCCGGCAACCCTTGCCCGCTACGAGAACGGCGCCTGGACGCTGGTTCCGTCGAAGATCGAGGGCGACCGGATCACGGCAACGGTCTCCCGGGCGGGACCCTACGCCCTCCTCGTCCCCGCGCCGTCGGCCACTCCGGCGGTGACGACGACGGCTGCTGCCGGCACCGCGATGCCGACTGCTTCGGCAGCCCCCGTAACGACGACCTCCACCGCCGCGCCGGTCGCCCCCCTCCTCCCGGTCGCCGCTCTCGCAATCTTGATGCTGCTTGGGTGGAAGAGAAAGGTCTAACAGACCAGCCCATGACGACCGACGATCAACCACCTCTGATCCTCGAGGCTGCCGGGGATATCCCCGGCGACCTCGCCGCCGTCGCTGCCGCGACGATCGCGACCCTCGCCTGCGTCTACGTCCCGGTGCTCAACGAGAGTTTCCTCCGGATCGTCTTTGGCGTGGCGATGGTTCTCTTTGTTCCCGGCTACGCCCTGATCGCCGCGCTCTTCCCGGCGAAGGGCGACCTCGACGGCATCGAACGGGTCGCCCTCTCCTTCGGGCTCTCGATCGCCGTCGTCCCCCTCATCGGGCTCGGGCTGAACTACACGCCCTGGGGGATCCGGCTCGACCCGATCCTTGCCTCGCTCACCCTCTTCACCCTCGCGATGACCCTGGTCGCCTGGTACCGGCGGCTCCTCCTCCCTGCCGGCGACCGGTTCACCGTTCCGGCCCGGGAGATGCTCGGTGCAGCGTGGACCGAACTCTATGACCCCGGGGCCTCCCGGCTCGACCGTGGGCTCTCGGCTCTTCTCGTGGTCTCGATCGTTGTGGCCGTCGCGACGACCGCCTACGTCATCGCGGTGCCAAAAGAGGGGGAGCGTTTCACCGAGTTCTACATCCTCGGGCCCGGGGGGAAGGCCGCGGACTACCCGAGCGCCTTTTCGGCCGGGTCGACGCAGTCGCTGATCATCGGGATCGGGAACCACGAGTACCGGGAGATCCCCTACACGGTCGAGGTCCTCGCCCTCAACCAGACCTTCGACCCCGCGACGAACATCTCGACGATCCACGCCGCCGCGCCGCTCGACCGGTTCGTGCTGACGGTTCCACACAACGAGACCCGGGAGGTGCCCTGGGAGTTCTCGGTGCCGTCGAGCGAGTACAACCGGATTGAGTTCCTGCTCTTCAACGAGACGGTGCCGGGGGAGGGGGTCGCGGGCGAGGAGCGGATCAACGCGAGTTACCGGGACCTGCACCTCTGGGTGCGGGTGCGGTGAGAATAACCCGGAGCATCCCCTTCTTTTCGTCGACGGCGACGTGCTCGATCGTTGTCGGCTGACCTGTTCCGAGTGCGGCGATCACGGCGAGCAGGCTGCAGACCGGGCAGCCGATCATGGTGCAGCACTTCGGCGAGGCTGCCCGGACCGCCCGGCAGCCGGGCATGAGCCGGTAGCCGGCAAGGGTGACGACGATGTTTACACCGTCTCTTCTGACCTCGGTCTTATCTGCGACCTCGAGGAGATCGTCGCAGACCTCGACGATGCAGGCGAGGAGGGCGTCGTCCTCTTCCGGGATCTCGAGGGCGTGCTTCTCCTTCAGCCGTGCGAGGAGCGGGGCGCATGCCGGGACGAGCCGGACGGCGGCTGCGCCTTCGGCGGTGATGTAGGAGTAGTCGTCGTCCGTCGCCGCCGGGAGGGTTTCCCCGACCGGGACGATCTCGATGACGGTCTCTCCCTCCGGGACGAACCAGCTGTCGCCCTGGACGCCGAGGTCCGCACAGAGCGTGGCGATGGTGACCGTCCCCTGCGCCGGGAGGAGTGCGGCGATCTCGGGGTCGATGGGTTCGCCCTTGTGGAGCGCGAGGAGGAAGACCCCGGCGATGAAGCACCCGGTGCCCGCGAGGACGACGGTTGCCGTGGTGATGTCGCCCCGGCCGGTCAGGGCCGCGACGGCGAGGAGGACCGCCGCAGCGACGATGAGGAGGAAGGCTCCCCGGTAGGGGGTGTTCTGGCTCATGCGCCACCTCCCGCCCACCGGGCGATCCGGTAGTCCTGCAGGGTGAGGGCGAGGTAGCCGCACCCGAGGGCGGCCGCAAGGCCGAGGAGGGGGAGGAGGACGTTTCCCGAGGCTGCGATGATCCCGGCAAAGATGGCTATCCCGACGGCGAAGACCCCGTAGCCCCGCCGGTCTTCGAGAAAGACTGCAAGCACGATCGCCTGCAGGACAAGCGCAACGAGGAGATCGGTCGCGGCGACGACCAGCACCTCGCCGGCAGAGAGCAGGAGGAACTTTCGATCGAACGCCATCAGAGCACCTCCACGGCATCGACCCCGGGGATTGTCCCGGCCGGAGCCTTCAGGACGACCTGCATCCCCCGGATCTTCGCCTCGTTGACCACCTGAACAAGGTGGCTCTTATCGCCCGCGGGGAGGAGGGAGTAGAGGCGGAGTTCCCGGGCGTCCGCCCGGTCGAGCGCCCTCCTCACCGCCGCTGCGAACGGTACGGGGCTCTCTTTTGCAAACGCCGAGAGGATCCCGCCGAGCCTCTCCCGGTACACCTTCTCCGGCCCCGTCCCGTTCCGGGGCATCCTGGCCCTGGCCGCGAGGACGGCGGGACCCGGCGCCCGGTAGAGGGGGGCCCGGGGTTCGAGCGGCGCAAGCCCGCCGAGGGCCGCGAGCGCGTCACGGATGTCCTGTGTCCGGGGGAGGAACCGGACGATCTCGCCGCCGGCGACGACCAGGAGCGAGCAACCGTCGCGGGAGGCGATCGCCGCTTCGACCGCACCGTAGACGGCCATCGAGAACCTGGAGTTGGTCTCCGGATCCCCTGTCCGGGCCGGGAGGTCGACGACGATGAGGGGGGCTCCCCCCTCGAGCCCGGTCAGCTGCCGGACGTAGTAGGCGTCGCGCCGGGCGGTGACCTTCCAGTCGATCTGGCCGGGGTCGTCGCCCGTCTGGTAGGGCCGGAACCCGCGTACGCTCTGCCCGGCAAACGCGGTCTGCCGGTTCACCTCGATCTCTCCGCTGGTGGCTCCCCTCCCTCTGCCGTTGCCGTTGGTTCCCGCGGGGAAGACCCGGAGGCGCGGGGCATCGTGCCGGCGGCAGACGATCTTGCGGGAGAAGAAGGCGTCCTGCGCCTCAAGGGCGACCCCCGTAAACGCCGTCTCCCCGGGAGCCATCAGCCGGATGGTGTAGGTCGCGGTCTCGCCCGGCAGAACGGACGGGGCGTCGCCGACCGCGACCGCCGGCGGGAGGTCGTGTGCCTGGATCGCCATCCCGGGCGGGACGGTGCAGTCGACGCGGACCCGGACGGTCGCGGCGGTCCCCTGCCGAAGGATCGTCCGGTCGAGTTCGCGGGTCACGTCGAGCGAGGTTACTGCGGCCGCGAGATCGCGCTCGAACCGCCAGCCCCGCCAGAGGAGGAAGCCGGCGAGGGAGCCGGCGGCGAGAGCCGCGGCCGGGTTCGCGAGCGGGAGGGCGACGACGGTGAGGGCGAGGGCGAGGGCAGCTATGCCGCTGGCCGTCCGGGTCGGCCGGATCATCTCTAGGACACCTCGACCGTTTCCAGGATCTCGGCGATGACCGCGTCCGCCGTGACCCCGGTGATCGCCGCCTCCCGGGTGAGGAGGATGCGGTGGCGGAACGCCGGGAGGGCGAGAGCGCGAACGTCGTCAGGGATGACGTAGGAGCGGCGGTTCAGGGCCGCCCTGACCCGTGAGCCCCGGAGGAGGGCGATCGAGGCACGGGAACTCGCGCCGAGCCGGATGTCGCCGTGTGACCGCGTGGCAAGGACGAGGTCGCGCATGTAGCCGAGTACCGACTCGTCGACCCGGATCATCCGGGCAGTCCTGGTCATGGCCGCCACCTCGGCGGGGTTGAGGATGGGGGCGACCCGGTAGATCCTCCAGTCCAGTTCCCCGGCGCGCTCCCGGCGGAGGACCTCGAGTTCGTTCTCCGCGTCGAGGTGGGTGAGGATGGAGCTGAACATGAACCGGTCACACTGGGCCTCGATGAGCGGGAAGGTCCCTTCGGCCTCGTGGGGGTTCTGGGTGGCGATGGTGAAGTAGGGGCCGGGGAGCGGGTAGGTCGTCCCGTCGATCGTCGCCTGGTGTTCGCTCATCGCTTCGAGGAGGGCGGCCTGGGTTCTCGGCGTCAGGCGGTTGATCTCGTCGACCATCAGGAAGTTCGTGAAGATCGGGCCTTTCTGGAGGATGAACTCGCTCTTGCTCCGGTCATAGATCCGGACGCCGATGATGTCGGCGGGCTGGATGTCCACCGCTCCCTGGACCCGCCGGAAGTCGTAGTCGACGAGATGGGCGATGATCTTGCAGATGGTGGTCTTTGCCGTTCCCGGAACCCCCTCGATGAGGAGGTGGCCGCCGCTGATCATGCTGATGAAGATCCCCTCGATGAGGTCGCGGTTCCCGACGATCACCTGCCGGGTGGTCATCTGTATGGTTTCGTAGGCGTCTGCAATCGCTTCGATGCGTTCGGTCAGGTTGTTCTCAATCATGCTCTCTCCTCCCGAACCGGTAGGCTGCCGGCAGGATGGCCAGGGCGGCTATGGCGGCCACGGCCGGTGGTCTCTCTTCTATCCAGAGTATGGTGTTGACGATCGGGTTAGCGGTGCCGGTTCTGCTGTGGGCGGCGTCGATCAGGATCGGTCCGAGGTTCTCGATGAATGTGGGGTTCTCGGCGAGCATGGTGTTGATGAAGAGGCTCGGGTCGCCGAGGACGGTCAGGTTGCCTTCGCGGGCGGCGACCGCCCGGCGCGCGAAGGTCTCGTCGCCGCTGACGCGCCCGTCGCCGTCGGCGTCGTTCCAGGTGAGGATCGAGGTCTCGATGAGGGGTTCGCCGCCCTCGACCGCCGCGGGACGGTTCACGAGGACGGTCTCTACCCCGGCGAAGAGACTTGCGTTCCCGACGACGTAGCCGGTCAGCAGCCCGGGCTCGGCGTGGTCGCGGTCGAGGCTCGCGAGGTTCCCCGGCCGGACCCGCATGCCGCTCCCGAGGTCGGCGAGGAGCCGGTTGGCGTTTCCGTCCTCGTCGGCGACGAGGAGGTGGCCGCCGCCGTCGAGGAACGCCCGGAGGTAGCCGACCTCTTCCGGGCTGAAGGGGCGGTCGGGCGCGAGGATGAGGAGGGTTGCGCCGGGCGGGAGGTTTGCCAGATCGTGGACCTCTTCTGCGGCGAGCGCCGAGGTGCCGTTCCACCCGATGTTGTAGCGGCTGTACTCCTCGGTGGTGGTGGTGGCGTGGGTAAAGATCGCACCGCCGGCGAGGAGGAGGATGAGGAGGACCGCCCAGGCCTCACGCTGCACCTTCATCACCTCCCCGGGCTTCGGTTTCCATCGCACGGAGCTCGTCGTCCGTCGGGATCTCGCCGGCGTACCGGATCCGTTCGTAGCGCTCGAAGAACCCGGCGTGGTCGGGAGCGATGCGGACGCAGTCCCGCGGGGTCTTCGTCTCGGGGATGCCGAGCCGGGCACGGAGCGCGCGGAAGAGGACGGTCGCGGCCTCGCGCGGCGGGAGGTCTCCGATATCCGGCTCCGTCGGGGGCTGGACGATCTCCGGCTCCGCCGGGGGTTCGGCCGCAGCAATGGGCTCCTCCTCCGGCCGCCGCCGGCGGAGGTACCACCCGGCCCCGGCAGCGGCGGCGAGCGCCGCTATGAACGGGAGGGGGGAGAGGCCCTCGCCCCGGACCTGGACGGCCACAGTCTCGCTCTCTGAGGGGTTCAGGGGGTATTCCGCAGCGTGGAACTCCGTCCGGAGGGTATACTCGCCGGGGGCGAGGACGATCTCGGTGCTGTAGGCGCCCTGCTGATCGGTCTCTGCGGTGACGAGCGTGCCGTCGTTGGTTCGGATCACGACCGGGGCTCTCATGACCGGCCGGCCTTCGGCGGTGAGGTTTCCGGAGCAGGCGACGGCGGTCGCGTTCACTTCCATGACGGCGAGGGTGATCGTGGTGTTCGCCGGCAGGACCTCGAACGTCGCGACCTCGGAGTAGACCGAGCCCGCGACGGCGTAAGCGAGGTGCGGTCCCGCGAGGACCCGGCCGATCCGGTAGGAGCAGGCATAGGTGCCGTTTGCATCGAGTGTGGCGGCCCCGGCGTTCCTGCTGTCGACGTAGACCTCGACGCGGGTTCCCGGGGCGCCGCCGGAGTAGCTGCCGGCGATCGTGAGCGTCTCCCCGTACCGCCCTTCATGCGGGGCGACCGCGATCCCGAGCGGGGACGTTACGGCGCTGCTGCTCTCCCGCCGGTCGTCCGCGGCGTCCGCGACCTCGGCGAAGTGCCCGACGCTCTCGTGGTAGGGGGTGGTGTTCGCGCCGTAGCGTTCGGCTATTTGGGTGGTCACCGCTTCACGGCTCGCGTACGAGGCGAACCCCTCCCGCATCTTCTGCCGGAGGGCTTCGCCTTCGTAGGCGACGGCCATGCGCTGCTCCCCGTCCAGGACCTCGATCTCGAGGCGTTGTAACTCCTCGAACCGCCGAGAGTCGTTCAAGAGGGTCGCGAGGGCATCCAGGTTCTGCCGGTTGTTCCGCTGGAACTCGCCGACGTCGGTGCCGGAGACGTCGAGGGTGACGACCAGCCGGTCGAACTGGCGGGAGAGGTCGCTGTAGCGGGCGAGGTCGCGCTCGGCGCTCTCGTAGTCCTTGAGCTTGATCGTGAGGGCGAGGGTCCCGGTCTGGCCCAGGAGGTCGTCCATCAGGGGGACCAGGGCGTCGGCGTCCCCCGGGGAGCGCTTCTGGATCGTCGCGGGGTCGGCGTGGGCGCCGGTCGATGTGTTTTCCGCCGTGTAGAGGAGCGGGGAGGCTGCCTGGGCTCCGAGGAGGAGGAGGACGAGGGCGGCTGCGGCCGCGAGGGTGGCGTGCGAGGCCAGGCGGTTCATGCGGCAAGGATCTCCAGGATTTTTTCTGCGACGATGTAGGCGAAGAGGGCGACTCCCGCGGCGATGAGGTAGCCGAGATACCGCATATAGCGCGGCCGGGAGAACGCCCCGTCGATCAGGACGGCGACGACTAAAAGCCCGATCAGCGCGAGGACGAAGAAGACCTCGAGGTCGAGCGTACGGTTCAGGACCATGAAGAAGGCGACGATGATGAGCCAGGCCGCGAGTACGGCCGCCGCCGAGTATTTCTTCGCACCCGCCATCCTGATCATTTTTCGGCTCTACGGGTGATAATTCTATTGAAACTGTGGTATTCCCCTTCCGGAGGGGTGGGGGGAATCGGGCGGTTCCGTGGGGCGGTGGTCTTGATCCGGAGGGTCCCCACGGGATGCCCGGGCCACCCTCCGGGGTTCCTCTACGTTAAGCTTTGTTTACGTAGAGTGGGCTTCCCCCGTCTACGTTAAGTTTTCTTTACTTAGTGGGAGCTTACTCGTGAAGATTCCCGGGAGCAGGAGGCTATCTGCCGGCTCCGTATCAGCATCGCGCTCACCAGTATGGAATCCGGCCGGCATCGCTATCGGGCAGGCGTATCCCTCCCGAAAGATCCGGCACTCTGGTGGGATCTCAACTTCCAGGGCGCGGTCGAGTCCCCTGCTCGATGATCGAGACATAATCTGCGAATATGTACTTTTTGTACCGTCGTCCGCCGGTAATCTCCTTTAAGACGCCTATATCCTCCAACCTTCCGATCAACTGGTAGGCTGTCGGCCCGCTCACCCCGAGCACCTCCGCTGCCTCACGTGTGGTGATGATCGGCTCATCGAAGAGCGCGTACACCAGTTTCACGGCGTTCGCTCCGCCGATCTCGTGTTTGAGGAGCGTATCGATGACACCGTCCTTCAGCTGGATGATCTCCCTTGCCGACGCGATCGACTCGTTGGATACCTCGATAATCCCCTGCAGGAAAAATCGGAGCCATGCCTCCCATGCACCATCCGTCCGGACCTCGTTCAAGGTCCGGTAGTACTCCTCCCGGTGTCTTTTGAGGTAGATGCTCAGGTAAAGGAGCGGTTTTGCAAGGATCCCTTTCCAGCAGAGGTAGAACGTTATGAGCAGCCGCCCCATACGGCCGTTTCCGTCCAGGAACGGGTGAATGGTCTCAAACTGGGCGTGAATGAGGGCGATCTTAATGAGGGGTGGCACGGAGCCCTTCGCGAGGATGAAGGCTTCAAGATCCTTCATCAGGGCTTCAACGCGTTCTGGCGGTGGCGGTACGAAGACGGCATCCCGGATCGAGGTAGCCCCCGATCGAGCTATGTAATTCTGGACGGTCCGGAAGTTACCCGGCTCCCGATCTGAGCCCCGTGTCCCCTTGATCAGGATGCGGTGGATATCCCTGACGAGATCCAGGGATATCGGAGCACTTTTGAGTCGCTCCAGCCCGCTGTCCATGGCTCGCAGGTAGTTGACGACCTCCCGGAGATCGTTGATGTTCTCCGTCGGCTTCAGGTTCGCCTCGAACTCCAGAACCCCTTTGAGGGAGGCCTCTGTCCCCTCGATTTGCGAGCTCAGCAGCGCCTCTTTCTTCATGTACATAGCGATGAACAGGTCAGGATTGGGGAGCGTCACTGCCATGCCGTCGAGCCTTGCAAGCGCCCGGTCGGCCTCCGAGAGGAGATACTGTAGCGTCTCATCGTATACGATCGGCGGGTCAGGTGGGAGGCTCTTGGGTATGAATGCGTTATAGCCACCTTTTTGGTGAACAAAATGTCCGGATCGACTCTCTTGCATGAAGCACCTGCGAGGTGAGTGTTCTCTAAGTTAACTTTTGTTTACTTAGAGTGGTGGATCGCCTTCTATGTTAAGTTTGCTTAATTTAGAACGGGTCGGGGCGTGCAGGTCGACCGGGTCTCATCGTCGCGACACCCGGGACGGTGGGGTCCGGCGCTTCCGGGACGCTCCCGGACGAGGCGGTCAAGGAGGGGCTGGGAGGCGATTGAGGGATGGTGGTAGCGCTGAGCCGGTCGTCGACTGGCGCCCCGGACGTGAACATGGCGCCGGAGGCAGTCCCCTCACCCGCCGGGCAGCGGAGACGGGGACCGTGCTCTTCTCCCGGTGACGCGGGAGGACCGGGAGCATACATTTTGCTGGTTATAGTCCAACAAAAATGTTTGTTTTTGTCGGGGTATAACCCGATCAACGTGGCGGCCGGCCTCACCCGCGAGGAGTTCATGACGAAGCTGCTGAAGTACCGGTAAAGGTAACGTTTACTCCAGATCGCCGAGAATCTCTCCGATTTGCCGGTGCAGAACAGGTATTTCCACTGTTGCCAGAGTCCAGACGTATTTCAAGTTCACGCCGGGATAATCGTGGATCAGCCGATCCCGGAGCCCTGATATCTTTCTCCAGGGAATCTCCGGGTGTTCGTTTCGGAAATCATCCGGAACATGCTTTGCTGCTTCGCCGATAATCTCAAAAAATCGGCTTTGTTGAAACCCTCTTCCGGAGGGTGAATAATCTCCAGATACACCTATCTCCCGACGCACGCGAAGGCGCGAAGAACGCGAAGTCTGAATGAGT
>JASGMC010000065.1 GCA_030156625.1 Methanoculleus sp.
CTCCACCCCGCAACCCCATGGGCGCCGAACGTCCACGGTAAGTCTGCTCCCTTCCGGGCCTGAACCGGTACCCGCGGCAAAAGGTCGCCGCCCCCTCCGGGGCTTTGATCCCTCTCCGCCGACCTCATGGGACGAGGCTTCTCAGTCGGGACGCAGAGGATCCTGCAGGCCGCTGCGGCCTTCCTCAGACTTCGCCCCCCGCTAACGGCGGTTTCGGGTGACAGGTGACGCCGAGCCACCCGGGCTAGTCCCCGTATATACTGGAGTCTATGGGATAAAAATAGCTCCGCCCACCCGGGCACGCCAGGCCCGGGTGATCTCCTCGACCTTGCGTCCGTCCGCCTTCTCGAAGAGGTCGAGGGCGGCAAGGTCGATTTCGGGCGGGAGGACGGCCGGAAGCAGCCGCAGATCGCCCTGGTAGACCTCGATCTCCTGCGTCCCGGAGGCGCTGGCTACCGGGACGGGGTCCCGCGCGACCGGCCGGTGCCGGAGGCCGTCGCAAGACCGGTGCATCGTCACTTCCTCGATCCCGAGGAACTCCCGGTTCACCCGGAGGTTGCAGGCGGTCCAGTAAGCCGCCGCGTACCAGGCGTCGTTCGCAATCACCCGCGGGATGCCCGCCCGGGCGGCGGCGAGGCCGAGGGTGCCGGCGCCGCAGCAGGCGTCGACGAAGGTCCGGGGGCGGTATCGATCTATCTCGCGCTCGAGCGAGAGGATCTTTTCGTCGCGGCCCCGGGGGAACTCGACGTGCAGGACCGACTGCTGTTTGTAGACAGCGACGGGTCCCGCGCGGGTGGGGAAGACGTCGGCCCGGACGTCGCACCCGGCAAGGAGGGTATGCCCGGCGGGCTCCGCGTCGGTGTCGCTGATTCCCGGTGCTCCGGCACCCGTCCTGACGACCCCCCGGACCTCCGGGACTTCGGCGACCAGGCGGGCGGCCGCCCGCTCCCCGGCCGAGCGGGAGAGGAGGACGAGTGAATCGGGCGGGAGATAGGGGGGCGAGCGCATGGCGAATCCGGGGTGGACGAGCGGCGTCCCCGCGGCGGCGAGGGGTTCGGTCCCGGCAAGGTCTCCCTCAGCGGCCATCACCCGGTAGATGTGGGCGAAGACCTCGTCGATGAACCGCTTGGCGCAGGAGGGGCAGGGCTCGGCGGGAGAGAGGTCGGGGGGCGGGGCGCGCTTGTCATAGGTGAGCCCCATGCAGTCGGGGCAGGGGGTGAAAGCGTGCGGCAGGCGTGCAAGGAGCGTGGGAGCGTCCTCGATGCAGTCTCCCCCGCAGACCGGGCAGTTCATGCCAGTGCATTGGCCGTCGATACATAAATATGCGTGCGGCAGCGGCGCCGTGCTCAGAAGAGCAGCAAGGCGAGAATGAGCGCAGCGACGTACGCGGCCGGGTAGAACCAGACCATCACCCGGTCGATCCGCTCGGCGATCTCTTTCTCTGCCTCCGTCGCCAGCCATCTCAGGTAGAGGTTGTAGGCGACGGTTGCACCGGTGATGACGAAGGTGGCGACCAGGATGGTGTCAAGGAAGGTCAGGTAGCCGAGGTGCGGCAGGTCGCCGGCGATGGTGAAGTTGAACGCGATGAAGAGGAGCAGATTGGCGCTGGCTATCTCGGCCCGCTTGCCATAGTCCTTGAGGAGAAACGTGATGTAGGTCAGGATGATGATGATCAGGATGGGCAGCAGGATGCGGAGAATGTAGAAGGTCAGGTGACGGGCCGCCTCGAAGTGGAATGAGTAGCGGGAGTTCTCGGTCGTGATCTCGACCGTGCTGATGTTGGTGTCGCTCGAGGTGATGTACCACTCCTCCTCCCCGAGCTGGGTGCCGACGGCGGTCTTCTCCGGCCAGGACTCATAAATGTAAAGTTCTTCAGGGTAGAGCGAGTCGATGCGGAGGTAGAAATCCTGGGTATCGAACGGGTAGGTCCTGAAGTTGAAGTCCGGCGCCTGCAGGGTCGTCCAGAAGTGCTCGAAGTAGGTGGCGGTGCCGTTGGGCTGCACCACGATGATCTGGTTCTGCGTCCAGCGCTGCGCCTGCTGGTTGTAGAGCGTAAACTCCGGCCACCGTGAACCCTCGGCCTCGACGAAATCGTCGATGCTTCGATAGATCTTGACCCGGCATCCGCATTCGTCCGGGCTGAATGTCAGGGCAGGGTCGGTCCATTCCATCCAGATATTTGCCACCGCGGCGAAGTTCTCGCTGACCTGGTCCACGCTGGTGATCTGGTCGAGTTGGACGCCGACCTTGACAGGAATGGGCTCCTGCAGGACGGGCCGGCCTCCGGGCGACTCGTTGCCCGCGAGCACGCCGGGGGCGTTCAGGCCGGTCAGCAGGCGGAAGTCTCCTGTCGTGTTGGCCCCGTTCAGCGGGCTTGAGAGCACCTCCAGCCGGTTGTTGCTGCTGGCGCCGGAGAAGGTGTACTGGAGCGTGGCGCTCGTCGTCCCCGTTGCGGGAGCCACCGCTGCGAGGGGCTTGCCGCCGTAGTCCCGCAGGACCATCGCCGGGGTCAGGTTCCCGGAGGTCGCTTCGATGAAGGCGTAGAAGGTGTCGTTCGTCTCTACCGGGCTCAAGGTGTAGAAGGTCGACGATATGTTGGCGGAGAGGTTCCCCGTCACTTCCCGGACGCCGACGCGCATTCTCGAGGCGGAAGCGTTCAGGATCGCGATGGCGGCTCCGGCCGGTTCGGCCTGGCCGGTCAGCACCTGCGGGGCGTCGATCCCGACCAGGAGGCGATAGTCTCCGAAGGTCTGCTGGCGTTTTGCCGGGGAGCCGATCACGATCAGGAGATAGTCGCCGTCGGCGGGAATGCGGTGTTGCAGGGCGGAGTCGTAGGTGCCGTTCGTATCGTCGTTCCAGGCGAGGAAGTACCGGCCGGCGGTCTCCGGGATCACCCTGAGCGGGTCCTGCCCCGCTGCAAGCGAACTGTTCACCTCGATTGCGAATTCGTTACGCACCTGGCTCGTGTTGAGATCCGGGGTCGCTACGGCGAGGAACGGGTCAAGGTTTCCTGAGGTTCCCTCCGCATAGGCGTACAGGCTCTCTCCTGCCTGCAGGCCGGGGAAATCGTAGAAGATTGCCTGACCGGGCTCTATTCTCCCGGTCAGCTCCTGAACACCGGCATTCTCCTGCATCTGGGCGGTCGTGGTGCCCACCAGTACTGCGAGCAGGAGAGTCAGGAAGAGCGCTCTCCTTACTGCACGGGTTCGACTGTTCCGGCCTCCCGGTTCCCGCACCGGCCGACCGGTCCCGGCATGCATCAGGTCCGCTCCATCAACAGCCCAATCACCTCTTAGACGGCGTTTATGGGATATTTTTGAGTTCGATCGCAGGGTTCGGCGGATTGCATTATTATTGCCGATATATTACATTTTGGGGCATGTAGCCTATCGGTCCGTGGAGGGTTTTCCAGGACTCCTGGCATCCCCGGACTGCTCCATCAGTATCGCCATCCATTGTGTCTCTTCCGAACTCGACAGCACCGCCTTTACAAGCAGAGTCAGAGGAGCTGCCAGAAACAGCCCCGGGACGCCGAGCACCAGCGTCCAGGCGAGAACCGAGAGTATGATCGCCAGTGGGGAGATTCGGAGCGCCCGCTCGGCAGGGTACGGCAGGAGAAAGCGGCGGGCGAGAACGTCGACGATAAAGATGCCGACCGCAACGGCAAGTGCCCCCGGGAGGCCGTGCTGGAGCCAGGCAAGTCCGATGGGCGGCACTGATGCGATAGGCAGCCCGAAGTAGGGGATGTAGCCGAGCACGACGATCAGGACCGCCCAGAGCGCCGGGGCATCGATCCCGAGGAGCGACAGGAGAATCGCGACAGCGATACCGGTCGCAAGCCCGCTTTTGGTGCGCAAAGACACATATGCAACAAGGCCACTCGCGGAGCGGTCGAGTTCCGCCATAGCGTCGGATCCCAGGCTTTGCACGAGTTTCCCCCGGAAAGAGGCTACCTCCAGGAGCATGAAGACCGTTACGATCAGGATGACCAGAAAATCGATGGCCAGGACAGAGAGTTCAGCAAGTATCTCCCAGAGCGGCGGGATAAACATGGAGCCGTTCGGTGGTTCGGGCGGCTGCACCGATACCGGAATCCCCAGGTCTGCAAACCACGACTGCAGCCCCTGGAGTTGTGCTCGCAGAAGGTCCTGGTAGGCAGGCAGCGCGCTGTCGAGTTCGACAAGCGACAGGCTCAGGAGTGCGACGAGCAGCAGGGCAACACCGGCAATCACCCCGACCATCGCCAGCACCCCTGCCATCCGGGGCAGCCCACGCTCTTCCAGGCGATGCACGGTCGGCGTGACGACGACAGCCAGGATGAACCCGACGAGCACCGGGCTTACAACCGCGGCGCCGAGGTGCATGCCGGTGACGACGACGGCAGCGACGATGACGACCCGGGTGAGGGATGCGAGGCGGGACGGAGCGGGCATGGCTACCTCCCTCCTGCAGATACGACCGTCATTAGGGGGCTGTCCATTCCGGAATCTCCGGACCTACGATCCAGGGAGCTGCTTTTTGGCCTGGAACTCTTCCTCGGTGATGATCCCTTTATCCCGAAGCCCGGCAAGTCTCTCCAGCTCGTCGATGTAGGATGGTTCTGCAGGCTGCGGAGCCTGCTCTTTCGCCATGCCCGCCTCGATTGCGGCCACGTCTGGATCGGTCGAAGGAGGGCGGCTACCCAAAACCTCATTCAGGGACCGGGAGGACCACGAGCCCTTCCCGGAGCCAGCCCCAGGCGTCCCGGAGACGGTTCTCCGGGAAGTAGCGCACGTCGATCCCGGTAAAACCGACAAAAAGCCCCGGCAGGTGGTTCATCCATTCCCGCCACCGTTCTCCGCCGACGACGGCGATCCGGTCGACCCGCTCCAGCCCCGGCCACTGCCTGAAGGCATCCCAGCCCTCTCCCGGCCTCCAGCTGCGGAACCCCTCGATCTTTAAGAGGATCCGGACGTTGCGGTGGTTCTGCATAGCTCGTTCGAGTTCCGGGATCAGAATGGTGGCATAGTCGCTCTCGCTCAACTTCCCGTCGAACCGGAACCCGAGAACACTTCCTGAACTTTCCTTCATCCGGTCAAGCATGGGTGCCCCTATGGGCCTCCAAAGAAAAAAAGGTATGGCTGGTCGGCGGTGGTACGCCGGTGGGTATATGTATATACCCCTGTGCGTGATAGGCGGCAATATCCTGTCGCGGCAGGGGGGTCTTTTAAATGGAGCTGGAACTCTCAATAGGGTTCATCCTGGCCCTCAATATCATATTCGCCGTCACGATCGTCTTCTTCGAGCGGAGAAACCCGACAGCGACGACGGCCTGGCTGATGGTCCTCTTCTTCCTGCCGCCCGTCGGTTTTGTGCTCTACCTGCTCCTCGGGCAGAACTACACCCGGCAGAGGATGTTCGTCGTCAAGGAGCAGGAAGATCGCTGTTTCCTCCAGGAGACCCTCGAGGAGCAGCACCGTGCGCTCGCAGCTCGCCGCCACTCGTTCACCACCCCGGAGGCGGAGGAGTTCCGCGATACGATCTTCCTCCTCCTCAGGAACAACCGTGCGTGCCTGACCGAGGGGAACCGGGTCGACGTCTACATCCGGGGCGAGGACAAGTTCGACGCACTCTTTGCCGCGATCCGCATGGCACGCCACCACATCCACCTGGAGTACTTCGTCGTCAACGACGACGCCCTCGGGCAGGCGGTCGTCCGTGCCCTCGCAGAGAAGGCCCGGGAGGGCCTCGAGGTCCGCCTCCTCTTCGATGCGATGGGGTCGCGGGCCGGGGGCGGGTCGCGGGAGGCTTTTGAGGAATTGACGGATGCCGGCGGGAAGCTCGGGGTCTTCTTCCCCTCGATCTACCGGCTCAACTACCGCAACCACAGAAAGATTGCCGTCATCGACGGGACCGTGGGGTTCATCGGCGGGTTCAATATCGGGGATGAGTATCTCGGGAAAGGACCGCTCGGCCGCTGGCGCGACACCGCCGTCCGGATCACGGGAGAGGCCGCCCGGATGCTCCAGCTCCGGTTCTTCCTCGACTGGAACTACGCAACCGGCGAGCACTCGCGCCTCGAGGCGCGCTACTTCCCCGACGGGGACGTTCCCGGCACGATGCCCATCCAGATCGTCTCCGGCGGCCCGGATACCCGGTGGAACCCGATAAAGGAGGGGTATCTCAAGCTTATCAACTCCGCCCGGGAGTCGGTCTACATCCAGACGCCCTACTTCATACCGGACGAGAGCGTCACCGACGCCCTGCGCCTCGCGGCGCTCTCCGGGGTCGACGTCCGGATCATGATCCCCTGCAGGCCCGATCACCCGTTCGTCTACTGGGCGACCCTCTCGTTCATCGGCGACCTGCTTGATGCCGGGGTCCGGGCCTACACCTACGACGACGGGTTCCTCCACGCTAAGACGATCGTCGTCGACAAAAAAGCGGGTTCGGTCGGGAGCGCGAACTGGGACGTCCGGAGTTTCCGGCTGAACTTCGAGGCAAACGCCTTCTTCTACGATGCAGCCGTCGGGGCCGATCTTGCTCGGGCGTTCGAGGAAGATCTCGCCCTCTCCACCGAGATCACACCGGAGGACTACCAGGCACGGTCCCGGAGGGTCCGGGTGAAGGAGTCGGTCTCCCGTCTCTTCTCGCCGCTCGGGTGAGATCCTTCACCGGTTCAGCCGGCCCTGGACGAACTTCCTGATCCGGGGGAGGCTCTGTTCCCAGCGGGCCTGGAGGATGGGGACGGTGTAGGGGAGGTGGTGCGGGAGGACCGCGGTCCCCATCACCGCCTTCTCGACGAGCGGGCGTTCACGGCCGATGACGACCGTCTTTCTCGCCCGGATGGCGTCCAGGAGCTCTTCCACGGTATCGGCCTCGGCGCAGGTGACGACTCCGCCGAGCTCGTGAAGGAGGTGGCCGTCGGTCCCGCCGGTCCGCCCGAGACCGTGGGTGACGGCGAGCCCGGCCGCTCTCAGGTTGTGGGACCGGGCCATCCCGCCGCAGATCACCTCGAGGGCGTCGAGGCGCGAGAAGACTTCTTCGCCGATGCACGCGCCGGCGACGCACCGCTGCACCCCCCGGTTCAAGAAGGCGTAGCCGCAGGGGTGCGCTTCGGCGGCGATGCAGGCGTAGCCCTCCCGGCGATCGAGGATATCGGGTGTATCGAGGCGTATCGCGGTGAAAGGTCCGTTCCTTCTGTTTCTCTCGACGTGGCGCCGGTAGAAGTCCTTGAGGTCGGACGCCGAATAAAAGTAGAGGAGGATGTGCGGCCCGTCGTTGGCGCTGACCTCGATCCCGGGAACGAGGGGAACCCGGATTCCCTGCCGCTGTGCCTCAGCCACGCCGCCGATCTGGTTGTGGTCGGTGATCGCAAGCCCGACTCCCCGCCGGGCCGCGAGTTTCAGCGCGTCCCGCACGCGGGTGGCGGAGTCGGAGTGCCGGGTGTGGAAGTGGAGGTCCGCCGGGAGAAGATCGAGCCGCCGAATCTCTTTCGGCAGGGGTTTCTCGAATATAATATTCTTATAATAGCGCATGGGATCGCTGTCTGCCTGATCACCGATGGGTCGCGGGGGATGAAAAAGGGTTGCCCGTTCCCCCGGGAGGAAGTCGTTCGCGCCCCGATGCCGCTATCCCATCCCAACAGCGGCCTCCTCGGCGGCCACCGGCTCCCGCAGCCAGTCGAGGGCTGCCGCCAGGTGGTCGTCGGTGAAGTAGCGCACGTCTATCCCGGTAAAGCCCACAAAGAGTCCCGGCAGGTGGTTCATCCACTCTTCCCACTTCTCCCCGCCGACGATCGCAATCCGGTCGACCTTCTCCATCCCCGGCCAGTCCTTGAGGTTCTCCCAGTGCCCGTGCGACTTCCAGCCGTGGAAGTTCACGATATGAAAGAGTATCCGGAGGGTCGGGTGGCTTCTCTCCGCCTCCTCAAGCGCCGGGATCAGCGTCCCGTCGTAGCCTTTTGCCGTCATCTCGCCGTCGAACCGGAACCCGACGACGTCTCCCGAACCTGTTGCCATCTTCTCAAGCATGGCGCCCCCTCTCCGGGGCGAATGAGAAAAAGGTTCCGGCCGTCACCCGGCCGGCCCCCCGCATGCTGCTCTCCGTGGGGCTGCCGTACCGGGGAGGGCAACCGCCTTCACCCGGCCGCTCACGCGGTGGGTGGCGGAACCTCGGCCGTCGCCGCCGTCCCGGCACCGAAGGCGTCGCGGAGGTTCGCTTCCTCCGTCTCCGAGAGCGACGTCCGGATGACATGGCCCCCGTACTCTTTGATGGCGTCGACCACCTTGTCCGGCGTCATCTTCTTAACGAGCAGGAAGATCGCGGAGTTGCCCGGCTTGACGTTCTCCGCGACTTCTTTGATGAACCTGTCGTCGATGCCGTAGTCGGAGAAACGCCCGGCGAGTGCCCCGGCGATCGCGCCGATGGCGAGCCCGAAGATCGGCGCGAAGAAGATCAGGCCGATCAGCAGTCCCCAGAAGGCGCCCGAGAGCGCCCCCATGCCGGCCAGGTTGGTGGCCTGCTTGATCTCGGTCTTCCCGTCCCGGTGGTGGACGACGACCACCAGGTCCTCCAGTTCGATGACGTATTCCTTTGTCAGGTCGACAAGCCTGTCCCTGACCCTGAACGCGGTTTCTTCGCCATCGTAGGCGATGGCAATCAGATCGCTCATAGATCCTCCACTGCAATTGGCATGCAGCCGAAAATATAATTGAGGCTATATATTTCCTGCGGTCGGCCCGGTGCAGGGCGCGGCCTACTCCTCCCGGTCCCCGTTGCCCATCATCTCTCCAATCCACCGGGTCTCCTCCCAGCTCTCGAGGAGGAGCTTCACCGCGATCGTCAGCGGTATGGCGAGGAAAATCCCGACCGCCCCAAGGACGAATCCCCAGAAGACGACGGAGAAGAGGACGACGAACGGCGAGAGGTTGAGTTCCCGCCCGGCCATCCGGGGAAGGACGAGGTTCTCGGCGGCGGCGTCGATGAGGGCGATGACGACGATGACGGTTATAGCCCCTGCCGGCCCGAACTCGATGAGAGCGAGGAGGGTGGGCGGGATCGCGGCTGCAGCGAGGCCGATGTAGGGGACATAGCTCAGGACGAAGGCGATGAACCCCCAGAGCACCGCAAAGTCGACCCCGATGAGAGCGAGGAAGAGCCCGGTCCCGACGCCGGTGATCAGGTTCACCTTCGTCCTGACCACCACGTAATCGATGAGGATCCGGCCCGACTGCGAGATGTGCCGGAGATGAGGGTTATCGGGCCCCAGGTGCCGCGCGAGGCAGGCCGTAAGCCGGGGCGCTTCGAGGAGGAGGAACCCGACCGCGATGAAGACGATGAAGGCGTCAAAGGTGATGCTCCCCAGCTCCTGTGCGAGTCCGGCAACCTGCTGGATCACGTATCCCAGGTCGATGTAATCCCATATGCTGATGCTCGCGGGATCGATGCCGTATTCGGTGAGGACGGCGGCCTGTGCCTCGAGCGCCTCCTCGTACCGGGGCAGGGAGAAGAGAAATCCGGTGAGGGCCGCACCGAGGAAGGCCGCAGTCCCGACGAAGAGCGCGACGAGCCCCGCGACCACGGTCCCGGCGGCGAGGACCCGCGGCACCCCTCGGCGGGTCAGCCATGTCATGACGGGCGCGGTGATCATGGCGAAGAAGACGGCGACGAGGAACGGGCCGAGAATCGAGGTGGCCACCCGGATCCCCGCGAGCACGATGACGACCGCCGCCCCGACGATCGCGATCCGGGCGGGGGGGGAGAGGCTCTCGGCGGTCATATTCACGAGGAAGGTATGGACGCTCCGGAAGAAAGAGTTTTCCGGGCGGGGGGTCTCACTCCCCGGCCTCCCCCGCCCGGATCGCTTCCATGAGCGACTCCCAGACGACCGGCGTCGCGAGGAACACGTTCTCGTGGCCGATGGCCTCCGCCGCCCCGGTCCCTTCGAGGCCCGCAAGAAGCCGGGGGTCGACCTCGGCGAGGATGAGCCGGTTCCCCCTGGCCTCGACCTGCCGGGCGTAGCGCTCCAGCATCCGAAAGAGCCCGGTTCCGGCCTCGACCCTTCCCCGGAGAGCGAGGATCACGACGGCGCCTTCTGCCCCCTCCGGGGACGGGAGCGACCGCTCGATCGCCCGGAGGGTGGCGAAATAGACGCTGCCGGAGATCGAGAGTATGGTGAGGCGGCCGCCCGGGAGCCGTTTTGGCGCCGGTTCTTCCCGGAACATCCCCCCGGCCACCGGGATGAGGCGGACCACGGTCGCCTCCCGTGTGGAGGTGACCAGGTAGATGGCAAGCGAGAGGAAGACGCCGACGTAGATGCTGTACTGGAGCGGCAGGACCTGGGTGGAGACGAAGGTGGCGACCATGGCCCAGCGCCCGGGACGGGAGTATTTCCAGATGCAGGCAATCTCGCGGGGTTGGTACATGAGTTCGATCCCGATGAGAACCAGGATGCCGGCGAGGGCCGGGAGCGGGATCAGTTCCGCGAGCGGTCCCGCGAGGACGACGACCGCCCCGACGAGGGCGCCGGAGATGAGGTTGGCCATCCGGGTTTCTGCCCCTGCGGCGACGTTGAGCGCCGTCGCCGAAAGCGACCCGCTCGCCGGTGCGCATTGGAGGAAGCTACAGAGGATGTTCGTGACCCCCTGTCCCGAGAAGTCCCGGTTCACGTCGGCGATGGTGCCGTCGGGCTCCGGGGTCGTCTCCGTGATCCCGACGGTCATCACGAGCCCGATGATGGCGAGGGCGAGCGCCGGGACGAGGAATCCGGGCGCGAGGGCGAGGTCGGGGACAGCCGGGACCGGGAAGCCGGCGGGGATCGCGGCGATATCGCCGACGAGCGCGACCTCCGGGAATGCGGCCAGAACGAGGAGGGTTGCGATGATGACCGGGAGGAGGAGGGCGACGGAACTGAGGTGCGGCACCCGCCTGAAGGCGAGGACGAGGGCGATGGTGAGGATGCCGACCGCGAGCGCCTGCGGCTGGATTTCGCCCGCGTGGAGAAGGAGGTCGGGCACGGCGAGGATCCGGATCGCTTCCCTCGGGAGTTGGTAGCCGGTGAGGTTCCCGAGCTGACCGAGGACGATGAGGAGCGCTGCTCCCGTGACGAACCCGGTGAGGACGGCGTTCGAGACGAACCGGGTCAGGCTGCCCGCCTTGACGAGCCCGAACCCGAGCTGAAAGAGTCCGACAAGGAGCGTCAGGACAAAAAGGGTGGCCGGGACGTCGGTTGCGGGGACCGGGGCGAGGACCGAGTAGATCGAGACCGCGAGGACGTTTGAGAGCATCACCTTGAGGTAGGAGGAGCCGGTGAGGAGCGCCGCGATCGCCGTCGCGAACCCGGCGGTATAGAGGCCGTAAAGCGGGTTGATCCCGGCGACGAGAGCGAACCCCATCACCTGCGGTATGCCGACGAGGGCGGTGGTCGCCCCGGCGACCAGGTCGGCCGGAAAGCTCCTCCTCCAGTTCGGCTCACCGGCGGGCATGCTCGGGGAGGGTGCGGGGCGCGGGATATAGGTTGCCCTGCCGGAGACTGTGGTCTAGCTGATTGTGACCCCGCCTAATCAGGGCGACGCCATAACCAGCTAGACCGCCACATCCCGGGGCCCCACCATTGCCGGGAAAAATACTTTAATATATTTTTACACATATGTGTATTAATTGAGGTGATACAACATGCCAGGATTTGATGGAACCGGACCGGCCGGCCGCGGCCCGATGACGGGCGGCCGCCGGGGGCGGTGCGTCCTGCCCGGGACGCCGGCGGCGGAAGGCGAATCTTCCACGCCAGTGCTTCGCGGCATCGGCCGGGGCGGTATCCCGTGGGGATGCGGTCGCGGCTTTGGCCGTGGCGGCCGGGCACGCGGCCGGTGGTAACGGCCGGTGCCGGAGCGAAGGCACTATCTGCATGTGGGACGGAGCTCTTCTCCAGAGATGATACCATGAACGAGAGAGAGCCCGGCGAGGGGCGCGGCCGCCGCCAGCGGGGCCGCCCCCGGGTCCGCCGGATCATCGGGGATCGGGGAGCGTTTCGCTGTTTTGGCCCCCTCTGCGGGGGTCCCGACGAGTTTGTCGTCATCCTCCCCGAGGAAGTGGAGACCCTCCGGCTTGTCGACCTCCAGGGACTTGAGCAGGAGGAGGCCGCCGTTGCCCTCGGCGTCTCCAGAAAGACCCTCTGGCGCGACCTCCACGAGGCGCGGGCGAAGGTCGCCGACGCCCTGGTGCACGGGAAGACGATTCGGATCGGCGGGTGCGGCCGCCGGCGTGAGGAGGGGTGTCCGGAAGACGAGGACGCCTCCTTCGATCCGTCGCCGAGATGAGGGGATACGCTCTGTACCTTTTTTGAGGCGGGAGTCGGCCCGGAGGGCTTCGAACCCGGGACCGCCATATCACGGACACGGCGGCGGTTCAAAACCCGATATGGCCCTGTATGACTAGTTCATCCCCATATCGCGCAACTGATTGGCGGTTTCGTCAAACGACTGATGGATGATGAAATATTGCACCCGCCCGGCTTTGATGCACTCCCTGACTGCACGTTCTCGTTTACTCAGGTTGGCG
>JASGMC010000066.1 GCA_030156625.1 Methanoculleus sp.
CCCCGAAATATAAGAACTAGAGGTAATGCCCGAGATATACTTGAAGGTAGATAGCGCTTATCCGGAGGATCAGGGGGCAGGCAAGGCACGGCTTGACCCCGATACCATGTTGCAGCTCAGGCTCAACCCGGGAGACCTCGTTGCAATCGAAGGAAAGCGCCGCACCGTGGCCAAGGTCTGGCGTGCCATGGTTAACGACTGGCACCAGGGTAAGGTCCGGATCGATAATTTTACCCGGCTCAATACCGGTGCGAGCATAGGAGACCGGGTAAAGATAAAGACGCTCGATGAGGAAGCCGAGGCAAAAAGGGTGGTGCTCGCGCCTCCCGAAGACCTCCCGAAACAACTCCCCATCAACTACGGCAGCGTCGTCAACAAGCTGATCGACTTTCCGGTCGTCAAAAACGACTCCGTGCCGATCCAGGCCGGGCTCCCGTTCATGCAGCCCCAGCTCGTCGCGTTCAAGGCGGTGGTGGTCGAGCCGGAGAACGCCGTGATCATCACCAAGAACACGAAGATCGAGTTCTCCGAGAAGCCTGCGGCCGGATTCGAGGGCGTGAAACGGATCAGCTACGAGGATATCGGCGGTCTCAAGGGCGAGCTGCAGCGTGTCCGCGAGACGATCGAACTCCCCATGCGGCACCCGGAGATCTTTAGAAAGCTCGGGATCGAGCCGCCGAAGGGCGTCCTCCTCTACGGCCCGCCGGGAACGGGTAAGACCCTCATCGCAAAGGCGGTCGCAAGCGAGAGCGGCGCTCACTTCATCTCGATCGCGGGGCCTGAGGTCATCTCGAAGTACTACGGCGAGAGCGAGCAGCGGCTCCGTGAGGTCTTCGAGGATGCCCGGCAGCATGCACCCGCGATCATCTTCATCGACGAGCTCGACTCGATCGCTCCCCGGCGGGAAGAGGTGACCGGGGAGGTCGAGCGGCGCGTGGTGGCCCAGCTCCTCACGATGATGGACGGGCTCGAAGAGCGGGGGCAGGTCGTGGTGATCGGGGCCACGAACCGGCTCGACGCCATCGACCCGGCTCTCCGCCGTCCCGGACGGTTCGACCGGGAGATCGAGATCGGGGTCCCGTCGGAAGACGACCGGGTCCAGGTGCTCCACATCCACACCCGCGGCATGCCGCTTGCCGACGACGTGGCGATCGGCGACGTCGCCCAGCAGACCCACGGGTTCGTCGGGGCGGATCTCGCCGCCCTCGCACGTGAGGCTGCGATCAAGGCGTTGCGGCGTTACCTCCCCGAGATCGATCTCGAAGCCGACGAGATCCCCCCCGAGATCCTCGAGAAGATGGAGGTGCAGGCCCGGGACTTCCGCGACGCTCTCCGCGACGTGGGCCCGAGCGCCATGCGGGAGGTCCTCCTCGAAGTGCCCCACACCGCCTGGGAAGACGTAGGAGGACTCGAAGAGGCGAAGCAGGATATCCGCGAGGCGGTGGAGTATCCGCTCACCCAGCGGGAGCGGTTCGAGAACCTCGGTATCGAGCCTCCGAAGGGCGTTCTCCTCTACGGCCCGCCGGGAACAGGAAAGACTCTCATCGCAAAGGCGGTCGCAAGCGAGAGCGGGGCGAACTTCGTGCCGGTCAAGGGTCCCCAGCTCCTCTCGAAGTGGGTCGGCGAGAGCGAGCGGGCGGTCCGCGAGATCTTCAAGAAGGCCCGGCAGGTGGCGCCGTCGATCATCTTCTTCGATGAACTCGACGCCCTCGCCCCGGCCCGGGGCGGCGGCACCGAGTCGCACGTGATCGAGAGCGTCCTGAACCAGATCCTGACCGAGATCGACGGCCTCGAGGAGCTCCGCGGCGTGGTGGTGATGGGTGCGACCAACCGTCCCGACATGGTCGACCCGGCGCTTCTCCGGCCCGGCCGGTTCGACCGGCTCGTCTACATCGGCGAGCCCGGGCGGGACGACCGGGAGAGGATCCTCGCGATCCACACCCGCTACATGCCCGTCGAGGGCTCGACGATCGAGGAACTCGTGGACCTGACGGAGGGACTCACGGAGAACGAACTCGAAGACCTGGTTCTCGCCGTGGGAGCCAACCACCAGGTGACCATCGAGGACGTGAGGGGTCCCCGCGCCGCTATTACGGCAAGCGACGACGAAGGGCTCGCGGGCCACGTCCGCCGGAAGAAACTCGTCGACCTCCTCTCCCAGCAGAAGGTGGCCCTCGACGACCCGGCACGGGACCGTCTCCTCAAAAAGATCGCGACCGACACCGAGGGGTTCGTCGGCTCGGATCTCGAGGCGCTCGCCCGGGAGGCGGCCATGCTCGCCATGCGGGAGGGTGCTTCCCTCGTGAACCCGTCGCACTTCGACCGTGCGCAGGAGAAGGTGCACGCGACGATGAACGAGCGGCTGCGGCAGTACTACGGGAAGGTGCAGCAGCACTTCAAGGGCGGGCTGCCCAAAGAGATCCAGCCGCCGGAATACCAGTGAGCGGATCTCCGGGGACATTCCCCCCCGGGGAACTTTTTTGGCAAGAGAGCAGTTCCTCTCCGGTGTGTCGCGAAGGGAGGAGGACACTCCCCCCCCTCACCGACGGCCGTACCAGACCGCGAGGAACGTAACCGCCCACCCGGCTACCGTTTTCGGCGTCGGAACGGCGGAGCGCTCCGCACACCCATTCCCTGTCTCGTTGGAGATTCTGTGTATTCAGGACTGCTGCACGTGCTCTACGTGTTCGGGAGACGTATCCGGCCCTCCGGACTCGACAGTTCCCCGGAAGTGCCAGCAGACCAGAGCAAGGAGGATATAGACCGCCGCGGCCGCCCACCCGAACTCCCCGGTGATCATCACCGACTCCGGGGTCTCCATCGTGAGAAGCGGGTAGAACTGCTGGATGAAGTAGTTCCAGAACCCGTGGAAGAGAACGGCCGCAATAACGCTCCCCGACCGGAGACGGAGCCAGGCAAGGATGATCCCCGCGCCCATGACCGACGGAACGAAGACCGCGAGCGAGTACCAGAGCGGGCCTGCCCCGTGGTAGGTGGAGAAGATGATCAGGGGGAAGTGCCACACGGCCCAGATGGCGCTGGAGAGGAGAGCGAGCTTCGTAAACCCCATGAACTTCGCCATCTCCGGGACGAGGAGGCCGCGCCACCCGATCTCCTCTCCGGCGGCAGCGAAGAGGTTGAAGACGATCGAGACGAAAAAGACCGGGATGAACCCGATACTGAAGACCATTGCAGCTTCTTCATGGTTAAACGGCCCGATCCCGCTCGCCCAGACCGGGCCGAAGATCAGGAGGCCGACGAGGATGGGGAGGAAGATCGCGACCATCTGCCACCGGGCCTCTCCCACCCGGAACCCGAATCCCTCCAGGCTCCGCTGGCAATAGAGCCGCGTTACGACGGCGGCGATACCCGGACACCACATCGTGAAGACGGTGGAAAGGAGGAGCGCCTCCGCCGCCGTGCTCCGGGTCGTAAAGAACCAGCCGATACTGCTCAGGGCAAACGCAAGCACCAGAAAGACGATAACTTCCCGTCGTGCCGTCGACGGAGAGCGGGGGTCGTAAGGGTGCCCGACAGCGGAGGATGCCATGAGTCATCTTCTCACGTGCGGGGCAATATACCTGCAGGTTTTGTTCCCGCCCGGTGTGCGCGCTCACGGGCAAAACGCGGCTGCCGGACGGAGGAAGTGCTCAACAGCAGAATTGTGGGGGGTTATAGGCCGCCCGGCGGTGGAGGGTAGGCGATGAGCCCTTCCTTGACGCCCCGGACAAACCCCGCCTTCTCGTAGAGCCGAAAGACGTTTTGTTCGCGACGGCCGGAGAGAAGCATCACCGTGTAGCAGTTCTCTTTCCACGCATGGTCCAGCGCATGGGTGAGGAGGGCCGTGCCGAACCCCCGGTTCCGGAACTCCCGGCGGGTTACGACGTTCTCGATGAGCCCGTATGGGCGTGCGCCCCGGGTGAGGTTTGGGAGGATGTGCAGGACGCAGGTCGAGACCTGCACGCCTTCGTATTCGAGGAGGAAGAGACGGGTCCGGGGGTCGGCGAGGATATCCTCCCAGGCCGTCCGGAGCGCACGGTCGTCGACCATCTCGTCGGCATCGTGCAGGTGCGCATAGAGGGAGAGGACGGCGTCGAGGTCGTTCTCGGCGGCCGGGCGAACGAGCAGCGTGTCGCTCTGCATATATCTCGATCTGCCTCTTTGGTAATCTGCTTTTGTTTTTGTCCGGGCTTTGTTGTGACCCTCTCTGGAGAAGTCTCGATTGTGTCCCGGACACGGATTCCGGGGGGATATCGCCACGAGGGGGGTGGGGACAAAGGGGAGTGCGAACGGAGTGAGCATGAGCACCGCCAGGTGCGAAGGGGGGATGCTCCCCCCGTCAGCCCCTCGAAGAACTTCGTTCTTCTCGAGCTCCTGCCCTCCGGCCAGTCGCTCTCCCCAATGGCGATAATGCCACGGTCCACCGCACCGTGATATTTTCCCGTTTTGATTACTCTGTTTGCCACATTTCGCATCTGCGGGCTCAAGCTCCTGCCCTTCGGCCGGTCGCACCTTGCATCTGCGGGTGGCGTACCTCTCTATCACGCCGTCACCCCCCAAGATCGGCGCATCACATCCCCTGGGGCAACCTATTTACCGGCCCATGAACAAGCATATACATCAAAGCGCATACCTGCCGCCCGGAGTCTATCCATGCCGAACTGCACCACGTTTCTCGACGCCAACGCCTGTAACCCAAAAAAGACCGCTCTCATCGTCCCCTCCACCGGAGAGTCCTACACCCGCGCAGAACTTCTCGACCGGGTCTGTCGGGTGGGGCGCGGCCTCCTCGACCTCGGTGTCGGGCGCGGGGACCGTGTCTGCATTTACCTGGACAGTTCGACGGAGTACCTGGTGAGCTACTTCGCCCTCTGGCGCATCGGCGCCGTCGCCGTCCCGACGAACCGGGTCTACCGGGAGAGCGAGGTTCTCTACGCCCTCCGCGACGCAGGTGCCGTCGCCGTCATCACCGACGCGGAGGGTGCGGCGCTCGTCGCCCGCATCCGGGACCGGGCGCCGACGCTCCGGCAGGTCGTCACCGTCGACGGAGAGGCGGCCGCCGCCGTCCCCTGGTCCGAACTCCTCCGGGCACCGCCGGACTGCCGTCCCGTCCACTGCCGGTTCGACGACCTCTGCCAGATCCAGTACACCTCCGGCACCACGGGAAAGCCGAAGGGCGCCATGCTCACCCACGGGAACTGGATCGCCGCGATGGATGCCGAGCGGGATGTCCTCCGGATCACCGACGAGGATGTCTACCTCGGGATCTACCCGATGGGGCACGTCGGCATCAGCTGGGGGATCGCCGCGCTCCGGGCCGGCGGGACTTACGTCGTCATGGAGCGGTTCGATCTCGACCGCTACCTCGACCTCGCCCGCGAGTACCGGGCCACGATCGTCGCCGGGATGCCGCCGGTGATCCACTCCCTCGTCCAGACCCCGCCGGGGACCGAGGCGGCGCTCGCCACCGCCCGGGCGATGATCAGCGGCGGCGGCCCCCTGACGCCCGGGGTCTGGAAACCCTTCCACGAGCGGTTCGGTATTCCCGTCGTCAACGCCTACGGCCTCTCCGAGACGGTCGTCGTCGGAACCGGGACCGCCATCCGCCCCGAGCACTACGCGACCGCCGACGAGTTTAAGAGCGTCGGCACCCCGGTCGGATTCTCGGAGGTGAAGATCGTCGATGCCGGCGACCCCGCGCAGGAACTCGGCCCCGGCGTTGACGGCGAGATTGCCCTCCGCGGGCCGGGGGTGGCGCTCGGCTACTGGCAGATGCCCGAGGAGACCGCCGCCGTCTTCCTCCCCGACGGCTGGTTCCTGACCGGCGACGTCGGCCACCTGGACGCGGACGGGATGCTTTACATCACCGACCGCAAAAAGGACATGATCGTCATGTCGGGCTGGAAGGTCTACCCGACCGAGGTCGAGGACGTCCTCGTCCAGCACCCGGGCGTCCGCGACGCGGCGGTCTTCGGGTGCAGCGACGAGCACCGGGGCGAAGTGCCGGTGGCCGTGGTGGTCCCCTCGGGCGAAGGTGTCACCCCCGACGAGATCGTCGCCTTCGCCCGCGAACGCCTCGCGGGCTACAAGGTCCCCCGCCGGGTCATCCTCGCCGGCGAGCTCCCCCGGGTGAACGGGTGGAAGCTCCTCAGAAAGCGCCTCCGGGAGGCGTACTGCGACGCCGGCGGCGTGCAGGACCGCACCTGACCGGGTAATATTAAAGAACTGGCGGCGAATAGTTACTTTCGAGGACACACCACCGAGGTACAGACGTGGCAGACACTATCAGACAGTCTACAGGGATCGCGGGCCTGGATCTTGCACTCGACGGGGGATTTCCGCCGGGCTCCCGCATAATCATCTCCGGATCTCCCCTGAGCGGTCTCGAACTCCTGGCACAGCAGTTCTGGCAGGCAGGAGAGGGAAAAGGTACGTACCTGATGCTCGATACCGTGCCGCTGGAGGGGATGGTCGACGCACGGGGCATGGACGCCGCGGCGATGGCCGGGGCCATGCAGGGCGAAAGGAGCGTCGTGGACTCGCTCTCCACGCTGATCGCCGCCTGGGGCATCGATGCGGCCGTCGGGTTCGTCCTCGAGGATACCCGCGCGCTCATCGAGGGAGGCGCGAACATTGCATACATCCTCTACACCGGCCTGCACACTCCTCACGAGGAGGCGCGGTTGATGCGTGCCGCAGACGTCTTCCTCACCCTCAGGCACCAGATCCACGGCAACGAGTTCGAGCGGACGCTCGCCATTGAAAAACTCAGGGATTCGGACGTGCCGCAGCGGGTGATTCCCTACCATATCACGGCGGAGGGGCTCGAGCTCTCGACGACGAGCAGGGTGGTCTAGCCGGTATACCCGGCCCGGACCTCGCCCGCCGCAACAACCATATTTTTCAGTTTTCCGAGCGCCGCATCTCGCGACTGCATCCGCAGCCCGCAGTCCGGGTCGACGAGCATGGATTCCGGTGAGAATACGTCGATGCCGGCCTCGATCCTTTTTTTGATGGTCTCGACACTCTCGACGCCGGGATCGGCCGAGTCCACGCACCCGTAGCCGATCATCCGGCCGCGCAGGTCTTTCTCCGAGAGCACCTCAAGGTTTCCGGGGTTGTTCGCAAACTCGAAGTCGAATACGGCGACGTTTGTTTTGAGAACGTCGTCGATGACCGTCCCGAGGCTCCCGCAGACGTGGAGGCATACCGGCACCCGGAGCCTCCCTGCGATCGCGTTCACCGCTTCGCGGCCGACGACGAGGTTTGCGGCCCCCGTGGAGAAGATGGGCTCGTCGATCTGGATGAGCGTGACCCCGGCGTCCTGGATGTAGCCCGCCTCGACCGCAAGCGCCTGGGCGAGGTCCAGGACCAGTTCGTCCTTGTTCCGGTAGAACGGGGTCTCGATCGAAAGGCCGTGCGCGAGCGTGCTCGGGCCGGTGAGGATCCCCTTCACCTTCGGGTGCCGCGAGAGGGCATACTTCGTATCTGCAAGCGTGATGGGGCGCTGCGCCGGCTGGACCTTCCCGACGACCGAAGAGCCGCGGATGCCGGGGAGGTGGGAGGTGAAGGCCCGGATCATGTCGCCCCGGACCTGGCCGTCGGAGACGATGTCGATCCCGGCGGCAACCTGGTCGGCGACCGCTACCTCCACCGCATGCTTCAGCGGGTCCATGAGGGCGCGAACGCCCGAGCCTTTCACCACCGGGTAGCTCCCGACCACGGTGGTGGGCAGGCGCTTGCTTATCAACGTCATGGGGTCAGTCTGTGCCGGTCACGCGGGAAGAGCACCGCCTCGCGGATGTTTCCGAGGTCGAGCATCGTCATCACCAGGCGCTCGATGCCGAGCCCCCACCCGGCGTGCGGGGGCATCCCGTAGCGGAACGTCTTCAAGTAGAACTCGAAACTCTCGGGAGATAAGCCCTTCGCACGGATCCGCTCCACCAGGAGGTCGTGGTCGTGGACACGCTGGGCCCCGGAGGAGAGTTCCATCCGCGGGTGCATCAGGTCGAACGCCTTGCAGAACTCGGGGCGGTCGGGGTAGGGCATCGCGTAGTAGGGCCGGATATCGGTCGGCCAGTCGACGACGAAGTAGTGGCCCCCGATCGCGTCGCCGATCGCCCGCTCGGCCGCCGGGGAGAGGTCGTCGCCGAAGGCGATCTTCTCTTCAACGGTGCGGTTCGCGATCTCGATCGCCTCCGCGTAGGGGATACGCGGGAACGGCTTTGCCGGAACCGTGAGGTCGACGCCCAGTTCCGCGAGGTGCTCGGCACAGTTCATCGCCACGTAGTCGTAGACATACACGATAAGGTCTTCGAGAAGTTCCATGACATCGTTGTGGTCGGCAAACGAGACCTCCACGTCAAGCGATGTCGCCTCGTTGAGGTGCCGGACGGTGTTGTGCTCCTCGGCGCGGAAGATGGGGCCGAGCTCGAAGACCCCCTCGAACCCGGCAGCCATCATCATCTGCTTATAGAGCTGCGGGCTCTGGTTCATGAACGCCTCTTTCTCAAAGTAGGCGATCGGGAAGAGTTCCGTACCCCCCTCGGTCGCCGCCGCGACGATCTTCGGGGTGGCGATGTTGACACAGCCCCGGGAGGCGAGGAACGCGGTCGCGGCGCAGGTCACCGCCGAGCGGATGAAGAAGATGGCGCGGACACGCGGTTTCCTCGCGTCCAGGAACCGGGAGTCGAGCCGGGTGTCCATCTCGGCGGGCACCTTCTCGGCGACGTCGAGCGGGAGCGGGCTCTCTGCGATGCTGATGATCTCAAGCTCCTCGGGGACGATCTCGCGCCCGCCGGGTGCTTTCTCGATTGCTTTGACTGTGCCCTGGACCCTGACCACGGACTCTCTCGAGACGCTCCGGGCGACATCGAGGATCTCTGCCGGGACCTTCTTCTTCGGGATGGTCACCTGGATGATGCCGGTCCGGTCGCGGATCAGGAAGAACGAGAGTCCTCCGAGATCGCGGACCTCGTGCACCCAGCCGACGATCTCGGCAGACTCGGTTTCCGGGGTTACGGCCCGTATTGGTAGACGCATATGAAAAACCTGGATACAGTGTGGGTCCGGGGAGGTATTTTGTTTTGCGCTCCTTCCCCGGGAGAGCGCTCCGGTGGGGCTGCCGCGGGAAAAGGAACGGCCGCCCCCGGAAGTGCGGCCCTTAGAGGAAGACTGCCGCGGCGAGGACCGTCATCCAGCGGCCGTCCATAACCCCCTCCGCCGCCTGGCAGATGTGGGTCGTGCTGATGATCCGGCCGCTCGCCTTGTAGATCTGTTCCCGTTCCTGCCACGCTTTGTCGGGGTCGAACTCAACCCCGAGCGTTGTCGCGAGCATGGTTGCCGCAAGGTCTTCTGCGTATTCGCCCGAGACTTCTTCCGTCTCGCCGAAGGCGTGGTGCTCGGAGAGGTAGCCGTAGGCGTTGCTCTCCTTGGGCATCGCGTGGCCGACAGCAGCGGAGACAAGCCTGCTCGGTTCGTTGGTCTCGTTCCGGGCCATGACGACGTAGACGATGCTGCCTGGAGATAGCTCTTTCAAGCCCTCCTCCTTTGAGACCAGCTGGCAGTTCGGGGGAAAGATACTCGAGACATAGACCAGGTTGTACTTCTCGATGCCTGCCTGCCTGAGAGCCAGCTCGAACGATGCCAGTTTGTCTTTGTGGATGCCCACACCTTTCGTAAAGAAACACTTGGTCGGAACGAACATTAGGGATCTTCTTATCGTTTGGTTTTTTTAAAATTTTCGGTAATAATAGTCACAAATTAAAAAATGAGCAAATTTTTTACCCCTTTTGTTATTCCAGGGGGATATTTCGGGGAAGTGCGGAAACTATGCGAAAAAACACGGAATTTCAGGCGTCCGGATCCGCCGATCTTCCCCTGCAGAACGGTGTGCGCTGGAATCGTTGCCGCAACGATCAGTATCGGGAAAATCCCGCGAGCCTGCGGAGGGAAGGGAGGGGGGCACCCCCGGACGCTTTCATCAGCGGGAGGGTCGTTCTCAAGCGATTCCGCGAGTCCCGCCCCCCGGGCATCTCCGGAGGAACGCTTATATGCGATGGGGCAGCATCCGGTGCATCCGGGAGCGTGCCGCCGACCCGTCACGGTACCCGGATCCCCACGCGCGCCCCGCAACGGAAGGTGAAGAGATGGAAGAGGAAGAGAAACCCGCGGCGGTCGTGGATTGCATCGGGCTCTACTGCCCCATGCCGATCACGATGACCAAAGAGGCGATCGAGAAGCTTGACGTCGGCGAGGTGCTCCTGGTCGAGGCGGACGACCCCGCCGCGGAGGAGGATATCCGGCGCTGGGCGAACCGGGTGGGGCACGAGATCGTGAAGTTCGAGAAGGATGACGGAGCCATGCGGTTCTCCATCAGGAAGATGAAGTGAGGTGAGATGAATGTACGCGGATAAGACGGTAAATTGTGTCGGCATCTGCCAGGCGCCCATGCTCTCTATCGAGGAAGAGATGGAAACGCTCGATGCGGGCCAGATCCTGCAGATCACGACCGACAAACCGGACCTCGTCGAGGCGGTCAGGGCCTGGGCCGGCGAGAGCGGGCATACGATCGAGGAGGAGCACGTCGCCTCGGGTGTGAAAACCCTCATCGTGCGCAAGGGAAGGACGGCAGCGGTAGAGGCGAAGTGATCGGATGGACGCCGGAGGCTACGTGGATGCCGGGGGAGCCTGCTGCCGGGCGCCCGTCATCCTGCTCGAAGAGGGAATGGACCGGCTCTCAAGCGACGGGACCCTGAGGGTCGAGGTGGACGTCCGGGTCCGGGCGCGGCAGATGGGTCGCGAGATCGTGGGCGAGGAGAAGGCCGGAGAGAAGACCACGTTCCTGATCAGGAAAGGAGGCTGAGACGTATGGCAAGAATACTTTATGTTCAGACCAGCGGCACCGATACCCCCGAGAGGCTGTACGCACCGTTCGTCCTCGCGATGACGGCGCGGAGCATGGACATGGATGCCGACATCTACTTCATGATCAAGGGGGTGACGGTCGTCAAGAAGGGTGCTGCGGAGGAGATCAAGGTCGGGAACTTCCCGAAACTCTCGGAGATCATGTATCAGGCGATCGCTTCCGGGGCAAAGATCTACATCTGCGAGCAGAGCACCCAGCTCCTCGGCATGGAACGGGGCGACTTCATCGAAGAGGGACAGGTCGTGGGCGGGCTCACCTTGAACGACCTCGCGGTCGACGCCGAAGCGGTCATCACGTTTTAAGAGGCTGCAGGAATGGAAGATCGGATTTATCTCGACCACGCGGCGGCGATGCCGGTCCGTCCAGAGGTCCTTTCGTTCGGGCGGCAGTTCCCGGACGGCCTCATCGGCAACCCCTCGACGCTCTACCGGGAGGGGCTTTTGGCGCAGGAGGCCGTCTCGGGGGCACGCGAGAAGGTGGCGGCGCTCATCGGGGCGAGCGCCCCGGAATCGATCGTCTTTTGCAGCGGGGCGACCGAGGCAAACAACATCGCCGTACGGGGGGCCGCGCTCCGGAACAAAAAGTCGGGGAAGCATGTCGTCGCGAGCGCCATCGAGCACATATCCGTGCTGAACCCGGCAAAAGACCTCCAGAAGAGCGGGTTTTCCCTCACGCTGGCTCCGGTCGACCGCTACGGCGTAATCGATCTCGACGCCCTCGGTACGGCGGTCACCCCGGAGACGGTCGTCACGTCGGTCCACTACGCGAACAACGAGATCGGAACGGTCGAACCGATCCGGGAGGTGGCGGAGATCGTCCATGACCGGGGCGGGCTCCTCCACGTGGACGCCGCCGATGCCGCGGGGAGGATACCGATCGACGTGGAGCGTGACGGCATCGACCTCCTCACCCTCTCCGGAAATCAGATCGGGGGGCTGCAGGGGACCGGGGCGCTCTACATCCGCCGGGGTGTCCGGGTCCAGCCGGTCCTCGTCGGGGGCGGACAGGAACGCGGCCTCCGGCCCGGGACCGAGAACGTCGTCGGGATCGCCTGCATGGGAGAGGCCGCCCGGCTCGCGAAGGAGGAGATGCCGGAGGAGTGCAGGCGTCTCGCCGCGATCCGGGACCGGCTTATTTCCGGTGTCACGTCGGTCGAGGAGGCCTACCTGACCGGCCACCCGTCGGAGCGGCTTCCCCACCACGCCAGTTTCCGGTTCTCCCGGATCGAGGGCGAGAGCATCCAGCTCGCCATGGACATGCTCGGGATCGCGGTCGCCACCGGTTCGGCGTGCACCTCCCGGACGCTCGAAGCCTCCCACGTCCTCCTCGCCATCGGGCTCGCCCACGAGGAGGCGCACGGGTCGATGGTCGCGACGCTCGGGCGCGGAAACAGCGTCGACCAGGTGCCCCGGATCGTCGGGGCCGTCGAAGAAACAGTTAAACGCCTGCGGGCTATTACACCCCTGTAGGTGAAGAATTTGGCAGACCAGATCGGATACAGCCAGAAGGTGATGGAGCACTTCATGAACCCGCACAACGTCGGGGTGATCGAGAACCCGGACGGCTACGGCAAGGTCG
>JASGMC010000067.1 GCA_030156625.1 Methanoculleus sp.
CTTGCCGATGCCGGCATACCGCTCGGCAACCAGACCGTCCTCCTGGCGGGGGTGAACGACTGCCCCCGGATCATGAAGACCCTGGTGCAGAAACTCGTCAGGAACCGGGTCCGCCCCTACTACCTCTACCAGTGCGACCTCTCCGAGGGGCTCGCCCATTTCCGCACCCCGGTCTCCAAGGGGATCGAGATCATCGAGAATCTCATCGGGCATACCAGCGGTTTTGCGGTCCCGACCTACGTCATCGACGCCCCCGGGGGCGGGGGGAAGATCCCGGTGATGCCCCAGTACCTCATCTCCTGGTCCACGAACCGGGTGGTGCTGCGCAACTTCGAGGGTGTGATCACCACCTACCGGGAGCCCGACTCCTACGAGCCGGTCTGGTGCGACCGCAAGTGCGCGACCTGCGGGCTGTACCTCAAGCTCGAGGGTGCGGACGAGTCCAAAGCGGTCGGGATCGTCAAACTCCTCTCCGACGAGGACCCGACGACAGCGCTCGTCCCGGAGAACACCGAGCGGTTCGAGCGGAGAAATGAGTCCTGATACCGTCACGACGATCGGCGGTACCCTCGTCCAGCACGGGCGGGTGAGCGATCGCATCTACGTGATGCACCTCTCACCCGCCGACCTACCCGGGATCCTGGACGACCTCGATGCGCTCGCGGAAGGCGAGGGCTACTCGAAGATATTCGCAAAAGTGCCCGCCTCCGCCCTCTCACTCTTCATCGCCCGGGGCTACGTCGTCGAGGCGCGGGTTCCCCGGTTCTTCCGGGGCAGGGAGGACGGGTATTTCGCATCGAAGTTCCTTGATGCAAAACGCCGGCGGGAGTCGGCCGATGCCCCCGCGGTCCTCGCGGCCGTCCGGGAGAAGGCCGGCGATGCATGCCCGGCCGCCCTCCCGCCGGGCTGGAAGTATGCGCCTGCGGCAGAGGACGACGCCGACGACCTTGCCGCGCTCTACGGCGAGGTCTTTGCGACCTACCCGTTTCCCATCGCCGATCCCGGCTACCTGCGGGAGACGATGGCCGGGGACTACCGCTACTTCGCCGTCCGCGCCGAAGACGGCCGGATTGCCGCGGCCTCCTCGGCGGAGATCTACCGCGAGGACGAGAACGTCGAGATGACCGATTTCGCCACGCACCAGGCGTTCCGGGGCCGGAACCTCTCGATCTATCTCCTCTCCCGGATGGAGGAGGAGATGCGGGCTGCCGGGATGAAGACCGCCTTCACCATCGCCCGGGCGCTCTCGTACCCGATCAACGCCACGTTTGCACGGGCGGGGTATGCCTGGGGGGGAACCCTCGTCAACAACACCAACATCTGCGGCGGGTTCGAGAGCATGAACGTCTGGTACCGGCCGCTGGAGAGGTGAGGAGATGGTCCGCCGCCGGTGTAAGAACGGGCGTCGCGCCGGCTTTTGGGGCGCACGCTCGTCTGCCGGTGTGATATGGAGAATGGACATCGGGTTACGTCGGTTGGGGGTGTCGCGGGAGAGATGCTGCGTCAATCCCGGTTGATGTATACTCCGATGCGGTCCCTGAGTTCCGTCCGGATGGCTGGATCTCGGTCCAGTCCCGCCCCTGGACCATAGCCGTGGAGCAGCGCGGGGATATCTATACAGGAGAGAACGGCCCATATCCGATCAGAATGGACACCGTCACCTGCGAGCCCGGCGGGGAGTGCGCGAGGATCATCGCTATTCTCCGGGGGAAGAAGGCGTACCTGGAGGAGACCTATCACGTCGGGTCCATCGGCATCTTCGGCTCGTGCCGGCGCGGCGAGGAGCACGAGGGAAGCGATGTGGACATCCAGGTCGAGTTCTCCGAGGTGCCGGGGATCTTCGGGTTCCTCAGGCTCGAGCGGTACCTCTCCGAGATCCTCGGAAGGAAGGTGGACCTGGTTGAAAAGAGCGCACTCAAACCCCGTATCGGCCACCGTATCTTGAACGAGGTTCTCTACGTATGACGGCTCCGCCTGTTTTCTCCCCAGCCTGAAGTTACCCGTCGCCGTGCACCGGTTCGGGGCGGTGCCGCCGGACCCGGTGCATCCGGAGGTACTCGGACCGGGAAAGAGCGAAGTTTTCGGCATTCTCAAAGAACGCGTCGATCAGGTCGGCCTGCTCGCGGCTCCACACCTCGTTTGGGACACTTCTGACCCGGAGGGCATGCCTCCGGACAAAGGCCAGCCGCTCCTGCCGGTTCTTCTCGCGATCAAACCTCAATTCCATACGGCTCCCCTCTGACCTGCAGGCGCTCCATGAATGATCGCAGGAGATCGCCATCCAGCATCTCCCGGAACAACACCCGGGGCATCCTTGACGCTGTCACTCGTCCGGCCCTTCTAAGAGCCGCACTGCTTTTTCCCTGAGGCGTGAGACATCACCCTGGTGCAGGCGCTCCATGAAATCGAGCAAGTCTGCACAGAACGTCTCAGCCTCCTCTATCGAGTCACGGACATCCTCTGCCGTGATCGCGAAGTCCACATAGTACTGCTTATCGATTCGCTCTCTTTTGGCGGCGACAATCCGGGAATTGTCAATTCCATACAGGTTCTCAAGGAGGATCGTTGCGCCGGAGTGGTTTTCGCATTTTATACCGGTCTTGAAGAGAAGGGCAAGCACCATGTAGTACATGCTGTAGTATGCCATCGATACCGTCTCTTCAAGCCGCCCGTTCTCGAGCAGGATCTTTGCCGAGACGAGATAACTCTGTGACTTCTTACGGTATGCCTCCTGGACCTGGGTGCTTGGCTCAACGAGCCGGATCTTCCCTTCATCGTAGAGTTTACTCAAAAACCCCTGTTTTTTCATAATACCGTTCGACTCCCTTCACGATGATGTGATTCTTTGCGATCTCCTGAATCAACAGGTTTTCCGGATCCCAGGCTCCGATCTTCACGCTGAGCCTCGAATGGCAACGCTCCAGTTCTCGTTTCACCTCTCTATCGTCTGTCTCGATATAGAGATCGATGTCGCTCTTCTCATCCGCAGTTCCTTTCGCATAACTGCCGAAGATTATGGCAAGCGGGATATCCCGTCTCTCCTGGATCGTCCTGATGACTGATCGTAGATGAGGGGCCTCTTCAATCAGGTTTCCGAGCGCGTACCACTCCACGACATAGACATGCACCCGTGCTTCAAGAGTTTTCTTCAGGAAATAGGTCCTATTTTTCCCCTCTATCCTGAAGTCTACGACGTTCCCGTCTAATAGGTCCTTAAGTCTCCGCAACACGGTGGTGTGTGAAACGTTCAGATCTTTTGCAAGTTTGCGGGGGTGCGAGTCGCCCCTGAGCAGGAGAGCAACGATCTTGATGGACACATTTTGTTCCACATGGAACATATTTGAACCAATCAGTAAAAAGGTTGTGCCTGTTCCTGGCTAAACACCGGAACGGCGGGTCACACCTGCTTTGTTGACGCAAGCGGGGAGCTACCGGCGACGGGGTTGTGTGAAGCGTTTCCGACCGTAAAAAAAGAGTTCTTCGGAGTTTACACGGAGCCTTCCCGCTCCGCGTCCTTCTTCCGGTATCCCTCGAGCAGGATCGTCGTCAGGTTCTTGACGGGCACGTCCGTGCAGTCCGCGATATGGAACTCGCAGAACGGGCAGACCGTCACCACCACGTCCGCACCGGTCGCCTTCACGGCCGCGTCGCGCTTCGCCCCGAGCGCCTTCGCCTCCTCCGGCACCCCCGACCGGACGCCGCCGCCGGCGCCGCAGCACTGCGAGGGCATCTCCACGAACTCCCGGACGGCCTCGCGCAGCAGAGTCCGCGGCTGCTCGCCGATCCCCTGGCCCCGGAGGAGGTGGCAGGGATCGTGGTAGGTCGCCGTGATATCGAGTTTTGACGGGGGCTCGATCCCGTACTCGGTGAGGATCTCCGTGACGTCTTTGACCTCGAACGGGGTGTCGTAATCGTTCTTCAGCGTCGCCCCGCACCCGGCGCAGATCGTCATCACGGTCTTGATCCCCCGGCTGGCGAAGGCCTCGATGTTCTTCCTCTTCAGATCGGATACATTCGACGTCTGCCCCGTCCTGATCAGCGGCGACCCGCAGCAGACCTGGTCGTGGGGGACGATCACCCGGATGCCGTTGCGCTTCATGACCTCCATCGCATCGAGTGCCGTCTGCGGCACCCGGCCGTTGAACATGCACCCGACGAAGAACCCCACCTCGCCGCGGACGGGACCGTCGGGCTCGATCACCTCCGGCACCTGTTCGAGGAAGGTCGGCTGCGTCCGCTCCACGCTCCGTCCCGTCTCCTGCACCAGCCGCGCCACCTCCTGGTGGCGGGGGAGGGTCAGCCCGCGGCGGTTCGCGAGCTCCCGGAGTTTCTCGATCGCCTTGCCCGGGACGTCGATCTCTTTTGGGCAGACTTCCGTGCACCGCTTGCAGGTCGTGCAGTAGAAGAGCCCTTTCTCGATGGCGTCGGTGATCCGGTCCCCCGAGTCCCGGGGGTCGAGGGCGAGGCGCATCTCCTGCCGGAGCACCGTCGGCCCGGCGAAATCCGTCACCTGGAGCGCCGGGCAGGCCGATACGCAGCAGAGGCACTCGATGCAGTCCCGGAGCGGCTTGATCGCCTCGATCTCCTCCCGTGCCGGGAGGGCGGCGTCCGGCGCCGGGCATATCCGGGCGATCTTTGCTATCACCGGCTCCAGGTCGACCATCAGGTCTTTTAGAACCGGGAGGTCCAGCGGCTCGACCGTCATACCGTCGCGTGCCTCCTCCATGCAGGCGAGGACGGGTTTCCCGTCCACCCGGACGGCGCAGCTTCCGCACTGCCCGGACCCGCAGCAGTAGCGGTAGGCGAGCGTCGGGTCGTGCTCGTCACGGACCGCGTGGAGGGCGTGGAGCACCCGGGCGCCCTCGTTGACCCGGACGGCGTACTCCTCAAAGCGGGGTTCCGCATCCTTGCCCGGATCGTAGCGGGAGACCCGGATCGCGATCTCTTTCATGCCGCCGCCTCCTGCCGCTCGATCCCAACTCGCGCGAGCGAGACGTATGTGTGGGAAAACGGCGATGTCGCCGGGTCGGTCACGATCTCCGCATCCCGCCGGACGTGGGCTCCCCGGTTCTCGGGCCGGAGCAGGGCGCACCGGACGATCAGGGATGCCGTGGTGCACATGTTCCGGACCGTGCAGCACTCGAGAAGGTTTGCGGTCGAGGCGGCGCGGAGCCGCCGGTCGGCGAGCCTGCGGATCTCTTCGAGCGCAGCCGTAAGGTCGGAGGCGTTGCGAAAGATCCCTGCCCGGTTCCACATCGTGAGTTTCAGGTCCTTCCTGACCTCTGCAGGGCTCGCGTCCCCCGTGGAGAAGCCGTCGAGCACCTTGAGTTTCTCATCGATTACGGTCTCATCGATCCGGCCGCTCCGGGCCGGCGCCTTCCCGGCGAACTCCCCGGCCCGCTTCCCGAAGACCTGCGTATCGGCAAGGGCGTTCCCGCCGAGGCGGTTGGCGCCGTGCACCCCGCCGGTCACCTCGCCGCAGGCGAAGAGGCCGGGGATGGTCGTCCGGCACTCCGGTGTGATCCGGACCCCGCCCATGATGTGGTGGGCGGTGGGAGCGACCTCCATCGGCTCCCGCCGGATATCCACGCCGAAGGCGAGGAACTGCTCGAGCATCACCGGGAGCCGGGCCTCGATCCGTTCCGCCGGAAGGTGGGTCACGTCCAGGTAAACCCCGCCGCGGCTCGTCCCGCGCCCTTCCAGCACCTCGGTCGCGATCGCTCTCGCAACCACGTCCCGGGTGGAGAGCTCCATCCGTTCGGGATCGTAGCGCTCCATGAACCGCTCCCGCCGCGCGTTCAGGAGGATGCCCCCCTCGCCCCGGACCGCCTCCGTCACCAGCCGGCCGCGGGCGTCGTAGGGGTAGACCGCTCCGGTCGGGTGGAACTGGACCATCTCCATGTCGATCAGCTCCGCCCCCGCCCGGTAGGCCATGGCGAACCCGTCCCCGGTTCCGGCGGCGGAGTTCGTGGATATATCGTAGGCCTGGGTCCCCCCGCCGGTTGCGAGCACCGTGGCGTCGGCCCGGAAGAACACGACGTCCCCGTCCCGGTCGAGGGCGACGGCACCCGCGACCGCACTGTTCTCGTCGGCTATGAGGTCGACGACCGAGACCTCCTGGTAGAGGTGCGTATCGGTCGCGTCGAGCCGGTCGAGGAGGGTCATGATCATCTCGTGGCCCGTCCGGTCCCCGGCATAGCAGGTCCGGGGGAACCGCTGCCCGCCGAACGGCCGCTGCGCGACCTGCCGGTCCTCCGTGACGTCGAAGACAGCGCCCCACCGGACAAGATCCGCCATCCGTTCCGGCGCCTCGCGGACCAGTGCGTCCACGAGCGCAGGATCGTTTAAGTACGCCCCGCCTTTCAGCGTATCGTCGCGGTGGACCCGGACTGAATCCTCTTCCCGCAGCACGGCGTTGTAACCGCCCTCCGCCATCGTCGTGCACCCGCCTTTGCCGGCGATGGTCTTGGAGACCAGGACCACGCCGCCGTACCGGGAGGCCTCGACGGCAGCCCGTACCCCGGCGCCGCCACTTCCGATAACCAGTACGTGCGCGTCCACAATCTCGTCAACAAGCATCTTATTAGTCGGTGCGTTGTATAATACCATAAAGTAATTGCAGGGACGAGTGAGCCAGAATGAGGCTTTTAATGAAATTTGGCGGCACCTCCGTCGGTGAGGCAGACTGTATCCGGCGGGTCGCAGACATTGTAGAATCAAACCGTGCAGCAGGCGACGAAGTCGCGGTGGTCGTATCGGCATGCTCCGGGGTCACCGACCAGATCATCGCGGTGGCCGACGAGGTCATAGCAAGCAAGGAGCAGCCCCAGATCGGGACGCTTCTAGCAGCGATGCGGACCCGGCACACCCGGCTCCTCGAGGAGACAGCCCCCGACCACGCCCGCGAGGTGACGGCGGTCATCGACGACCGGCTCACCCGGCTGCAGAACATTCTCACCGCAGTATACACCCTCAAGGAGCTGACTCCCCGGTCCCGCGACTATATCGTCTCCTTCGGGGAGCGGCTCTCCGCCCCGATCGTGAGCGCCGCCCTCCGCCAGCGCGGCATCTCTTCGGTCGCCCTCGACGGCGCCGAGGCCGGGATAATCACGACGGTGAATCACGGGGACGCCCGCGCTCTCCCGGCGAGCGAGGAGAACATCCGGCACCGGGTCACCCCGCTGCTCGCCGACACCGTCCCGGTGATCATGGGCTTCATGGGAGCGACCGAGCAGGGTGTCATCACCACCCTCGGCCGGAGCGGTTCCGATTACTCGGCCGCCATCATCGGTGCCGGGATCGATGCCGACGAGATCTGGATCTGGACCGACGTCGACGGAGTGATGACCTCCGATCCCCGGATCATCAAGGATGCCCGGGTGCTCGACGACATCTCATACCTCGAGGTGATGGAGCTCTCCTACTTCGGCGCGAAGGTCCTCCACCCGCGGTCGATCGAACCCGCGATGCAGAAAGATATCCCGATCCGGGTCAAAAACTCTTTCAGGCCCGAAGTCCCCGGCACCCTCGTCCTCCGCGACAGGCACCAGGAGAAGCGGGTGGTCAAAGCCATCGCCCTGATCGAGAAGGTGGCGCTGGTCAACATCAACGGCGCGCAGATGATCGGCCGGCCCGGTGTCGCGAAGACGATCTTTTCCGCGCTCGCCGAGCGGGAGGTGAACGTCATGATGATCTCGCAGGGCTCAAGCGAGGCAAACATCTCCCTCATCATCGACGAATCGCACCTGGACGCCGCCATCAGCGCCCTCGACCCGGTCGTGAAGCAGGGCGTCGTGCGCGAGGTCACTTACGACCGGGACGTCGTTGCGCTCGCGGTCGTGGGTGCGGGGATGGCCGGCACCCCCGGGACGGGAGGCCGGATCTTCTCCGCACTCGGCCGGGCCAACATCAACATGATGATGATCTCGCAGGGCTCAAGCGAGGTGAACGTCTCCTTCGTCGTGAAGGCCGGGGACGGCAAACGGGCCCTGCAGGTGCTGCACGACGAATTCCGTCTCTCAGAGAACTCAGATGACTGAACACACCTACCGCGAAGCCGGGGTCGATATCGACCTCGAAGCCCGGGCGGTGCGGGCGCTGATCGACAGCCTCACCTACCGGAGGGCCGGCGCTTTTTCGATGCTCGGGAAGGTCGGGCACTTCGCCGGGCTGATCGACTTCGGCCCGTATGTCCTCGCGCTCGCGGTCGACGGCGTCGGCACGAAGATGCTCGTCGCGGACGCGCTTTGTGACTGGAGCACCGTCGGGATCGACTGCATCGCGATGAACGTAAACGACCTCTACGTGATGAACCTCGAGCCCGTGGCGTTCGTCGACTACATCGCGACCGACGCGCTCCTGCCTGAGAAGATGGCCCGGATCGGCGAAGGACTGAACGAGGGGGCGAGGCTTTCGAACATGAACATCGTCGGCGGCGAGACCGCGACCCTCAAGGGGCTCGTGAACGGCCTCGACCTCGCGGGGACCTGTCTCGGGGTCCAAGAGAAGGAGAAGGTCGTCACCGGCGAGGGGATCGTCCCCGGCGATCTGATCGTCGGGGTTCCCTCGAGCGGCGTCCACAGCAACGGCTTAACCCTCGCCCGGAAAGTCGTCGAGGACTGCGCCTCCTACGACACCCTTCTCCCGAACGGAAAGACCGTCGGCGAAGAACTCCTGACGCCGACCCGGATCTATTCAGAGGTGCTCCGTGTGACGGAGGCCTGCACCGTCCACGGCATGTGCCACGTCACCGGCGGCGGCCTCCTGAACTTCAAGAGGCTCTCGGAGTACGGGTTCTCCTTCACCGACCCCCTCCCGGTCCCCGTCATCTTCCGCTGGCTGCAGGAGACCGGCGGCATCAGTGACGCGGAGATGTACCGCACATTCAACATGGGCATGGGCTACGCCTTCGTCGTCCCGGCCGAAAGCGTGGCCGCGATCCGGTCGATCGTCCCCGAAGCCCGGGTGGTCGGCGAGGTGACGGAGGAGCCGGGGGTGCGGTTGAAGGGTGTGACGGTTCGTTAGAAACGACTGTCCGCAGGACATCGTTCCTCGCACCTGGCGGTGCTCACGCTCCTGCTCCCACCCTTCGGGTTTCTCAAACTCCGGCCCTTCGGCGCATCGCACTCCCTTTCGGGGGGGTCACGGCTCGAAGCCTAACGGCTTCTCAAGTTCCGGGCATTGTCCGTCGCACCGTCCCGGCAGTCGCGCTCCGGAACGTCGCATTTCACACGTATAAAAAGCATGGAGAACGAGGGAGAGTGAGGGGGCGTGAGTACGAAACACCTCAATGCCTGTCAACATCCCCTGGTGACAACCTCCCGCCGGGCGTCCCCTCAAAATCACTGTCGAATGATACAAGCGCAAGGCCGTGCTCGACCGCCGCGGTATACTGGTATGCGTCATCAAAATCGAGGCGGTACACCTCCATAGCTCGAACGAGACGCCTCATCTGGACGGGATCGAGGGCGATCACCGTTACCGAGCCATCGATGAAGAGGTCTGTGATAAAACTGCAAAAGGCTGGCATGCACCCGAGACGGCCGAGGATCACGCCAATGGAATGAAGCGAGAAGTCTGTGATGAATAACCGTTCGGAAGGAACAGCGGAGAGGAATTTCTCGACTTCTCTCGAACGACCCTGATCGAGAAGGCGCTCCAACCAGATATTCGTATCCAGGAGATACATCGTCATTCGGTGCGCCACGATAACGACTCTTTCTGCAGATCAAGAGCAGTGTAGGTGTCCCGGTACCGGCGAAGCGCCCCTGCCCAGGTCTGCCGGAGCGGCTTGCTCTGCTTGCGCTTCTGTTTCTGAAGGAGGTAGGCGACGAAGTCCAGTGCCTCTCTCTGATGTTCGGGGGAGAGTTCCCGCACGAGTTCCTCGATATCCGCCATGACGTTCATCCCCACATTGATCCGTAGATCTAGATGGGTATCTATTGGTCTGGCTTGACAAGAACGTTTTCCTCACCAAGCTTGCAATCCCTCTGATCACCCGGTGAAGTCTCTCCTGTTCTCGTGCGGGTTGCGACGGGCCCCCGGGCCGGAGCATGAGCACCGCAGGTGCGAGTGACGACTGTCGGACCGCGACTGGCCGGAGGACAGGAGCGTGAGCACCGTCAGGTGCGAACGACAGGAGTCCGAGCACCGTCAGGTGCGAGTGACGACTGTCGGACCGCGACTGGCCGGAGGTGCGACGTTCCAGAGAACGACCGTCCGTAGGACAGGAGTTTGAGAAGGCCCCTCGCCCGCTTTTGCTCGCATTCGCACCTGACGGTACTTCTCACTACGCTCGCCCTTCACACCTACCGGTGCTCGCTTTCACATCCCCCCGCCGTGCTCCTCGAAGTAGTGCAGCGCTTCGGGGACCTGTTCTTTGACCCGCTTCAGGAAGTGGTCTGTAAGGTCGGGGTCGGCTATCCTGAGCGAGTGCTGCATCGCCCGCTCCGTCTCCTTGTCAAGCCCGCCCTCCCGGTCCATCTCCGCCTTGATATCGCGGACGGCGTTCTCGACTTCCGCTTCGCTCTCCCACTTCAGCACAGATATCGTTCGTGCCATCTTCATTCACCTCAAGGCGTGCCGTATGGACGGAGGTTCTACTTTAGGTTATCCCCGAGGGGCAAAAGAAAGAGTATCAGGCTTCTCCCTGAGCGAGGAGCATCTTTTCGGCTTTTTCACTGACGAGAGCGCTGTTTCCGGCGGGGTCCTCGATGATGACCGTGAACGGGAAGGCCACCTCCCGTGCAGCGCCGATCGTCTCCCGCATCCGGAGTGCGGCCGCCCGTTCGCCTTCGGTCTCGGGGTTCGCGAGGATCGTCTCCACCGCCTGCTCGAAGCGGGAGAGGATTCCCTCGATATTGGTGACGAATCCTTCGCAGGCAGTACCGGGCTCGACCTTCAGCCCGAGTTCCGGGATCTCGATCGTCCCCGTCGTGCTCCGCGCCACCCGGATGGCGAGGTCGCCGGGCTCCTCCACCCGCACCGTCCACCGGACCGGGTCGCCCTCCCCGAGGACGATGGTGTCGGTGTGCCGGTAGCCGCAGGTGTCGCAGGCGATGGAGACGAGCAGGAGGTCGGGAAAGTGGGGGATTTCGAGCCGGTGATGGACGATCCGGATCTCGCCCCCGCACGCGGGACAGGTTCCCGGATGGTACTCCCGCACTACAGGCCCCCGCCGATCTTCTCGCGGGAGACCTTGACGGACATGGGCGTGATGAGGACGTACTTCTGCTCCCCGAGCCCGACGATGTCGCCGTTCACGTCCTTTGCCACGTCACGGAGGTCCTTTAAGACCCGCTCGAACGTCACCTTGTCCATCTTCAGCCGCCCGATATCGACGATGACGATGTTGCCGTTATAGACCTCGTCTTTGACGCGGGGGGTATCCTTGAGGTCGGCGATGGTGGCGATCTTGATGTACATGGATGCCGGTTCTTCTTCGTTCGATCCCTCGTAGGAGGCGAGATCGAGCTCCATGTAGTCCTCTTCGTTTCGTGCTGGACTTTTACCGAGGATGCTGTCAAAGATCTTTTTAACCATAGAAAAATTGAGGAATGAATTTTATTTAATAGTATCTTTTAATTTCTTCGTTAGATTTCAAGATTCCAGATATCGTCCCCGACATAATGGATGCTTTTGACCGACTTGCCCTTCTCCTGCCGCTCCATATCGGCTGCATCGAAGAGCGCAATCCCCACGGCAAGCGGTTTTCCGTGCCGCTCCTCGACAACCTGCACGGGATGTCCCGCACGGACGTCCGGCGAGATCGAAACGATTCCGGGGCGCATGGCATCCGCGCCGTTTGCGACGAACCTGACCGCGCCGGCGTCGACCACCACCCGGCGCTCGGGGATCGGGTGCTCGACGAGGCCACGCAGGCTGGGAAAGGCCCAGTCCTCGGTGGCTATCAGGAGCGGCTTTTTGTCGACGAGATAGATCCCGACAGCGGTATCCGTCTCCGCCCGCTCGATCCGGTCGGACCGAAAGTGGTCGGCCGACGCTCCGATCTCGTCGGCAAGCTGGCGCAGGAGATCGGCTCTTTCTTTAACCTTGAGGTGCCGTCGATCCGGACCAGGGTGACGGCGCTGAGAAAACTTCTCCCTGTACAGAAGACCGACTGAGAGGGCGGACGTCGTCAAAATCCCCTCAAAAAAAGTATCTATCAGGAGAACCGACTCTCCATCAGACGGGAGATACGCAAATGATCGTGATCGGGATCGATCCCGGACTGGCGAGGACCGGCTACGGCGTTCTCAGTACCGACGGCCGGTTTCCGGCGGCGCTGGCCTTCGGCTGTATCGAGACCGGCGGCGATCGCAGTCCGTCCGGGCGCCTGCTGGAGATCTATGAGCGGGTCTCGGCTCTCTTTGACGAACATGCGCCGGAATGCATCGTCCTGGAGGATCTGCCCCGGCCCGACGACGCCGCAGACGGCCTTGCCATCGCTCTCTGCCACATCAATATGGTGCGAT
>JASGMC010000068.1 GCA_030156625.1 Methanoculleus sp.
CACCCAGTGCCAGCAGTGGGGGTTCCAGCGGCTGGTCCCCTGCCTCGACGACATGACCGCGAAGTGCACCTACACGACGGCGATCGTCGCGGACGACGGCTACACGAACCTCATATCTAACGGCGATCCCAAAGGACCGCGGTATTACCTGGGCCTCGGCCGTTCCGTCCAGGAGTACGAGAACACCAGAACCCCGATGGCCCCCTACCTCTTCTTCCTAGGGGTGGGGTGCTACGACACCTGCCGGCGGGAATTCGAGTACCCCGACGGGCGGACGTTCTCCCTCGAACTCCTCGCAAAACCCGGCTCTGATGCGGCGGCAGCGGAGCGTGCGCTCGACATCCTCGCGGACGCGGTGATGTGGGTCCACCTCTTCACCGGCCCCGCACAGTACCGCGACAGGGAGACCCGGCAGGAGATCTGGCGCCTGACACGGGTGCGGGACGAGGCGAAACGCTCCGGGGACCTCTCGAACCTTGAAGAGTCCAGAAAGACGCTTAAAAAACTTATTTCGACCATAATACCGGGCTACGCCTACACGGGAGCGGTCTACCGGGAGATCGCCATGCAGAACTCCGACTTCGGCGGGATGGAGAACGTCGGGAACACGACGATTGCCGCGAACCGGATCATGCCCGGCCCGGAGACGACCGATCCGGCATTCGAGTACATGATCCGGGTGAAGATCCACGAGTACTACCACAACGAGAACGGCTCCGAGGTGACGGGGAGGAGCCCGTTCGAGCTCTGGCTCAACGAAGCGGTGACGGTCCACGTCGAGAACCAGTACCACGCCCACCTCTTCGGGGAGGCTTACTCCCGCCTCCAGACCGTGCTCGACCTCCTCGATCCTGCGGCCGGGACGCTCGCCCTCGACCGCGGCGCGGGCTCGATGCCGATCGAGCCGGACGGCTTTAATGACCCCAACGACCTCATTACGGGCGTCACCTACGTGAAAGCCCCTGAGTTCGTCAGGATGATCGAGACGCTGATGGGAAAGGAGACGTTTGCCCGGGGGCTCGGCCGCTACCACGACCGGTTCCGGCACGCGAACGCCTCCCGGGACGACTGGATCCGCTGCATGGAGGAGGCCGCAGGGATGGATTTCTCGGGGATGGCGGCGGTCTGGCTTAAGGAGACGGAGTACCCGGTCCTCACCGTGACCCCTGCGTACGACCCGGGCGAACGGCGATTCACCCTCGCTTACCGGCAGAGCCGCTCGCCCGGCGGCCGCCTCCGGGAGTTTCCGTTCCGGTTCGCGCTCGTGGATGCCGAAGGCCGGGATATCGCGGATACGACCGCCAGGATCGCGGACGAGGCAGGGGAGGTCGTCATCGACGGCGTCGATCCGCCCGCGTTCCTCTCCCTCAACCGCGGCTACTCCTTCTACGGGAAGACGGCATACCGGCCGCCGGAGGACGAACTCTACCTCCAGGTCCTGAAGGACGCCGATATCGTCGGCCGGTTCACCGCGTTCCTCGCGCTCGCCGAGCGGGAGATGCTCCGGCTTCTCGAGGACCGGGACGCAGCGGTCTCCGGCCGGTTCGCCGACCTCTGCACCGCCCTTCTCGCCGACGACTCCCTCATGGAGGAGGCGGGCGGGCAGTTCCTGACCGTCTTCCCCTCGGTCGACGACGAGCGGTTCGCCCACCACTACCGGGCGCTCTACGACGCACGGAAAACGATTCTTGCCGCCGTCGCCAGACGGAGCCGCGACACCCTCCTTTCGCTCTACCTGCGGGCGTCGGAGCCGGGTGCTCCCACCGGATCGGGCAGCCTGGAGGAAGAGGCCGCGGCGATCCGGCGGCGGCAGCGGAAGAACGCCTGCCTTGCGATCCTCGCGACCCTCGACACCCCGGAGATCCACCGGCTGCTTCTTGGCCAGTTCCGGGAGGCGGCGGCCGCAACCGACCGCCTCGCCGCGTTTTCGCTGATCCTCGAGAGCGGCGCGCCGGAACGGCTGGAGATTCTCGAGGCGTTCGCGGCCGTTTCAGCGAAAAGCCCCGTCGCGTGGGAATCCTTCCTCGCCGCCGTCGCCGGGAGCGACTGCGACGACCTCGTTCCCATCCTGCAGCGGATCGAGTCCTCACCCGCCTTTGCAATCGAACAGGCCGATCAGCAGCGAGCGCTGTATGGGAGATTCGCGCTGAACAGGAAGCGGTCGCTCGAGACCGAAGAGGGGCGGGCCTACCTCGCGGAGGTGCTCCGGCGGCTCGCCCCGGTCAACGAGTACAGCACCGTCAGGGCTCTCGACGCGTTCGCGTTCATCGACGGGATGGAGCCCAGCCACCAGGTTCCGGCCGTCGCGGTGCTTGCGGACCTCCTCGCCTCCCTCGATGCGGGTGCGTACCCGGCCGTCTACAACAACGCCCGCCGATTCCTTCTCGGCGCCCCGGAGGGCGTCCGCGCCTATGAGGAGAAGTACGGGGAGATACCGGCCATACGGGAACTCGACATCTGAGATCGTCTCAAAACCCTCAGATGGGAGGGGCGCGACCCAGAATAAAGCCTTTTCCACATTCAGACTCTGGTTATAACCTGAATGGAGGATGCCTCGCACAAAAACGACCAGGTCGAGGTAAATCAAAGGTTTGCAGATCATTTCTTAGGAGATTCATAGTTCAGCTGAAAACGGAGCCCAGTTAGTTGCGCTCCCGGGCACGGCTTTCTATTGGCTATCGCCATAAGGGGCGATACCCCCGCGGTCCAGTGTACCAGGCGAGCGCGGGAAACCTATCCTGCTCCTGCATAAAGCACCCCGATTTTCATCGGTTGAACCCCGACATGGCCTCATGCGGGTTTTGGGAACCCGCCCCCTGATCTACCCGTACTCGAGGGTCAACCCGACGCCCGTCTCCCGGACGTCCGCTACTTTTGCAAGAGCAATCTTTGCCGCGAGATCGGTGCAGTGGCAGGGGTGGAGCGCCGCCGGCTGCACCTCAGAGAAGTAGCCGAGGATGCCCTGCATCTGCTCCTGCGGCGCGTCGAGGAGGTGGAACCCGCCGATGACGTCCGCGATCCGGTCCTCGTCACAGATCTCGCGCGCCTGCTCGACGATCGAGCAGATGCCCGCATGCGAGCAGCCGGTTATGACGACGAGCCCCTCCGCGGTCTTGCAGGCAAGCGCGGTGTCGTCGGCGACGGTGTCCTCCCGGATGCCGTCGGGGGTGTAGATGTAGCCGCACGAAGGTGCCTGCTCGAACTCGAACCGCCGCTCGATCTCGCCGAGGAAGACCAGGTTCTCCGTCAGCCAGAGGGGGGCCGCGGTGAGGAGGACCTTCCCGTGCCGGAAGAGTTCCTCGACCGAGAGGTGGCACCCGATCTCCCCGACGCCGCTGCAGCTCCGGGTGAGGAACGCATCGGGATGAGCAATAAACGTGGGCTCGAGCCGCTCGCGCCCCTCAAGAATTGCCTCGGTATGGAGCCGGACGAGAGCATCGAGGCCCCAGGTGTGGTCGAGGTGTCCGTGGGAGATAACAATCTCTTCTACGCGGAGGAGGTCGATCCCCATCTTCCGGGCGTTGGAGACGAGGATGCCCGAATAGCCGGCATCGAAGAGGACGCGGGTTTCCCCGTCTTCGAGGTAGATCGAGAGCCCGGGTTCCGCGAGGAAGTAGCGGTCGGTGAGGGTGGCGTTGTCCACGAGGACCGTCAGCCTCATGTGCGGCGTTCACCCCGGGAAAGGAGGGTCCGGGAGGCGGCCGGCACAACGGCGGCGGAGACCTCGCCCCGGCGGAAGCCCGGGGCCGTGAACGGATCCATGCAGATACTGGGAACGTCCGGGTTAAGAAAGTTTCCCGGCGGTAAACCGCTCCGCCCGCTCCTTGAGCAGGAATCCGGGGCGGGGTCGTCCGGAGGAACTCAGCCTGAACGAACCGGGAGTCGCATCGCCTGCGGAGACGACAGTGGACCGGCGGTTCGTAGAAGAGGCGACCGCCCGGGAGGGGCACGGGTGATGGCGCCATTCGGGAAAGATGTCCCGCGGGGTAAGGACAATGACTCCCCGGCATACCAACCGGGTTCTCCTTACCCATACCCGATGATTTTACCCCAGGCATTGCTGATCTTCTTTAGGGCTAGTTTCAGGTCTTCGGAGAATACAGATCGCTGAAGAGCAACGGTACGCGGATACGGGTAGTTCAGGAGACCTTCCGCACGCCCGGTGACGTAGTAATGATAATATCCACTGAGGTAGAGTTCCGCATACCCGAGGGTACCCTTCATCCGGCGCGCAGAGGTGAGGACTACAGCACGACGATCATAGACGCATCTGGCATGAGCATCGAAGATGCGCAGAGAGAGATCATAATCCTCCAGGATTGATATATCCCGGTGACCACCTGCCCTGATGTACACATCCGTTTTTACTGCAAAATTGGACCCTATAAGCCAGTAGAAACCAAACGGATGGAGCAGAAGATAGTACTGCCGCCATCCCCATATAAGGCACGAACAAAAAGTCGGGTTATAAAACCTGACCGGCCCCGTGCAGACGTCATATCCGCCGGTCGTGAGTACTTCCTGTATCGTCTCCAGCCAGGCAGGGGGGTGACGCGTATCTGCGTCCGTGAACACAAGGATGTCCCCGTTCGCTGCTTCGGCCCCATCCCCTCGGGCACCGCCGATCCCGGTTCGCTTCTGGGAAATAACCCGATCGGCAACGGTTGCAGCGTACTCACAGGTGCGATCAGATGATCCTCCGTCGACAACGATGATCTCGTAGGTCTCCCGCGGGATGCTCTGGGCTGCAAGCGACTCCAGACAGTCGAGAATGGTCGCCTCTTCATTGAGTGCGGGAATGATTACCGATATCATAGAGATCACCGGGTGCGGAATAAGTGATTGTTCATGAGCGTACGGTAGCCCCTTCCGGCGGCCGGAACCAACAATGTTCGGCAGCCGTAGACCGGATAGCCGATAAGGAAGATAACCATTACGGCAGTTGCGGCAACATCGATCGCAAACCACCTTGAGATCAGCTCAAACGCCGCAACGGAGAGTGCGGCAGTGATGCCGAGGAGGAGAAATCCGTTTCTCAGGCCGATACCGACAACGGTGGTATAGGTGGTCCCCAGATCATCGTGATAGTCCAGGATTTCGTGTACAATCAGCGCCTCGCAGCAGAGTAAGGTGCAGATGAGGGCCGATGCGACAGGGAGGGAGAGGAGTGCAGTGATTGCGCCTCCAGCAAGGATATACCCCGCGAGAAACGGCAGTCCGCCGAACATCACGCCGTGGCAGATGATGTCCATTGCAAACCGATCCTTGAACCTGATAGGGGGTGCCGAATAGAGCGTCAGGGCAATCAGACAGAGAAGGACGAAGACAAATCCCGTGCCCGAGAGGGCGAGGGAGGCGAGAAGCGGTATCCCTGCGAGTGCCACGCACATGCCTAAGACCTCTCCCTTCGATATCAACCCATCGGCAAACGGATTTTTCCCCTGTTTCGCCTTCCCTGCATGGCGTTTGTCAATCTCTGCATCATACAGATTATTGATCACAAATCCATATGCGGTGACGCAGAAAAACAGGGCAAAAACCACGACGAGGCCGGATGAGAGGCCTGCGGCGAGGAAAGCCCCGGCAAGCGGAAAGACCGGATAAAATTTGACCCAGTCTCCTGTGCGGAGCATTCTCCCGTATTCCTGTAGTTTATCCATAGTCCTATGCTCCCTCGTGTGAACGATTACGATCGGGTACTACGCCGGGTATCCTGCTCTGTCAGATCCCGGAGACCCTGTTGATGCCGGCGGATGACCGTGAAGACGCTCTCGATTGCGATCTCATGTTCCCGATACCGACTCCTGCAGTTTCACTGCCTCTGTGCCATTCCGGACCACATGGAAGCAACCGCCTGTTCAATAGTCTCTTCGACGTCGCCCTGCAGTCTGCCGAAGAGATGCAGGTGAATGAGCATAAAGTTCGGGCACCAGAAGTTTGCCAGAAACACCTCTCTGTTGATTCCTGCCAGTATTCCCCGGGAGACAGCTCTCTGGTACAGCTCATCAAGGGCAGAGAGGTGGACAGACATCTTCTCTTTTGCCATTTTCGTGATATTCGGAGAGGAGGTGAACTGTTCGAAGAAGAGGGTCTGTTTCGGATTTTCAAACATCCAATGAAGCACCTGTCGTTTGACATTCAGGATCTGTTCTTCCACAGGGGTCCCCGGGCGAATAGCCTCGTCCACCACATCAGCGAGTGCCCGTTGAATGGAAGAATAGAGTGAATCGATAAGGTCTTCTTTTGTCCGGAAGTACCGGAAGAGGGTTCCTGCCGACACCCCGGCACGGTCCGATATCTGCTGGGTCGGTGTTGCATGAAACCCCTGGGTCGAGAAGAGATCGATCGCTGCCTCCATCAACGCCTTCCGTTTTTCTTCCGATACAGGCCTGCTCAAACGAATACCTCCACATCTCCAGCATATCTCAGGAGATCCAGTACTATCTCCGTCTCCTCCACATAAATAAGTGACTACTCATTCAATCAAATGTTACAATCTACTACCGGAGAAATACAGGGGCACGGGCTCCGCAAGAAAGTACCGGTTGATGCGGGGGGGCGTTATCCACGAGGACCGTCAGCCTCATGAGCAGCACCCGTCCCGGAAAAGCCGGATCCGGGGGAGACCACCAGCCCGCGGCATTCCGGGGCCGTGAGCGGGTCCATGCAGATACCGGAAATGTCGCGATTAAGAAAGTTTCCCGGCGGTAAACCGCTCCGCCCGCTCCCTGAGCGCCCGGTTCATGAGCAGGAACCCGAGATGGGTCGCCCGGAGGGTGCCGGTGAAGTCGACGGCGGGCACCAGCAGCCCGGTGAAGACCCCGGCCTGGACGAACCGGGAACCGTCTCCCTCGGGAATGATGGTGAACCGGTGCTCGCCGTCGAAGAGCCCGGCGATCAGGACGCGGCCGATCCACCGGATCTCGTGGTCTTTCGCGACCCGCAGCACCCTCGGGGAAAACCGCATGTTCTTCCTTCCCGGCGGCCGGATCTCGACTGTGAGGCGTGTTCCCACCCAGGGTTTCCCCTCGATCGAGAGGATGAACGGGTTCCAGTCGGGGTAGGCGGCGAAGTCGGTCAGCACCCGCCAGACGACCGCGGGCGGGGCGGCGATAACGGTCTCGGCCCGGACCTCCCGGACCAGGACCCCGGAGAGTGCCGGCAGGGGAGCGATCATGCCCTCGTCACGATCGCACCGGATGGGCCGGGAGGGAGAAAAGGCTTTCTTCCTCCCGCAAAACGGGAGGCCGGGAGGCAATCCGGGAGCGGTTGCCCCCGCGGGGCCGGAGGAAAGAAGTCATCCCCCACGAAACCATTCTCCCGGAGCGATACCATGACGGAAACAGGATACGGGACCTTCTCCCCCGGAGAACCCGAAGAACTCGGAGCGCTCGGCCTCGCAGCCGGCGCGCGGCTCGGGCTCGATCGTTTGAGAGACCTGCAGGAACGCCACGAGCTGGAGGTCATCCTCTATTTCGACGCAGACCTCGCCCGGAACTCGACGCTCGATGCGGATTTCGCGGACTTCCAGGTCGTCCCGGTGCAGGCCCGGCCGTTCATGCCGCTGCAGATCTTCCTGCGAGTGATGGCGGAGCACGATCCGGGGTTTGTAGACCGCATGCGCCGGGAGCCCCCGGCGGTCGAAGTCCTGGAGACCGGGACGTTCAACCGCTACCCAGGGTGCGTCCAGTGTACACGGCCGTACGTGAAAGGACTGCTGCTGTAGCCCGCCGATCTACCGGCGGGCCGCAGCCCTGCCGCGGGTTCCGGGCGTCCGGGTTCCGAGATCGAATTCGGCAAGGACCCGCCGACAGGTGCAGTGGCTGCCCAGGTGGCAGACGGCGGCCTTCGCCGCCTCGAACCGGACGGGAAAGTCGATCCCGGGGATGATCTCGGGAAGGTCGCCGAACCCGATCGTGATGTGCGGCGAGTAGTGCTCATGCGCAGAAGTCTCTCCGAACCGCAGGAGGCAGTCGACGGACGGCGCGGATGCATCCCCTGCAAACATCGCGGGTCCGGCCGGGGGTGCCTGGTACGGTTTTACGGCGTTCATCACGGTCTTGTGAAAGAGCTGGAGGATCTCCGCCCGGAGGATGTGGAACGCGGAGATGGTCCCTCCCGTGCCTGAGCGGTGTTTTGCGACGGCGTCGATGGTCATGGCCATGGGAGAGCATCGCCGGGCAATCCGGTCCACCTTCACGATGATCTCCGGGATGTCGCCGCTTCTTGCCGGGAGCATCGCGACCGAGACGTGCGGGAGGCAGTCCTCTCTATCGAGGCGTATCCCTCCATCCGGGTTGCCGGCAAGCAGCGCCCGGTTCGCACCGATCGCCATATCCATGATCGGCCCGGGCGGCAGGAGGACGACATCGATGGCGACCGTATCGGGAAGTTCGTACATGGGGCCGAACAGGCGGGAGATGTAGAAAAGAGTTTTCCCCGGGATCTGCAGCCCGCGCCGTGACGGCGCGGGTTCACGCCGGGCCCCGCTCACCACTTCACGCCGAAGATCGGCTCCTCCTCGACGATATTCGTGATCCTCCGGACACTCGCCTCCATCGGGACGTCTTTTCCGCTGCAGAGCCCCTGTTTGAGCTGTTCCAGGCCTGCAGCCACCGAGTCATCCTTCGACCGGACGCCGCTTACCGTTACCCTGAACGTCAGCGTCACCAGCCATTGGGTCGTCTCCATCTCTTCCCCCTCAGAACGTGGACGGAGTATACCGCCGGGGGAACATAAAGGCAGCTCACGGCCGGAAGGTTGTCCTCCGGTACCCCCGGGTCCATGTTCATGAATCCCGGCACGGAGAAAAAATGGTGGCGGACTGATGAGTGAGAACGGAGAGCAGCAGGACGTTATGAGCACCGGATTATGATGACGTGCAGAGAGGTATAGAGCGTTGCAACACGAATGGAGGTATGTTTGTGACCACTCGTCCGGTGAACCGATCCCGTAACGGCTCGTCCGTATCCCAAACACAATATATTTTGTAGACAATAAAAATGTTTTCCGGATACCCGGCGTGCCGCACCATCCCGGCCCGGAAGAGCAGGCATGCACAACCGTTATATACAAACATCAGGACTCTGGGCCCCGGAGACCCCCTCCAGGAGGGAAGAGAGATGGTTCAAAAACCCGCGGCTGCTCCCCGGAGGGGCATGGGAAGGCAAACGATCGGGCGTATCACGGGCGCACTCATTCTCATCCTGCTGCTCATCCCGGCAGCGGCGTCCGCGGCCGCCCCGACGGTGTTCGTCTCCAACTACACCGTCACCCCTGCCGTCCTCATGCCCGGGGACGAAGGGACGATCACGGTGGTGCTCACGAGCACCGCTCCCGCAGCCACGGGATCGCCGCTCAATATCCGGCTGGATCCCGGTACGGGAGAGGCGAACACATCTACGGAGACGCAGGAGAACGCCTACGTCGAGAACGCGCTTCTGGCGAGCGAGGACGTCGAGGTCCTGACCGGGAGCTTCCAGGATATCGGCGAGATCGGCCCCGGCCAGTCCATTCCTCTCACCTTCCGGATCCGCGCTCCCGGAGAAGAAGGGATCTACTTCCCGGAGGTCTGGGTCCGGGTGCGGGACGGGGCCGGTGTGCGGTATCCCGTGCCGGTGAACGTCAACTCCGCGTACGCCCTGATCAAGAAACCCGTGCTCCGGGTGGAGAGGGGCGTCCCGGCATCCGTCGATCCGGGCGACCCTTTCAACGTCACGCTCATCCTCCACAACGACGGCCAGGCCAGCGCGAGCGACATCTCCGTCGACGTCAACGCAACTTCCGGCGCGATCACCCCGCGGGACTCGGAGAACTACTACATCCCGAAACTCGGGGCCGGAGAAGAGTCGGTCCTGAACCTGACCTTCGAGACCGATACCGGCGTACCGCTCGGGCTTACACCGGTCATCGTCACCGTCGACTACAGGGGCGCCAATCTCGCGGCGTTCCGGCAGGTGGCGACGATCGGCATTCCCATCGTCGGCCGCGCCGAGATGGGCATCGCCTCCATCAGGACCGAACCGGCCCGGATCACCGCCGGAGACCCGGTGGACCTGACAATCCGGCTGGAGAACACCGGAACGGCGGACGCGGAGTCGGTACGGGCGACCATCGAGGGGCTCTCTCTTCCCGGTACAAAAGAGGCGTTCCTCGGGACTATCGAACCCGGCAACGACGGTCCCGCCGTCTTCGCCCTGCAGGCCGACGAGGAGGGGGTCTTCGACTACACCCTCACCATACAGTATGCCGACGACTACGGGGCGCACACAACCCGGCAGGCCCTGCAGGTCGTCGTTGCGGAGCAAAGCCCGGTTCCGGTGATAGCCGCCGTGGCAGCCGTCCTCGTCGTCGTCATCGCGGCCGCGGTCTACGGGTACCGGCGGCGAAAGGAGGAGTGACGTGCCTGTGTTTGGAGGCCTCAGGGTCTCCGCGTTCCTGGCGTGGAAATCCATCCAGCGCGGAAGCAGGGGAACGCTCGCTCTCACCATCATGATCATCGCCCTCATCTTCGTGAATCTGGTCTTCCTCCCCTCCATCATCTCCGGGGTCGTCGAGACCTTCAATACCCAGTCGATCGACTTCGACCTCGGAAACCTGGTCATCGAACCCCGGGAAGGGAGCCAGTACGTCGACGACGTGACCGGTCTCCAGAAGAAGGTCGAGCAGATCCCGGGGATCACCGGCACGTCGCCCCGGATAACCGCCGGTGTGACCTACATCTACCGGGGCCGCAACGCCGCAAGCACGCTCTACGGCATAAACCCGGAGGACGAACGGTCGGTGACGAGGATCGCCGAATACATGACCGCAGGGGAGTTTCTCTCGAACGGGGATACCGACGCAATCGTCATGGGCGCGACTCTCGCGGGGAGCGAGGGGGAGGAGGCGGGCGGCCTTCCCTCGCTTGAGGGGGTCGGGGTCGGCGATTCGGTGGAAGTGGCCTACCCGAACGGCGCAACAAGGACATACCGGGTGAAAGGGATCTTCGAGACCCAGTCCTTCGGCGTCGATACGGCAGCCTTCGTCACCAGCCGCGAGATAAGCGAGGTGCTCGGGCTTGATGACCAGGCATCCATAATCCTGGTGAAGACCGAGGTCGACGGCAGGGAGGAGGAGTACAAGACGGAACTTCTCTCCTACGGCATCCAGGAAGAGATCCTGACGTTCCGGGAGAAGTCAGGAGGGTTTGTCGACCAGGCCATCCAGAGCTTCAACATCATTAACGCGATCTCGACGCTCGTCAGCCTGATCATCGCCATTGTGGTGGTCTTCATCGTGATCTTCATCAACACCGTGAACCGGCGGCGGCAGATCGGGATCCTGAAGGCTATCGGCATCGACCAGCAGATCATCATCAACTCCTACGTCCTCCAGGTGCTCTTCATCACCGGCGTCGGGGCACTGGTCGGGATAGCGCTGAACGCCGGCGTGACGACCTACCTGACCGCCTACCCGCTCGTCTTCCCCGGCGGCCAGGTCTACCCGGACGTGGAAGTGTCGGCCATCCTCCGGAGCATCGCAAGCCTCTTCGCGGTCTCGGTGGCGGCGGGCTACATCCCGGCGTGGCAGATCGCCCGGGAGGATATCCTCTCCGCAATCAGGGGGTGAGAAGATTGATCGTTGCAGAAAACCTCACGAGGGTCTACACCATGGGGAGGGTTGAGGTCCGTGCCCTCGGGGGCGTCTCGCTCGAGGTCGCGAAAGGAGAGTTCGTCGGGATCATGGGGGCGAGCGGCAGCGGTAAGTCGACGCTCCTCCATATCCTCGGGCTCCTCGACCGGCCCACCTCCGGCAGGGTCACGATCGACGGGACCGACGTCCTCGCTCTCTCCGACCACCGGCGGACCCTTTTCAGGCTGAACCGGCTCGGCTACGTCTTCCAGGACTACGCGCTCATCGGTGAACTCACCGCGCTCGAGAACGTTTACCTGACATCGCTTGTCCGGGGGGCGTCCAGAGACGAGTACCTGAAACGAAGCGCCGAGATCCTCCGCCGGGTCGGCCTCGGCGACCGGATGGACCACCGGCAGAGCGAACTCTCGGGCGGGGAGCAGCAGCGGGTGGCGATCGCACGGGCACTCGTGAACAACCCGAGCATCCTGCTCGCCGACGAGCCCTGCGCGAACCTTGACAGCCAGACCTCGAAGAGCATCCTCGACCTCTTCGCCCGCTTAAACGAAGACCTCGACCAGACGATCGTGATGGTCTCGCACGAGGACTGGCATAAGGAATACTTCTGCCGGATCGTCACCCTGCGGGACGGGCTGATCGAGGAGATGGTGGAGTGCAGGAAGGCCTGACGTGCTCCACGGGCTGGAATTTCATGCATGGTCCGTAGCGAATACCCCACTTCGCGGCTTCGAAGCCTGATGGCTTCTCAAGCTCTGCTTGCCCTCGCACTTCGAAGCCTGATGGCTTCTCAAGCTCTGCTTGCCCTCGCACTTCGAAGCCTGATG
>JASGMC010000069.1 GCA_030156625.1 Methanoculleus sp.
GATGCGGACGAGGGAGTCCTCGACGAAGGCGTAGGTGTGCAGGGTGATCAGGATGGTCTTGCCGTGGTCGACGAGGTTCTTGCAGTTCGTGAAGAACGTGAGGACGGTGTCCTGCTTTGCGTACTCGGTGAAGAGGGTGAGCGAGTCGATGACGATCACGTCTGCTTTGCTCTGCTCTATATAGTGGATCATCCGCTCGAGCGTCCCTTGCATCTTCTCTTTCGTCCACTCGAACCCGACGACGTGCATCGGAAAGACCCGGAGGTAACCCCAGGCGAAGTAGTCGGAGATATCGAGGCTCATCGACTCCATCTGGGAGAGGAAACTCTTGCTCGTGTTCTCGGTCGAGAAGAGGTCGACGTTGAACCCCTGTTTCATGGCACCCCAGACGATCTGCTGGGTGAGCACGCTCTTTCCGGTGTCGTTCTCACCCTCGATGAGGGTGAGCGACTGAAGCGGGAGGCCGTCGGCGATCTTCTTGTCGAGCTCGGAGTTCCCCGTCGAGAGGATCGACTGATCAGGCATCCCATGAATTCTGCTGTCTGCGCCTTCGCCCGTGGCCATCTGTTATTCACCTGAGTTGATGTATGCTGAACTGGAGACCCCGTTTCCGGTGACGACCTGGACCCACGTGGGGTCGACGCCTTCTTCGTACGTGACGGAGAGGTTGAGGGTCTCGCCGGGGTCGAGTTCGCCGGGGTGGACCTCGTCAGGGGTTATGCTCACTCTGTTCCAGTGGTTCGCGCCGTCCCGGTAGGGGATGTAGACCGGAACGCCCCCGCTCTGGATGTAGACGTCGATGGACGCTATATCAACGACCGGCTCGCTTCCGGTGTTCATCACCTCGACGTAGAGGGCTCCGTCGGCGATTGTCGTGTTCTGGATCGCGATCGCCGTCCGCATCTTGGCCTCCTGGTAGGTGGCGAGGTTGCTCTGCGCTTCGACCATCACCTCCGTGGTGGCGAGGGTGCCGCCGATCAGGACATAGGCGGTGACGACCAGGAGGAGGATGCCGACTCCGGATGCGACGAGGGGTCCCGCACTCATGGCTAATCACTCGCGGTGAAGGTGGTCGACCGTGAGAGCCCTGTAGGGAGGACTAACTGGAAGTAGACGATTCCCTCCTTGGCGGGAATCTTTACGGTCTGTGCCTCGACATAAAGGGTCTCGCCGGGGTCCCAGTAGTTGTTTGAGTCCTCGAGGATCTCGTAAGTCCAGGTTCCGTCGGCGAGCACCGCCGCCTGCGTTAGCCGGATGAAATCGCCCTGGCCCCCGAGGAAGACGTCGGCCCTCTGTACGTCGGCATCGGCGATCCTGCCGGCGCCGATGTTTTTTAACCAGATCCGGGCGGTGCCGCTCCCTCCGCTGGCGTACGTCGTGACGATCTTCACGTCCGCGCTCAACCGTTCATCCACCTTATGAGAGGATGACGAGATCGTACCTGAAAGGGTATAGATCACCGGGAAGACTGCGTTAATGAGGACGCCGGCCGATATGATGGCGGCGATAAGGAACATCGCTGTGGTGAAGGTTTCGCTCGACATTCATCATATCCTGTCCAGCAACTCGATCCAGGTATCACCGGCGTCTTGCTCCTCTGATGATGTCTTCTCTGCGTTGCGGTCTCCGGGGCGACGGGGGGCGAGCATCAGCACCTCGATCATGTCCCGATCGAGCGTTGAGTCGTCGGGGTCGAGGATCCGGTTCAGGACGTAGAGTTCGGAGACGAACTCGTTCGGGCCGATGTCCTGGAAGTCGCCAGGGGTCTCGGGGGCCATCCGCATGATGTCGTGAATCTGGTCGGAGACATCCTCATCGATATAGCCCATGGACTGGTAGGCGTCGATCATGATCGCCATGTGTTCGTGCCCGTACTTCCTGCAGCCCTGGTGCACCCACTCGAAGAGCCGGTGGACTTTCTGCAGTTTGAGTTTTCCTGCGGGTTTTGCCTGCACGGGAGGGAGCATGTCGGCCGGGGGGAACTGGGTGCCCGATGGTAGCTGAACGCCCGGGGAGAACTGGGCCGCTCCAAGGTCGGCCGGGAAGAGCCCGTTGTCCTGTTCGAGGCTCTTCCGGGCTGTGTTCTTCTGCTGACCGCTCATAACGGCGGGTGCACTGTCCAGCACGGGCTCCTCATCGTCCTCCTCATCCTTACTCTCCTCGACAGGTTCCGGCGGCTCGGACCGTTTCCCTGTGTAGGATACGGCGGCGCTGGTGAACGGGTTGTCCAGTTCGTTCATCCGCTCCCGGAGATCGATGAGCAGCCGCTTGATCGAAGTCTTGACGAAGTCCAGCTCCTTCTCGAGCGTCTCGAGACGGACCTCCGGGTCCTCGGAGGACGCGCCGGAGAGTATTTTATCGATTTGAGCCTGATCTACCCCCACCATAATATTAAATCATATCAATCTCAGGGTTAATAAATGTTGCTCGTGTTGATACTGATTTTCCGGTCGCCTTACCGTCTTCTAAACGTTGTGAAAGACTTGTTCGGGGTACGGGCAGCTGGTATCAGTGGTTGTGGCCGGATGGTGTGGTAACCGGGGTGTGTGGCTGGGTACCTAGGGGCCGGGACGGTAGCAACCTTAGGTCGGCCCAGAGGGCATGAGCGATTCCTCGGAGGGTTGCACCTCTGACACTTCAAGGCCGTCTGAGTCACGCTGGAGACGTGTGCCCCGGGATGGCCTGTCCGGCGGACGAAGATTCTTATTGGATCCCTGGTTCCTGTCATCCGTTGGGTGGTTCTCGCCAAGAGGTAACCTGCAGGGTCGTGCTGGCCTGACCGGTACTGATGGGGGCTTGCCACCGAGCAATCGAAGAACCCGGCGCTTCATACGGTTCAATGTGCAAGAGGTAACTACCCGGCAAGCCTCGGTGGGGTTGGAGCAGGTTCGCTAATGATCTGGTGTTCATCGTTCTGCAGAGAGTTATGCAGGACAGGTCTCTCGAAAGAACTGCCTGTTCCAGAGGTGCCGGGAAGACATCGCCGGTTGAACCGGCCGCGAGCGGTTCAACGCTCAAAAAAAGGGTTAGTTGAGGACGTTAAACGCCTCGATGGCGGGCGGAACCGTCTTCTTGATCGGGTAGACGGCACCGGCAGCCGGCTGCAGGTTTACCGTGAACGGAGTGTTCGGGCCCGGATTCTGGACGTGAATGCCGATCTCGAACTGCTCACCGGGTTCGAGAAGCAGGTTGTCGTCCCCGTTGTCGTTGTACTTGGCCAGAACATCCCAGCAGTTTGTGGTATTTACGTTGCCATCAGCAGTGTAGGGCACTACGACGTGGTGCGTTTCATCTATGTAAGTGACAACCATCTGCTCTACGTCGAGCGCCGTCCCGCCGGCAGTGTTTGCAACAATGCACCGGATGGAGGTCAGGTAGTCATTAGTTGTGTTTCCTTCCCCGTAGACGTTGCCGACGATCTCCATGCTGGAGCTCGCCTGCTGCACACCGGTGTGGACGACCTCCTGGCTCTTCTGTGTCGTGAAGAAGCCGGCGCCGAGCACCACGTACGAGAACACCGCGGCCACGACGATGAACGCGATCAGGACGATCGCCGCCTCAAGCCCGGTGAATGCATTATCGTTGAATTTTCTCTTCATTCACATCACCCTCCTCAGTAGACCTCGTAGAACTTGTCGGCTGCCAGGCTCGGGGGAGCGTTCCGCTCGAGCGGGTAGGCCGCACCCTGGTCGGGCCGGATCTCGACAACGAACTTGTCGTTCACGCCGATAGTTGGCAGGGCCCCGGCGTCACCGATGACCACCTTTACGAACTCAAACTTCTCGAGAAGGTTGTTTGCACCGGCCTCTACATCGCCGTCCTTATACCAGGTCATGTTGACCGTGGCGTTAGTATAGGTCGTCAGGTCATTCTTGGTCGAGACAGCATAGGTCACCTTGTTCATGTCGATCGGCGATCCGCCGGCCGCCAGCTGAAGGTAGAACGTGATGTTCTTTACCCCGCCGGCAGTCCCCGCTATGACGACGGGTCCTGACACTTCCATGTTCGAGCTCGCCTGGGCCACACCGGTGTGCACAACCTCCTGGCTCTTCTGTGTCGTGAAGAACCCGGCGCCGAGCACCACGTAAGAAAACACCGCGGCCACGACGATGAACGCGATCAGAACGATCGCCGCCTCAAGCCCGGTGAATGCATCTTCGTTTTTCACCAATTTACTCATAAAACGTTTCCTCCTGTTACCGGAGTCCGAATGAGCGCCTCATCCAGACTAATTCGGTTCTTTGGAGTATATGCGTAAACCTGTATAAAAGGTTATTCAATTGAAGGGGGATGTAAGACATGTCCATTAGGGTAACAGGTCCGTCTAATCCTCCATTTATCGGCCGCCATCGGGATCAGGCAAGTATTTGTAGCCGGAGGTGCAACGATACCTGTAACCGAAATACTGTGCGACCAGACCCTCATTTGTGGAAAAATCGTTTCCCCGCGGGAAAAATTATGTATTTTTCCGTTGCCGGAGGGCGAGGGGCAGGGGGTGCCGCACAGGCGGGTTTCAACTGAAAGGGACTGGGTATGACGAAGAAACAGGATTTTCTCTATGTCGTTCTGGCAATTGCAGTTGTCCTCGTGCTGGCCCTGGTCATCAAGCCGGCAGCGACCGGCGAACTGCCGGGTTTATGGGGCACCGGGGAGCCGGAGCCGGCGGTAACCCCGGCGTGGACGCCCTCGATACCTACCACGGTGCCGACGCCCACCCCGGTGCCCACCTGGGACGGGAAGCCGCGAGACATCGGTTTCGTCGACCCGGGGACCTACCAGATCCCGACCGAAAAGAACCGCCTGAACATGACCGTCCCACCGGCCGGGACCGCACCCGGCACCACCCGGTGGGTGACCTATGCGATGATCGACGGGCAATGGTCGGGGACAACCGGGATCGTCCGGGTCCCGTTCCCGATGTGGCGGCTCGACTACTCGGATATCACGACCACGAACGACGAGATCCCGTTCTTCAACTGCCAGGTGATGGATGCCGAAGACCCGAACCGGTTCGTCCGGATCATCACCCTCAACTTCGCCGACTTCCTGGCAGTGAAAGACGAACCCGAGCTCAAGAAGGGCCGGTGGGTAAGCACCTTCTACGAGGGCTACCACGATTACTACTTCGTCATCAACACCCGGCGCATCGGCTCCTACCACTTAAAGATCCAGGTGCCCGAGGGATACGTGGGCACCTGACAGGGTGAGTGCGCCATCCCCGGCAACTTCCCGCCGGGGCCGGTGCGGCTGGGTGCGTGAAACAGAGGTACCATATATGCGGCCACCATATACGGCACGGCGATCACGGTCCCGGGGAGGGGCGTGCCGGGATGAGTCTGCTACGTCGCAGGTCCAGGGAAGGGATACGGTCTTCTCCTTTTCCTGCCTTGTGGACTGTCACATGTGCCCACGCACGGACTTCGAGGGGACTGCGCACCTCGAAGCCTCACGGCTTCTCGTGCTCCGCTCCTCGCACCTAACGGTGCTCACGCTCCGGTTCTTACGAACCATCGCGCTCCGGAGCATCGCACTTCGCACCTCCGGTGCTCAAACTCAGTTCCCGAAACCCTTCGGGTTTCTCAAGTTCCGGCCCGCAGGCCATCGCATCCTACGAACAGTTGTTCTTCAGAAAAAGTTCCCGGACGATTTTCACTGCTCAGCGAGCCAGTGCCTTGCGACGAACTCCCGCACGATCTGCGCCGCCACCGCCGCCGTCTGCCCGGAATCGAACGGAGCGACCTCCACGTAATCGAAACCTGCAGCTTGCGGCGCGAGGGTCCGCACGACCTCCCTGATATCGAGCGGCGTCATCCCGAACGGCTCGGGCGTCCCGAGGCCCGGGGTGAGGCAGCAGTCGATCGCATCGGCATCGATTGAGAGGTAGAGCCTCCTCTCCCCGATATGCTCCCGGACCTCCCGGAGGACGGCGGCGATCCCCCGCTCCCGTACCGTGTCGGCGGAATACAACCGCGTCCTCTCCGCCGCAATCTCGAACTGTTCGCGGTCGCCGCTCCGGGCGCCTATGACGACGACGTCCTCGACCGTATCGAGGACACGCCGGGTGACGCACCCGTGGCTGTAGGCCGTCCCGTCGAGTTCGTCCCGGAGATCCAGGTGAGCGTCGCAGACGACGTAGACCTCCGGCCGGACAGCCCTGACCGCGCCGACTGTCGCAGTGTGCTCGCCGCCGAGCATCACCGGCACTTTCCCGTCGCGGACGATATCTCCCGCGACATCGGCCACCTGGCGGGCGACCTCCTCCGGCAGCCGGGAGACTACAAGGTCGCCGAGGTCCGCGACCGGGATTTCGGAGAAATCAATTCCGGTCGCGGGATCGTAGGACTCAAAGTTGAACGAGACCTCCCGGATTGCCCGGGGCCCGAACCGTGTTCCCGGTTTGAACGACGTCGTACCGTCGTAGGGCACGCCGAAGACGGCGTAGCGGGCATCCTCATACGATGCAGACGCATCCGCAAAATGGAGGTGGGCAAGTTCGTGCATGCCCGTTTTCGTAAGCCAGAAAAGGTCACTCAAGCTTCTTCTTGCCCAAGGATGATATGTACGGGATCTCCTTTCCGGGTTCGAGGCCGCCGACCTGCTCTTCGGTCACGTTGAGTTCGAACATCTCGAAGTCCTTGACGTCCATGAGCTGGACGGTCGTGCCGGCGATCGAGATGACCTGAGCCATCTTCCGCTCGACGACCGGGACGTAGGTCTTTGCCGAGACCGGCTGGACGATCGACCGCCTGACACCGTCGAAGATGCCGACGCAGTCTACGCGGGACTTTGCCGCTCCGTGCTTCCCGGGCTTGGAGGTAGCGATGGAGACAATCCTGCACGGCTCATCATCTACGACGACGTAACGTCCCTCTTTCAGTTTCCCAACTTCTGTCTGTTCCTTCATATTGTCTCACTCGGTAAACGCGTGATTAATGTATCTGGATTACAGTACATAAATACACCGTAAAACGAGGGAAGGAACGAGGGGAGTTGATGGAGTTCATCCGGGCGTGTGACGACGTGGCGGGGGCTGTTTCCGATGCCGTGGCCGGCATGGTCGGAACACCGGAAGCAGGGGAGTACGTTAAGATGGGCGCGGACGGCACGCCCACCAAAAAGATAGACCAGATCGCAGAAGACATCATCGTGGACTACTTCGCGCGCCACCCGTTCTGCCGGCGCCTGATCAGCGAAGAACTCGGATGCGCCGAGATGGGCGGGGAGAAAGGAACCATCTTCGTCGACCCGGTCGACGGCACCTACAACGCCGTGGTCGGGATCCCCTTCTACGCCCTCTCCATCGCGTATGCAGAAGAGGGAGTCGTGCAGGCGGGATATGTCCAGAACCTCGCCACGGGCGAGACATTTTATGCCGTCCGGGGCCGGGGGGCCTGCCTTGATAGGCATCCCATCCGTGTCTCGGGGGTATCGCTCCTCGAAGAGAGCGCCATGAGCGTCTACGGCCGGAAGTTCGACCCGACGCGTGTCCAGATGATCGGCAGGAAGATCCGGCGGTGGCGCCTCCTCGGAGCATCGGCGCTCGAGCTCTGCTATGTCGGATGCGGCCGTATCGACGGCTTTGTCGACGTGCGGGGAACGCTCCGCGTCACCGACGCGGCGGCGGGGATGCTGGTCTGCGAGGAGGCCGGGGGGACGGTCTCCGATCTGGAAGGGAACGCCCTTGTCTTCCCCGACGAGGTCTCCGTCGGGCGGAGCCTCGTCGCCACGAACGGCATCGTGCACAACAAGGTCGTCGAGTACCTGAGGTGAACCGAGTATGAAGATTGTCCTGGTATCGCGTATCGACGATGCGGAAGCACTCCGCTACACCGCGTCGCTCGTCCGGGAACTCGAAGGCCTGGGCCACGATGTCGCTCTCGAAGAGGGCACGGCAAGGCACCTCGGAGAAGAGGGTATTTCGTTTGAGGAGATCGGCGGCGACCTGGTCGTGGTCGTCGGCGGCGACGGCTCGGTTCTCCTTACCGTCCACCAGATGAAGAAACAGATCCCGGTCCTCGGCATCAACTGGGGCGAGGTGGGGTTCCTTGCGGACCTGGAACCCGACGAAGCACGAGCGTTCTTCGCCGCCCACACGGATGGGTTCCGGGTCGAGCACCGGATGCGGGTCAGCCTCTCCGTCAACGGGAAACCACTCGGGGACGCCCTCAACGAGGGGCTCGTCGTCACCGACCGGCCGGCCAAGATGCTTCGGTTCGGCGTCTACGTCGACGGAACGCCTGCAGAGCGGTTCCGGGCCGACGGCCTGCTCATATCGACCCCGACCGGGTCGACCGCCTATGCCATGAGCGCAGGAGGGCCGATCGTCGATCCGCAGATCGAAGGGTTCCTCCTCGTACCGCTTGCACCCTACATGCTCTCGTCCCGCCCTCACCTCATCAGCACCCGGAGAAACCTTGAGATCACCCTCGAGACCGAAAAGCCGGCGCATCTCGTGATCGACGGTCAGAGTTCGTTCGAACTGGAGAAAGAGGCCACTCTCACGGTTAAAGAATCGGATCAGCCTGCTCTCTTCGTCCATTCGGGCAAACCCTTCTTTGAGAAGGTAAATCGCAAACTGCGCAACCTCTGACCCTGCCGATACCCCGAACAGAGATTTTATGAGTGACCACGGGGACTATCTCCACAGAGGAGTGAGCACGATTATGGAAGACCAGATGCGTACGGAGATCCCCTACGCGGAGATCGCAGAGACGCTCAAGAAAGCCCTCGACCTGCGGGGCTCGCCTGTCGCGGTCAAACTTGCAAAGAGCCCTGAGGGCATCCCCGAAGGGGTCGGGCCGATCGAGGAGACGGTCCGCCACTGCCAGATGGTCAGCAGGGCCCGGCTGAATGGCGAGATCTTCTACGCGACCGCCGACAAACACGTCTGCATGGGGGGCGGCTGGGCCCTCGGGCTGAAGGAACTCACGCAGAGCCTCCGCACGGGAGAGTTCTACTACAAGCTCGGCAAGTTCGAGAGCTGGGCCGCCTGCATGCGGACCATCCGGCAGGTGCCGCACGTCCCGGAACTCGAAACCTACGCGACAGTCTACGCGCCGCTCGAGAAGACGCCGTTCGACCCGCACGTCGTTGTCATCGTCGCGGAGCCCCGGGCGATGCTGAAACTCGCACAGGCCGCGCTCTACCAGCTCGGCGGACGGATAGAATCCACGATGTCGGGGATCCAGTCGGTCTGCGCGGATGCGACCGCGCTGCCGTACCTCACCGGCAGGATCAACTATTCTCTCGGGTGCGACGGTTCGCGCCGGTTCTCCGGGATCGAGAACGACGAACTCGTCATGGGCATCCCTGCCGAGTTCCTCCCGGAGTTTGCCCGGTCCCTCACGATCGTCACCGCTGCGCCCGGGTCGGTGAAGTAACAAAGCATCCCTCTTTATTTTTACGGTGCACTTCACGCTGAAGGACTGTTCAGGGGTAAAAGGCTTATCTCTCCGGCAGGTCAACTATTCAGCAGGTGGTTTTTTTTGCAGGTATCCATGAAGCTCGAGATGAAAGACCAGCCCGGACAGCTGGTCGCGGCCCTTCAACCGATCTCGGCCGTCGGGGGAAACATCATTGCGGTTATTCACCAGAGGGAGACCTCGGCGGCCGCGGAAACGCTGGACGTCCAGATCGTGCTGGAACTTCCCGAAGGACGCCTTGAGAATCTCCTCGAACTGCTCCGGGAGCAGGGCGTCAGTGTCGTGCGCATCGGCGAGGAGCGGCTTCTCTACGAATACACGCTGATCGTGATCGGCCATTTGATGCACACGGACCTCTCCGACACCGTCGACCGGATTGATCGGACCGGCTCTGCGGAGGTGACGGACCTCTCCCTTGCCATGCCGGCGATCAACTCTCCCTCTTCAGCCCGCATCACCATCCGTTCGACCACCCGGGCGGAGATGAAGAAGGCGATCAGGATCCTGCGCGATGTCGCGGAACAGAAGGAACTCCTCATCATCGAGCCCCTGGAGGATGGACGATGATACGAATCGCCATACTCGGGTTCGGTTCCGTCGGCCAGGGCATCGCCCGGGCGATCCTTGCCAAAGACCTCGATATCACCGTCACCGGACTTGCCGACTCAAGGAGCGGCATCATCGATGCCGCCGGGATCGACATTGCGGCGGCGCTTGATAGGAAGGGAAACGGCGATCCCTGCGGCACCCCGGGCATCAGCCCAGCGGACGTGGTGGCGAAGGCGGAGTACGATGTCCTCGTCGAGGTGACCCCGACGAACGTGGAGACCGCCGAACCGGCGCTGGGCCACATCCGGGGGGCCCTCCGGCGGCGTAAACACGTCGTCACCTCGAATAAAGGCCCTGTAGCTCTCGCCTACTCCGAGCTCCGGGACCTGGCGGCGGCAAACGGCGTTCTCCTGAGGTATGAAGCGACGGTCTGCGGCGCAATCCCGCTCATCCATGCGATCAAGGAGGGGCTTGCCGGGAACACCATCTCCCGGCTCTACGGGGTCTTCAACGGCACCTGCAACTACATCCTCACCCGGATGGCCGAGGATAGCCTCACTTACGAGCAGGCCCTTGCCGAGGCCCGGGAACTCGGGTATGCCGAAGCCGACCCCACCTACGACGTCGAGGGGATCGACGCAGGCGTTAAGCTGGTCATCCTCGCGAACACCGTCCTCGATATGCAGACCACACTCGACGACGTAGAGAGGACGGGGATCACCCTCCTTACCCCCGACGCCCTGCGGCTTGCAGAAGACCAGGACTGCACCATCAGGTTGATCGGCGAGATCATCGCGGAGGCCGGGGTACTCCGTGTCTCACCGAGGATCGTCGCAAAATCGCATTCGCTCGTTGTCGAAGGAACGCTCAACGCCGTCACCGTGGAGACGGACCTCGCCGGGGACCTCACGTTCATCGGGAAGGGGGCGGGCTCCACGGAGACCGCCAGTGCCGTTATCGGCGATCTACTCTACATCCATGACAGGTATGTCCAGAGTTCTTGAACGGAGAAAACAGTACCTCCGGCTGATGCGTCAGGCGACGCTTGAGAGAGGCTTCTTTACGGTGGCCGATGTTGCGGCGGCTACCGATACCCCCAGGAGCACCGTACAGGACTGGGTGAACCGTCTCATCGAGGAGGGCTGCGTCCAACTCATGGAGGAGCAGCGGGGACGGCATGCGGCCCGGTATGCCGCGAGCAGCGTGATGCCGGAGAGCGCCTGCCGGCGGGTCTTCACCACCATCGACGGCGATCAGGTTGAGATCTACCACGAATGCATGAGCGGGGGGTGCGCCGCCTTCTGCGAGTTCCACCATGCCCGCGCCGGCGGCGCCCTGCAATCGGTCCGCCGGGACGGGACCCTGCAATCGGTCTGCCGGGACGGGACCCTGCTCCGGGAGCGGGCGAGCCTCGGGCGGCGGGACGTCGCCGTGGGGCTCGACCCCGCGCCGGCGGTCGGGATCGTCGGCGTCTTTCACGATGACGGCTACATCCGCCAGCAGATCAGGTGCATCGGCGGCCCGGCCTACTCGCTCACCGATATGATGTCCTTTGCAGAAGGCGTCTGCGGCGTCACCGTCCACCGCGAAGGGCCGGTGGTCGAGGGCGAGGTGGTCACCCGGGCGCTCGCCTATGTCGCCATCGGGATCGACGACACCGATACCGGGACCGAGGGCGCGACGTTCGCCCTTGCCCTCGCGCTCCTCCAGCACCTCGCGAAACTCGACGGTGTCATGCCGATAGGCCACCGCGTGGCGATGCTCAACCCCCGCCTCGAGATCCGGACCGCCGGGAACTCCTGCAGTTGCATCGAGCTCGCGGTGGAGCCCGACGCAGTGCCGCAGATCGAGGAGTCCGCCGCGCGGTTCGTCGCCGGCGAGGCCGCGTCCCCCGAGTGGGGTATCGCCGTCCGGCAGGGGTTCAGAATACCCCGCGATCTCCGGGCCTACGGCAGGAGCGCGAGAGAGTCGGTGATCGGCCGGGGAGCGGCGGAGGCGATCGCAGAACGGTTCGGTGCCCGCCTTCACGGCGGGCGGGGCGTTATCGGGGCGCTCGCAGCGGTCTCGCTCATCGGGCTCCCCCACGACGTGCTCCTCGACCCCGGACGGGACGTCTGCGCCGGGTGGGAGCCGGTGGAGTGAGGGCGCCGGCGGGCTTGAGAGACCAAAGTGAGGGTTTTGTTGCCTGTAGCGGTTGTCTTCGGGTTTCGGTCCTTGAGGTGCTTCTTTTTCTTCGAAGTTTTGTGGCTTCTGGATATGCCCGCATTTCAGCCAGTCAAGCATCGAAACGTCGCAAACCCGTTCACGGCTTTCCAGCGAGTATCGCCATAGGGGAGGGGTTGCAGGGGGGGGGGGGGGGGGGGGGGGGGGGGGGGGGGGGGGGGGGGGGGGGGGGGGGGGGGGGGGGG
>JASGMC010000070.1 GCA_030156625.1 Methanoculleus sp.
CGGGAGATGTTCCGGGGTGTGCTCCCGGAGCGGGTGGGCGTCAGCACGTACCGGATGCCGAGCGCGTCCAGCGCTTCGATGACGTTTAAGGAGACGACGTCGTTGACGGTGATCTCCTCCCGCCCCTTCCCCCGCCGGAAGTAGTCGAGCGGGCCGCACCCTGCCCCGACGCTTGTTCGTTTCTCCTCGGTCGAGCGGGCGATCTTCGCCATCATCGCGACCGTCTCGACGGGGTACTTCCCGATGGACGTCTCCTCCGAGAGCATGACGGCGTCCGTTCCGTCGAGAATGGCGTTCGCGACGTCGGTCACCTCCGCCCGGGTCGGCCGGATGTTGTCGGTCATCGACATCAGCATCTGGGTGGCGGTGATCGCCGGCCGGCCGAGGATGTTGGCCTTCTGGATGATCCGCTTCTGCACCGCAGGAACCTCCTCGATGGGAGTCTGGACCCCGAGGTCGCCCCGGGCGATCATGACCCCGTCGGCCTCCCGGAGGATCTCGGCGAGGTTTGCGAGCGCCTCCTGCCGCTCGATCTTCGCGATCACCCGGATGGACTTTCCGGCCCGTGCAGCATACTCCCGGGCTTTCCGGACATCCTCCGCCCGTTCGATGAAGGATATGCTGAAGGTGTCGAGCCCTTCGCCGAGCCCGAACTCGATGCACTCGAGGTCCCGCTCGGTCAGGGCGCTGACCGCGAGGATTCCCCCGCCGCCCACAAGGCTCATCCCCTTGCGCGAGAGGAGGGGGCCGCCGATGACCACCGTCGCCCGGACATCGGTCTCCCCTACCTCGTCGACCCGGAGCTGGAGGAACCCGTCGCTGAGGAAGATGATGCTTCCCGGCGAGACCAGTTGCGGGAACTGCTTGAAGTCGACGGGGATCACGGAGGGGTCGTCCGATGCCGGGGCGGCGACAAGGGTGACGGTCTCGTCCTTGTGGAGCGTCATGGGCTCTTCTGCGAGGATGCCTACCCGGATCTTCGGCCCCGGAAGGTCGAGCAGGATCGTGACCGGGAGGTCCGCATCCTCCGCAGCGGCGCGGATGTTTTTGATATTCTCCCGGTGCTCGTCGAACGAGCCGTGGGAGAGGTTGAGCCGGGCGACGTTCATGCCCGAGAGGATCATCCGGGCGAGCACCTCCCGGGAGCGTGACGAGGGCCCGATGGTACAGACAATCTTCGTTTTGTGGTCGGGCAGGGGCATCCGCTTCCGTTTCACCTGCTCCGATATCTGTTGCAGCACCTGTTCGAGCATCATGGGGTACCCGAAGGGTACCGGCATCGGATTAACCTTCGCCCGGCGGTCCCGGAGGGTCCGGGAAAACGGATATGCAGAGCCTAAGCGCCCACCAGGGAGACGTGCGGCCCCCTTCACTCCGGAACGCTCTCCCGGCCGGGTCCAGGGTTCACCTGCTCCCGCACAGGGGTCACCGCGAGCGCCTGCCCGCTCTCGGCACTGTATTCCCCTATACGGCGGCGGACGTGTTCGACCATGCCCCCGGTGGTGATGATGAGCGAGTTCTCCCCGATGAGGGCTTTTAGGATGCACTTATCGATGACGCCGTAGGTGTAATCGAGGAGGATCCGCTCCCGGTTGGCGAACTCCTTCGCGCGGGTGCCCATCGCCCCGACGTGCTCGACCGTTCCCTGCTCGACGAGCCGCCGGATCGCGTCCCCACCGGTCAGGTCGGCGTTGCAGAGGTAGATTGTCCCGGCCCCGTCCCGGGCTGGAGCGTGGCCGTGCATCTCCCGCTCGATCCGGTCGGTGAACTCGAGCACGCTTTTCGGGGGGACGCCCCGGTCGATGACGCCCCTGAGACCGAGCTCGTTGTAGAGGTCGAGGAGGGCGGGGGGTTTCAGTCTGGCGGCCGCGAGGAGGGCGTGGTCCGAGAAGACCTCTTCGGGCGGACCCCGGGCAAGGACCCGTCCCTGTTCCATCAGGATGACCGAGTCGGCCCAGCGGTAGGCGAGCTCGACGTCGTGCGTGGATATCAGCACCGTCCGGCCGCCGGAGGCGAGTTCGTCGAGGAGTTCCATCACCTCCTCCGAGCTTGCGGGATCGAGGGTGTTCGTCGGTTCGTCGAAGACGAGGACCGCCGGCTCCATCGCGAGGATGCCGGCGATGGCGACCCGCTTCTTCTCGCCGCCGGAGAGGTGGTGGGGCGGCCGCTTCTCGTAGCCCCGGAGCCCGACGTAGCCGAGCGCGTCCCTGACCGCCTGCCGGACGGCATCGGGGGGGAGGCCGAGGTTCACCGGCCCGAAGGCCACGTCCGCTTCAACGGTCGGGGCGATGATCTGGACGTCGGGGTTCTGGAAGACGAACCCGACCCGGCGGCGGAGGTCCCGCAGACTCCTGTTGTCGTAGGCGAGCGCCCGGCCGCTGAAACGGACCTCCCCCGAGGCGGGCCGGAGCATGCCGTTGAGCAGCAAAAGAAGCGTCGATTTCCCGGCACCGTTCGGGCCGACGAGGGCGGTCTTTGACCCGGCGTCGATCCGGACGCTCACCCCGGCGAGGGCGGCAGGACCGTTCGGGTAAGTGTAGGTGACATTGTCGGTTTCAAGCAGCGGTGTCGTCATACGAGTACCAGACCTCCGGTGGAAAGCGAGACGCCGAAGACGGCCGAAAGATAGAGCAGGGCCGCCGCGAGCGCGAGGGCGGAGACCGGCCGGGAATCGCTTGGGATGCCGAGTCTGCCGTCGTAGCAGCGTGCGTCCATCGCGAGCATCAGGCCCTCGCCGCTCTCCCAGGTCCGGATGAAGAGCGCCCCGGCAAGCATCCCGAACGACCGCACCGACTCCCGGAACCGGCCGTAGCCGAGGCGCATCACCTGCGAGCGGTAGATCTGGTCGGCCTCCTCGATGAGGATGAAGATGAACCGGTAAGTGAGCATGGAAAGATCGATGAAGACGGCGGGCACCCTGAGCTTCCGGAGGGTATCGAAGATCTCGGTCATCGGCGTCGTGAGCGCGATGAAGTAGAGCGAGCACATGCCCCCGAATACCCGCGCAAGGAGGAGGAGGGCGAGGTTTGCACCGCCGGCCGTGATCGCGAGGGGAAGGCCGGGGACCTCGAGGAGCACCGCTCCGCTCCCGGTGACGAAGAGGACCACGGCGATGCTCATCACCGCAAACGAGACAGGGACGAGGAGAAGCCGGGCATAGAACCGTGCCGGGATCTTCGCGAGGGCGAGGACGGCGGCGCTCATCGTGGCCGCGACCAGCAGGGGGGCGACGGGGCCGGGCGACGAGACACAGAGGAGGATGCTCGAGACCCCGATGAAGAGTTTGAGTCCCGGGCTCGTCTCCCGCAGATCGTTTTGCTGGGCAAAGTCTTCGAGCACCTCGTACATTCTCTCACCTGGTTTGCCGGATTACCAAAAAAATCAGGCGGTATTCCTGCTGCCCTGCCAGTAGCCGAAGATGTAGCCGATGATCACGGCGCCGATGGCGGCCTGCAGGGCGAAGAGGAGCGACTCGACCTCACCGCTCGGGGGTGCCCAGAAGGGCTCGGTCCAGGGCTCGTAGCCGGAGGCCTCGATGAGATCGGCGGCCTCGCCGTCCGCCCCGCCCCAGGCTTCCTCGCCGGTGGCCTGGATCGCAGCGTCCTGGACGAGGAAGACGGCGGCAAAGACGATGATGAGCGCGGCGACTGCGATCTCCATCCCGTACTTCATGCTGCGGCCTCCCGGAGTTTCTGGACGGTGCTCTCGGAGAGGAGGTCTAAGCGGGTGAGGATCTCGGGCTTGAGCTGGACGATATACTTGAAGACGAGCATGATGACCGCACCCTCGACGATGGCGAGGGGAACCTGGGTGACGGCAAAGATCGCGGCGAAGGCCGAGAACGCCCCGAGGAACCCGGCGGTCCCCGGGAACGCGAGGGCGAGCTGGACCGAGGTGACGACGTAGGTGAAAAGATCGGCAAGGGCTGCGGCGACAAAGACGGTGGCGTAGGTGTTCGCGCCCGCCCGGGTCCCGGCCTTATAAATGAGGTAGGCGACGGCGGGTCCCGCGATCCCCATCGAGAAGACGTTCGCCCCGAGGGTGGTGAGCCCGCCGTGCGCGAGGAAGACCGCCTGGAAGATCAGGACGATCAGCCCGAGGACGGCGGCGATGCAGGGGCCGAAGAGGACGCCGCCAAGCCCGGTCCCCGTGGGGTGGGAACAACTCCCGTTGAACGAGGGGAGTTTGAGCGAGGAGAGGACGAAGACGAAGGCGCCTGCGACGGCGAGGAGCGGCAGGGCTTCCCGTTTCTCCTGTACGAGTTTGTTGAGCTGGTACAGTCCGATAACGATGAAGGGCAGGGAGACAAGGAACCAGATCTCCCACCAGGGGCTTGGTAAGAATCCTTCCATGATGTGCATGATATCACCTGTGAACCGCCGTGCCGGTCAAATTTGATTGTTGTAAGACAAATTAATTTGATGTAGCATGGTTATCCCCGGTCATATTTATCTTCTGCGGTATTCAACATTACAGGAACGTTATGCGCCAGATTCCACGAGTAATCGTTGCCGGAACCCACAGCGGCTGCGGCAAGACCACGCTTGCAAGCGGCCTGATGGCGGCGCTCGCCGCCCGGGGGCTCGCCGTCCAGCCGTTCAAGGTCGGCCCGGACTTCATCGATCCCACGCACCACTCGGCCATCTGCGGCCGGACCTCGCGCAACCTCGACCCGTTCATGATGGGGGAGGCAGGCGTGCGCGAGACGTTCGTCCGGGCCTCTGCCGGGGCCGACATCGCCGTCGTCGAGGGCGTGATGGGGCTCTACGACGGACTCGAAGGGACCGATGTCGCGAGCACGGCGCACGTCGCAAAGATCCTCGACGCCCCGGTCCTTCTCGTGGTGGACGCAGGCGGCGCGTCACGGAGCGTCCACGCCATGGTCCGGGGCTACGCGGGGTTCGACCCGGGCGTCCGGGTCGCCGGGACCATCTTCAACCGTATCGGGAGTCCCCGCCACCTGGCCATGATCGAGGAGACGAAAAGCCTCCCGGTCTACGGGGGAATCCCGCGGCGCAAAGACCTCGCGGTCGAAAGCCGGCACCTCGGGCTCGCGATGGCGGCCGAAACCGGGGCGATGGCAGGGTTCGGTGCGGTGGTGGAGGAGACGTGCGATCTCTCCGGCATCATCGACCTCGCCCGGTCGGCCCCGTCCCTGGCGCCGGCGGAGAGCCCCGGCCGGCCAGAGGCGGAGGTCCGGATCGGCGTCGCACGCGATGCGGCGTTCTGCTTCTACTATGCCGACAACCTTGACGGGCTCGCACGGGCCGGGGCGGAGTTGGTCTTCTTCTCGTCGATGGCAGACCGGCTCCCGGACGTGGACGCTCTCTATTTCGGGGGAGGCTACCCTGAGCTCCACGCGGAGGCGCTCGCGTCCTCCCGGTGCCGGGAGGACGTACGCAGGGTGGTCGACGACGGCATGCCGGTTTACGGCGAGTGCGGCGGGCTCGCCTACCTCACGGAGCGGCTCACGACCGGCGAGGGCGACTACCCTATGGCGGGCATCCTCCCCGCGGCGACGGAGATGACGGGCCGTATCCAGGGCCTCGGCTACGTGGAGGCCCGGGTTGTCGGCACTACACCGGTCCTCGCGCCGGGGTCCGCCTTCCGGGGCCACGAGTTCCACTATTCACGTCTCGACTGCGCTCCCGACGCACGCTTTGTCCTGGATCTCCTCCGGGGCCGGGGGATCGACGGCGGCCGGGACGGGCTTGCCGTGCAGAACGCGGTCGGGCAGTACACCCATGCCTACTTCCCGGAAGGGTTCGCCGAAAGACTGGTCGAGGCGGCCGGGGCGTACCGGCGATCGTAAGGGGTGTCGCGGGCCCCCTTACGGCCGCCGATCGGGGAAAAAGAAGGGTTAGGCGGTGACGATGACTTCACCTGCAATCCCGGTCGTCAGCGACTGGTAGGTGTAGTTGCCCGCGCCGTTGAAGGTGTAACTGAATGTATCGCCCGGCTGGAGCAGGTCGGAGCTGAAGAATGACATGTTTCCGGTCCCTGTAACGGTCTGATTCGACGAGGCGTCGTTGGTCCATCCCACCGTGGTGCCGGTTGGAACGGTGAGCGTATCCGGCACGAACCCGCCGTCGGTGATGGAGACAATCTCGTCAGCGACGAGGGCCGCCGACGGTCCGGGCGGGGTCTCCGTCGCGTTCGCGGCGAGGGTCGTTTCCGTCTCCATCGGTGTCTCGTTCCCCATCGTTGTCGTCGTCGCCATCGGTGTCTCATTTCCCATCGGCGTCGTCGTCTCCATCGGGGTTTCGGTCTCCATTGGTGTCGTTTCTGTCGCCATCGGCGTCTCAGTCGCCATGGGCGTCCCTGTTTCCATTGGGGTTTCCGTTTCCATCGGGGTCTCGGTGAGTCCCGGTGTCGTGCCGGGGGTCACCGTTTCGTTACCCGTTGGCTGTACGCACCCTGCAATCATGATGCTCGCGATCACCATGAGAGCAAGGATACCAAACATCCTCTTCATGTGGTGGACGATGCTTCTTGGCGTAAATAAACTTTACCCCCGGCCGGAAAACTCAAGTTCGGGGTGTAAAGCCGCCAAAGCAACGTCATGCCCGTTTATCCGGGTATAGGAATGGTCCTGAAGGTTCACCTGGCCATAGACTGTCTTAAATGGTCCCTATTGCCGGATAATGGGTTCTACGTCCTGGTTTGAGACGGCCGGATCCCGCCGGGGTCGACGGCGGAGCAGGACAGTCTCCTCATCCCGGGCGCCGCCGGGAGTTCGGAGGAGGGGGTGCCGCACCGGCAGGGGCCGGCCGATGCCCGATCAGCCCGCCGAGGGGTCGTTCTCCCAGAGGCCGAGCCGGTTCTGCTCGGTATCCTCGCAGACGGCGAAGTAGCCCCTTCCGGGCACCGGCATCTTCGGGATCACGACTCTTCCTCCGGCTCCCCGAACCCGGGCTGCATACTCCTCGACGGAGGGGACGCCGACGAAGACCGTTATCGGCTCTCCGGGGTAGGTCCGCGCCAGGATCTCGCCGCCTATCCCGTCCGTCGCAATCTCAAAGGCCCCCTCCATCCCCGGAAAAGGCTCCGTCGTCCAGGCAAAGACTTTCTCGTAGAACGCCCGCGCCCGGTCGCTCTCGCCGGCGGGGATATTGAACCAGACAATCGTCGGCACATGCATACCTCAGGCCCCCGTGGGGGCCGCGACGCATAACGGTTTCCCCCGGCTCCGGCTGAAGATTATTTATAGGCGGGTACGGATAGGATGGTCCATGACGGCACTGGAGAAGCGCAGGTTCGGGAAGACCGGGGGGGAAGTCACCCTGGTGGGGCTCGGGGGAGAGGGGGTTCTCAGGACGTACGGGCGGCACGCGGAGGCAAATGCCGTCATCATGGAGGCCATCAATCAGGGGATCGCCTACTTCGACTCGGCGAAGGCCTACGCGGGGAGCGAGGACTACTACGGCGAGGTCTGGGTAAGCCGTCCCGATCTCCGGGCACCGGTCTTCCAGGCAAGCAAGTCGGCGAACCGGGCACACGCGGGCGCCGAGATGGATCTCCTGGAGACCCTCCGGAGGACGGGCATCGAGACCCTCGACCTCTGGCAGATCCACGACGTCCGGACCTTCTCCGAGATCCGGGAGATCGAGGGGGCGGGCGGCGCCCTTGAGGCGTTTGTCGAGGCTAAGGAGAGGGGCATCGTCCGGCATATCGGGGTGACGGGGCACCATGATCCGGATGTCCTCTCGCACGCGGTGGAGAACTGGCCGGTCGACGCCGTCATGATGCCCGTCAACCCGGTGGAGGGGGCGCTCGGGGGATTCCTCTCCTCGACGCTCCCCGCCGCGAGGGAGCAGGGGGTCGCGGTCATCGGGATGAAGGTGCTCGGCGGGTCGAACTACCTCGTCCCCGACGCAGGAGTGACCCCGGAGGCCCTCGTCCGATACGCCCTCGCCCAGGACGTCTCCGTCGCGATCGTCGGCTGCTCGACGCCCGCGGAGGTGCAGGCGCTTGCCGCCGCCGGGCGGAGCGGGGCCCTGCCCGACGATGAGGCGGCGGCGCTCGTCGAAGCGTTCCGCCCCTATGCCCGCGAGCTCGCGTACTACCGGGGATTCTGGTGAGGCGGCCCGGCAAAATCGCTCTTCTGTTATCGATATATGCCGGCAGCGCCAACCTACGGAGAGAGCGGCTTGCCGCGGGGAGATGAACCGTCATGACAACCAGGGAACCGCACCGGCTCCGCGCACTCAGGAACCGCATTGCCGCATCGCCGGATGCAATCCTCGTACTGGTCGTGCTCGTCATCTTCATGGACATGATGATCTACGGCCTCCTCATCCCGGTCTTTCCCCAGTACGCCCCCCGGCTCGGGGTGGACGAACCGGTCATCGGGGTCGTCTTCGGGATCTACGCCGCCATGCTCCTCCTCTTTTCCATCCCGATGGGCCTCCTCTCCGACCGGGTGGGCCGCCGCCCCCTCATCGTGGTCGGGATGCTCCTCCTGGCCCTCGCGACGGCGCTTTTCGGATTCTCGACGACGGTCACGCATCTGGTCGTCGCCCGGACCGTCCAGGGGGTATCGGCCGCGGCCACCTGGTCCGCCGGGCTTGCGCTCCTCGCCGATACCTGCGACCCCTCCCGGCTCGGGGAGAAGATGGGTGTCGCGCTCTCGGCGGTCGGGCTCGGGACCGTCCTCGGCCCGGTCGTCGGAGGGCTGCTCTTCGAATACGCGGGCTACACGGCGACCTTCCTCGTCCCGGCGGTGCTGGTGGCCTCCGTCGGCCTGCTCGTCTTCGCCGTACCGGTGCGCACCTGCAGGGCGGACGGCAGCCCACGCCGGTCGCCCGTGCTGCCCCCGGGAGTTTTTCTCCCGCTCGCCGCCTGTGCGGCCGCGATCATTATGGTCTCCGGGACCTACGGCGTCGTGGACCCCTACCTCCCGGTCTACCTGCACGCCGCCTTCTCGACGTCCCCGGCGACGATCGGCCTCGTCTTTGCGGTGCTGGCGGTTGCGGCTATCCTTGCCCAGCCGGTTGCAGGAAGGATCTACGACCGGTACGGTGGCAGCCGCTACCTCATCGGCGGCGGGCTTCTCCTCTCGGGGGTTGCGATCGTCGCCGCCATGCAGGCACCGACCCTCGTGCTCCTCATTGCCGCCATCTTTGCGCTGGGGGTCACGCTGAGCTGCGCCCTGGTGCCGGCGATGCCGATCCTCGCCGGCATCTACCGGGGCCGGGGCTCGCAGGGTGCCGCCTACGGCATGTACAACACTTTTTTCTCCGTAGGACTCTCGGCCGGGCCGTTCGCGGGAGCCATCCTCGCGGGCCGGTGGCCGCTGCCGGTGATATTCCTGCTGCAGGCGGCGGTCCTCGCGGTTATGGGGGCTCTGGGCTGGCTTGTCATCGGGAGGCTCGGGTGGCGGTGAACGTGCGCTACGTTCATCGTGCCGCCGGGCCAACACTGTCTCCTGCCATCGAACCGAGGATACCATGTCGCTGGAATTCTGCCGCCGCCACGCCCCTGAACTGCTGATCGCCTTCTTCGGTCTCATCTTCCTTGTCGTGATCTCCGGGGCCGTCGGCGGGGAGGCGGGGGCGTTCCTCACCTCCGCGCTCAATGTGGCGCTCTTCGTCGTCCTTGCAATGCTCGTCTATCTGGCCAACAACCGGCATCCTGCGTTCCGGTGGGCCGCCGTCCTCTGGCTCCTCGTCCTCATCGGCGCCCTTGCGGCCGCCACGGCAGGATTCGGCGCCGTAGCGATCCTGCCGGCGGAGTTCGACCCGGAGATGACCGGCCCTGCCCTGGCCGCAGAGGTTGCCCTGCTCCTCCTCGGCGTCCTTGCGGCCGCCCTTGCAAGCCTCATCGGGTTCTCCCGCCGGTTCAGGATATGGCTCGCGGGCTACCTCCCGTTCGACCCGGACTCGCTCCTCCATACGGTCGCGCTCGTGGTCATCCTTGCGATGACCCTCATCCCGCCGGTGCCGCTCCTGGTGACAGGAATTCCACCCTACCTCTCGCCGCAGTTCCTCGATTTCCTGCTCGAGTCCGGGGATCTCCTCGCGGATACGGTCACGCTGAACGCGTACACCCTCTTCTGGACGCTCATCGGCTCGTTCTTCATCGCCGGGGCATGCGTCCGGCGGACGCCCCGCGAGACCCTGGAGCGGCTCGGGCTCGTCCGGCCGACGGGGAAGCAGATCGTTCTCGCCGTTGCCACGGCTTTCGCGCTCGTTGCCGCGTTCCACTTCATCGACCCGGTGCTCGCCGCGCTTGTGGGCTGGCTCGGCCTTCCGGTCACCGATATGGAGGCCGTCAACCGGCTCTTTGCCGGAACGCTCACCCTGCCCGGGATCGTCGTGGCATCCGTCGCGGCGGGGTTCGGTGAGGAGGTGAGCATCCGCGGCCTGCTCCAGCCCCGGTTCGGCATCCTCCTCCCGGTGCTCCTCTTCGCTTCGCTCCACGCGTTCCAGTACAGCTGGGACGGCCTCGTCTCGGTCTTTCTCGCGGGGATAATCTTTGCCTATATCCGCAGGTATTCGAACACCACGACGTCGGCGATCACGCATACCGTCTATGACCTGGTGCTCTTCTCTCTGCTGATGGCCGGGATGTCGTTCTGAGGGGCAGGACCCCGGTTTTTTCCCGGGAAAGAGTCAGTGCTTCCGTATACTTTCGACCGATGACCAACTTCCACCGCGACGATCAGAAGGACATCGTCACAGATATTCAAAATAGCGCGGTATTTTCCGACCCGAAGCGAGTAGAAGGGGTTCTGCCCTCCCCCTTTCAGTTTCTTCACGTGCCGGGTGGGATCCGGCTCCTGAGCGAGCGCCTCCACCTCGTCGAAGATCCGGGTTCCGACACTCGCGGGCATCTTCGCGAGGTTCCGCACCACCGCCGCCGTGAGTTTTACTGTGTATCCCATACCGCCTGCAGCTCAGCGCGTGCCTCTTCCAGGGTATACAGGCGGCCGGCCTTGATGTCTTCGAGGGACTCCTCGATGCCCCGGATAGCCTCGGCGCTCAGGGGCTCTTCGTCCTCGGCGCTGTCCATAAGCCGCCTGATAACGTCGTCAAAGGTCTCGCGAGGGTACCGCTTCATCCCTGCCAGCCGCTCCTTCGTCTCCCGGGATACCCACACTGTCGTCTGGGACATGCTATGATCTATAGTGCTCTATTGAATATCAGCGCTGCGATCATCCTCGACATTTCTATGCGACGCTATCTCTTGCGCCGTAAAGACGGGGATCGGATCGTTTACCGCCCGATATGGCGCCCGTCGCAGAACGGTTTATTCCGCGATCTCCCGCACCCGCAGAGGGTAACCCGGTTCCTGATCGTGTAGGGTCTTCCGTCGGCGGACTCGACAGGGATCCCGCCGCGGACCCAGAGCGGCCCGTGTTCACCCCTGGCGGGATCTTCGATCACGACGATGGATTTTTCAAGAACAGGCTCGATCGTCTCACCTGTCTTTCGGTCACGGAGAACGAGCCGGCCGGAGGGACAGTTGCACGCTTCGTCTATCGCCGTGTCCCGGGCATCCGGGATATCGGACCGCTCCGTGAGGTTCCAGATTCCCCCGGCCCGCAGGCAAAACCGTGCGTGCGCACAGAGATCTTCGTAATCGGCCAGCTCCAGTTCCGGTCCTCTGATGACGGCGGGCTTCTCGAGATACGGCTCATTCCCGGCAGTCTCGGTACCGTCAAAGCGGATCTTCGCGTGCGTCCCGTCGCAAAAGGGTTTGTTCTTCGAATGCCCGCAGCGGCATAAGGCATATTCTTCCCGCAGGGGATACTCCCGTACCTTTTGCCATGAACGGCAGTCGCCCTCGTCATCGTGGGAGATCTCCATCTCCATGAGCGGGACACTCCCGGTCACGATGTATGGACCATTCCTGCTCACCCGGATCTTCATGGTATCATCACCGGTAGCTCTTCTGCATGTTAACCATGTGGGCCGAACCGGGAGTCCTCACGCTAAAGGGTGGAATGATACGGCACAACCCGGAGGGTTGCGACAGGAAGCTGCAGAGCAGTCTCCGTGAATGATTTGATAAAAGAATCGACCCTGTTTTTAAACGCTGAGGGGGAGATTTGAACTCCCGAGGGGCTCAACGCCCCACGGGCTTTCCAGGCCCGCGCCCTACCGGTCTAGACTACCTCAGCAATGTGCAT
>JASGMC010000071.1 GCA_030156625.1 Methanoculleus sp.
AACGACTTTCCTGCAGGGAAAGGAGTTCGAGAAAACGCGAAGCGTTTTCGAGCAACGACTTTCCTGCAGGGAAAGGAGTTCGAGCACCGTTAGGTGCGAGGTGGGGCTGACGGGGGTGCGATGGGCGGAACGCCCGGAGCATGAGAGACTCGAAGAGTTTCGAGGGGGGCACCCCCTCCCCTGTCTCCAAAGTGCACCTTTGCCGCTCTGGCTAACTATACTCACATTTTCTGGTAGACCCCCACCCCACCCGCGCTTCGCGCTCCTCACTCGCACCTGCGGTGCTCGAACTCCTGCCGTTCCGGCAGTCGTTCCCCGCCCCCGGGGGCGGGGGCAGTGTGTGGCGATATCAGATGGAAAGCCGGAGATTGGTGTGCAACCGATGAAATGGTAGAAGTCCTGGTTCAACCAGGTTATAAGATACAAGGATAGTCCCCTGCACAGCCACCAATCAGCCCCGCCGGTCCGTACGTTCCTTGAGCAGCATGCGCTGGTCGTAGACCCGCATCGCCCGCAAAAAATCGATCTTCCGGAACGCCGGCCAGAACGGAGCGCAGAAGTAGACGGCCGACTCGTGGCCGTTCGCGAGCCAGGGAAGGAAGTTGGACGTCCGGTAGTCGTTGCCGGTCCGGATGATCAGGTCGACGGGGGGTATGGGCGCTCCCCGGTTGAGATGGCTCTCGACGGTCGCGGGGTCGATTGCCGCGGGATCGAGGGCGCCCTGCCTGACATCGTTGAGGATCGACCGGGCGGCGTGCACGATCTCGTTCCGGCCGCCGTAAGCAAGCGCGATGTTGATGAAGTAATCGGTGTAGTGCAGCGTCGCCTTCTCCGCCGCTTCGATGGTTGCGAGGAGGTCGCCGGGGAGGAGGGATCTATCCCCGATCATCCGCACCCGGATATGGTTTTTGTGCACTCGCTCGTCCTTCAGGATCGCGGCGAACTTCTCCTGAAAGAGGAGAAAGAGCGACGCGAGCTCGGCGCTATCCCTCCGGAAGTTCTCGGTCGAGAAGGTGTAGAGCGTAATATACCGCACGCCGAGTTCGCACGCCCAGTCGAGGACCTGCTCCGTCGCATCCGCTCCGAGCCGGTGGCCTAACACCGTATCGAGCCCCTGCTCCCGGGCAAACCGGCGGTTCCCGTCCTGGATCACCGCCACGTGCCGGGGGATGTGTTTCACCTGCCACTGCAGGTAACGCTCGTAAAGAGGCTCAATCCTCGATCGCAGCATCAGATCGGCGTCACCTCGACCACCATGCCGCCGTTCGGGTAACGTTCGACGACGTACTTCCTGCCCGGCAGCCCGGCACCGTGATCGGCAAGCACCCACCACGCCATCTCGATCCTTCCTTCGCAGACCATATAGTCATCCCCGTCAAGTCCCTCCAGGAACTCGTCGACGGGGGCCGCCGCCTCAAGCACTCCGTACACGACCGTCCCGTCATCCGTCACCTCCTCGAACGGACGCGCAGTATTGGCAGCGATCCGTTTTAACCGTTCCCGTAACTGGACCGAGTCCTTGAATGCCGACGAGCAGAAGTGCACGTTGGGGTGAAGAGAGAGTTTCTCCGCCCACTGGCGGGCGCCCAACACGGCGTTATGCAGCCCGTCCTCGGGCTCGAGCCCGCGTTCGCGCATGGCGGTAGCACAGGTCTCTCCCCATTCCAGTTCGTTGATGTTGAGGAAATCAAGGAGCGGGAGTGCGGCGGCAAGGTCCTCGATGCCCGGGAGCGCCGGCACCTCGATGCCGATCAAAAAGCCCATCCGGCGGGCGAGGACGGCTGATTCGGCGAACTCGGTCTTTAGGATGCATGGCCAGACTTCGTGGGGCGGGTGCAGCCGGATCTCGTCCACCAGCCCCTGCAGGCGCCGGAACACGGACTCGTCCGGCGCAAGGCCGGTGTAGAGGTGGATCTGGTGGTCCGGGCCGAAGTGCTCCTTGAGAAGCCTCGCAGACTCCACCACCCGATCGAGTTCGAGCAGCGGTTCGCCGCCGGTGATGCCGGTCCCCAGAGCGCTCATGCTCTCAGCCGTTTCGATGACATCGGACGGCGACGAGACCTGCCGTTCGTTTGCGAACACCACGTCCCGGCCTTTGCGCTCGCGCGAGAGCGGGCAGTACCAGCACGTGCGATGGCACCGGCCGGTCACGAAGAGGACCATCTTTGCTCCCTGGTGGCAGAGGACGCATCCCGGAGAGAGGAAGCGCCCGCCGGGGGGTACTCCCGACTCCTGTGGCATGTTGTAGTATATGTGGGAGGGCGAAGAAGAAAAGGCTTGACGGTCGTAAAGAGAGGTTCCGGGAGGACCCGTTTTCTGGATTTCCGAAGTCACCGATTCGTCCCGGGGAGCATCACACCAGACCGTCTGGCCCCCTCACTCTTCCCTCGTCCACCAGCTCCTTATAGTCGTCGAACCAGTAAGCCTCCGGGTTGCTCTTATAGACCATGAACCGCCCGCGGTCCTCCGGGTTTGCCGCCTGGTTGTACTTGAAGTAGGTGTATCTGTCGGTCTTCCCCAGGACTTCGATCTTGCCGGTTGCGTGTGAGATCACGAAACGGGCCCGTTTTGCAAGCCCTGAGCAGATCGTCCGGGCCTGCTCGAAGATTTGGTAGGACTCCTCCACCGGCACCGCAAACGCCCGGTTGCCGATCGTGGGACGGCACTGGAAGACGTAGTAAGGGTTGACGCCGATGAACGAGAGTTTATCGAAGAGCGACGCGAGCACCTCCGGGTCGTCGTTGATACCGCGGATCAGGGGCGTCTGGTTCATGACGATTGCTCCGGCTTCCTGCAGGAGAGCAACCGCCCGGCATGCGGCGTCGGTCAGTTCCCTCGGGTGGTTGAACTGCGCCATGATGTAAATCCGCTTCTCCTCCAGGCTGTAGTCGCGGATCATGTCCAGCAGCGCGGGATCGTTCGTGATCCGGAACGGATTGTATGCAGGCATCTTCGTGCCGATCCGGATGATCCCGACATGATCGATCTCCCGGAGCTGCCGGACGATATCGAGGAGGCGGTCGGTCCCGAGGGCCAGCGGATCGCCCCCGGTGAGCAGGACGTTGCTGATCTCCGGATGATCCCGGATGTAGGCAAGCCCCCCGGAGATGTCCTTATTCACTTCGCGTGCATCCTCGATGAAGAGGCGCTTGCGGAAACAGTAGCGGCAGAGGCCGCCGCAGAGGTCGCTGACCAGCAGGAGGGCGGTCTCCCGGTACTTGTGCTGCAGCCCCGGCGCCCGGGTATACCGGTGTTCCGATGACGGGTCAAGGTGCCCCCAGGGCTCGAGCTCTTCAAGGGTCGGTATGATCAGCCGCCGGATAGGATCGGCCGGATCATCCCAGTCAATCAGCGAGAGATAGTAGTCGTTTGATCGGAACGCAAAGAGTTCCGTCACCTGCGCAAGGGCGGCACACTCCTCTGCATTGATACCAGGGACCATATCGAGCGATGAGATATAAATCGGGTTTGCAGCATCATTTAACGGGCTCACGGTATCGTCGACCGGGTTTCGGATATACGTCATGTTCATGGGATTGCCTCCGGATCGACACTCTCCAGTGCAGGATACAATCCGCAACAGTCGGGGACAACTGCATGAGAGCGGAGATCGGGAACGAGACGATCTGCGCAAAGGGTTCATGAGAGTTTCACGCTCTCATACAGGAAACCGTCGCTCCGACATGCGTCATTGAGTGTCGGATTACGTGTTGTATCCAAAAGGGTCCTCAGGATATTTATATCTTCGGTTGGGGGTGCAGTGCTACAGGAGAATAGCCTGCCGCCCCCATCAAATGCGGTAGACGCCGTATTACTTCTTTTTCTTGGCCATAGAGAGAATGTCCACCACGTATTTTCCTTCCTTTTCCAGTCCGACGACAACCTCGTCCGATCGGGCCAGTTTCTCGATATTCAATTCGTACGAACCGGGACTGATGATACGGATGCTCTCTATCCGCTCGAAGACCTCGATCTCCTCTTTTCGTCGATCCCGCTGGACCTCAAGCACGTCTTCGCCCGTATCCCGGGCAATCTCGTCAATGGTCTTCTCCTTCAGCACGTCGTCGTGCCGTTCGGCCTCACGGATGTAGAGAAACTTCTTCCCGCCGCAGCTCGGGCATCCTTTCAGTATCCTCGTCGAACCGTCCTCGAACTCCCTGCCACATTGCGTACACTTGTGAGGCATACATTCACCCGTAATACCCGTTCATCTTGACGAGGAGACCCATGCGCTGATGAGATCCTTCTCCTTCTTAAGCGTCCTGAGCTGGTTTGCAGGCCCGATCACGGTCAGGCGGGTTTCGGAGCGCTTCCCCCCGAGGAGTCTTCCCAGAAAGCCGCTCTGGACATCCTTGATCGGATAGGTCTCCATCTCGATCCCGGAAAAGCCGTCCGGTGCGATCTCACGCATCGTGATCTCGATGAGCTTGCTCTGCTCATCCGGCGCGAGACCCTTCTCCAGGATAACAATGTTTCCTTCCATGACGTCATCGAGGATCAGGCGGATCTTCTCCATCGCGGTGAGCCGATCCAGGCGTTCTGCCGAGATCAGATCTATCTGTACACCCTGCATCATCTCCATCACCCGAAATATGACGTCATGTTCTCGTACAGCTCTTCCACGTTGGTCCCTTCAAGGCCGGATATGGCGATCACGGGGTGCTGGGGAAACGCGCTCTTGATCCGCGCAGGAGAAGCGTCGGGGAGATCGTTCTTGTTCGCGACGATCAGGACCGGGAGCTTCCGGCTCTCGATGATCCCGACAAGCATGATATTCACCTGCTGGAACGGGTCCTGCGTGGCATCGAGCATGTAGATGACGCCGTCGATATCCTCACGGAGCCAGTGCATCGCCTCGGCCACGCCCTCGGTCGCTTCCCGTGCCCGCTTGACGGCTTCCTCTTTCTCGATGCCGTACTCGACGAACTCATTATAGTCGATCTTGGTCGTCACGCCCGGCGTATCGACGATATCGATGGTTATCGAGCTCCCGTTCTGGCCTGTGATGGTGATATCCTCCTTGCGCCGCACGCGGCGGGTTTCGTGAGGCACCTCACTGACCGGCCCGACCGCATCACCGACCCAATCCCGTACAATCCTGTTCGCGAGCGTCGTCTTGCCGGCATTGGGAGGCCCATAGATCCCGATGCGGCAGGTCCGCTTCTTAAAGAATGCCTTCAAGAACCCCGAGATCTTTTTTTTCGTACGAACTAAGAACGTCATTAAGTTCCCTCAGGTAGGTCAATTTTGCCTATACTTAAGTGAGTTGTGGCACTCACAAATAAATATAATTATATGTTCCGTCAGGCGCATTCTCCCTATTTTGGAGACAAACAGCAATCCCGGGGTGAGAGAATTCTTTTATACTGTTAAAACCTAGGTAGACTTGCACCAGGAGAATTGGCTCAAATAGCGGCCAGATCAGGAGAATCCCATGATGAATAATAGCGATGCCATCCGTTTTGAGACACGCATACCAGTCAGGGAGGTCATGCAGAGCCATCCAACGACCATCGATGTGGGAGAGACAGTCGCCCGGGCGGCGCAGATCATGTGCCGCGACGGGGTCGGCAGCTGTATCGTGCTGCAGAATAACCTGCCCACCGGGATCGTCACGGAGGAGGATATCAACTGCAAGGTTGTGGCAAAAGACTCAAAACCGAGCAGCGTCTCCGTCAGCGAGGTCATGAGCACCCCGCTGATTACGATCGGTGCCGACAAACTGGTAGGGGATGCCGCAGCGATGATGGTAAAGCACCGTGTCCGCAGGCTTCCCGTCGTCGAGGACCAGATGGTTATCGGAATTGTGACGGTCAGGGACATCCTCACCGTCGCGGCCGAAGTGAACGAACTGCTGGCGGACCTCATCGAGATCAACCGCGAGGAAGAGTATGCCCTGGGAGTCTGCGACCGGTGCGGGAATATGTCCGACGACTTATCAAGGGTCGACAACCTTATGCTCTGCCCCGCCTGTCGGGAGGAGGAGCAGTTGCTATGAAGGTGGCCTCAAGCCTGATGGTGGAGATTCCCACCCTGCGCTACGACGAACACGTCACGAAGGCACGGAGCGTTCTTCGGGACGATGTCTTTCGTGAACTCTACATCGTGGACGAAAAAAATCGTCTGATGGGTTATCTCGACATCTCCGATGTTCTGCGGGTTATGGACACCAAATCGAACGTCACTGTCAAGGGTTTCATCAGGGAGGCCGCTCAGGTCGCCCCGAATACGCCCCTTGCAGAGGTAGGCCACGCTATATTGAATGCCCGTACAAACAGCGCTGCCGTTGTCAGCGAAGACGGTACCTACCAGGGAGGGGTGCTCTTCTCCGAACTCTTCCCCGTCCTGATCTCCCGTCGTGACATCCCCGGCAGGGTCGAGGACGTCATGTCGCGCCAGCCCGTCACCTGCGCGCCGGACGACCCCATACACCGCATCTACAGCCTGATCGTTGCGAGCGGCTTTATCGCGTTTCCGGTGGTGCAGAAGAAGGAGGCCATCGGCATCATCTCCCGCCGGGATCTCCTTCACGCCGGAAATGTCCGCATATCGGTGAAGAACCAGGCAGACACCACCGTGGAGCGGGTGATGACGACACCCGTCATCTCGGTGACGCCGGATGATTCGCTGGCAACGGCGAGCCGGCTGATGGTCGACCACGACATCAGCATCCTCCCGGTTGTCGACGAGAGAAAGAGACTCGTCGGCGTTATCGACCGCCACGACGTCCTCGCTGGCCGCACGCCATGAGGACGTCTCCGGATACTATTTCAGAGGAGTGATACCATGCAACCGAACCCCAATAATTCGGATAAGAAACCGGCTGACAGGCTCCTGAAGATGCCGGGCAAACGCGACCGCGGACCGGTCGACTTCAAGACGAGAATCGCAGAATATGAAGGCGAGATTATGGCGATCGCCACGAGGGACGTTGTTACGGCACAGCGGACCACGACGATCATCCAGGCGGTCGAGATCATGACCCGGGCAGGGTTCCGCAGGCTGCCGGTCGTCGATGCCGGAACGCACCGCCTCCGGGGGATCGTGACCGTCAGCGACATCATCGACTTCATGGGCGGCGGCGACAAGTTCAACCTCGTGCAGGTGAAGCATGGAGGGAACTTCATCGCGGCCATCAACGAGGAACTCCGCGAGATCATGACCCCGCATCTGGTTACCATGCCCGTTACCGGGAGCATCGCCGACGCGGTCGATATCATTGTCAACAAAAACGTCGGCGGGATCCCCATCACCGACCCCGAAGGAGAACTGAAGGGCATCGTGACCGAGCGTGACGTGATGAAGGTGCTCACCACCGAGCACTCGGGCCGCAGGGCGGAAGATATCATGAGGTCGTCGGTACGCGTCACCAGCCCCGACACTCCGATCGGTAAAGTCTGCGAGGAGATGGTGAAATGCAGGTTCAGGCGGCTTCCGGTCGTTGTCGACGACGTTCTCTGCGGCATCGTTACCGCAACCGACATCATGAGTTATCTCGGGAAAGGCAAGGCCTTCGAGCAACTGACGACCGGGAACTCCGTCGATGTCATGGGGGCGCCGGTAAGATCGCTCCTCTCCGGGGAACTGCACACCACCACGCCGGACCGGAATATCCACGACATCGCTCTCGAGATGACCCGGCGGCACGTCGGGGCGTTCCCCGTCATAGAGGATTCGCGCCTTGTCGGACTCGTGACGGAATACGACCTTGTGAAGGCATTTGCAGAGGGGTGAAAAGAGCATGCGTGCCATTGATGTAATGTCCGCGCCGGTGTACGTCGTTGCACCGGCCGACAACGTCGCCTATGCGCGAAACCTTATGCTGAAGCACCGCGTGTCGAGGCTCCCCGTCATGGAAGGGGACGATCTTCGTGGCATCCTTACCAAGAAAGATATCGCCTACCGGCTCAGGCAGACGGAGCCGATGTGGCGGCGGCGGCCGATCGATCGGATCCCGGTCAGTATCCTGATGGCGCCGGACCTGATCACCGTAAAACCGGAGACCAGCATCCGCGATATTGCAGCCGTAATGCTCGATCGGGATATATCCGGGCTACCAGTAGTCGAGGACGGGAAGATGACCGGCATCGTCACCAAACTGGACGTTATGCGTTCGGCCCGTGTACGCGGCCTCTCTGCCCGGGTCGACGATATTATGGAAGATGCAGCCACGGTCAACCGCTACCACTCGCTGGACCACGTCATCGACACGATAAAAGGAAAAAACGATAAACTTATTGTCGTTAACGACAATGGAAGCCTTGCCGGCATCATTACGGAGAGTAACCTCGCATTTTATGAGTATCAGGACGAGCGGATGAACCTGCCCAGGAAAGACGTTACACATCTTCGGAAAGAGGAGCCGGCAGGGCAGAAACGCTTCAGATACGTCGTCGAGGTATCGGCAGTTGCAGAGGACATCATGAGCCGCCCGGTCATCACCGTCACCCCCGATGCATCCCTCCAGGATGCCGTCGGGCTGATGCTGGAGCACCAGATCAACAGCCTCGTGGTCGTGGAGGACGGAGATATCCGGGGTATGCTCAAGAGAGATGATATCATCAAGGAAGTGGCAAAATGAGCGACAGATTTCAGGTACTCGTCAAAGATGTGATGGCAAAACCGATCACCATCGCGAAGTCCGCCTTTGTCAGCGAAGCGCTCGAAAAGATGCTCGGTGAAGGCGTCGACCCGCTCATCGTGACCAACAACGGCACGGTCATCGGCACGACATCCCGGGCGGCGATCGCAGAGACGCTCGGGAGCAGGAAGACCCAGGCGCTGAAGGCCACATCCATCCACGTCGCGAACACGGTCGAGGAGAACTTCACTTCCGCGTACCCGGACCAGAGCATCGACGTTCTGGTGCCGCTGCTCCAGCACTACAAACTGGTCGTGATCTTCGATGCCGAGCACCGCCTCATCGGGCAGGTGACGGCAGGGGATCTTTTGAAGGTGCTCCGCCCGGCGGGCGGCATCCTGGACGTCATGGAACCGGTGCACACCATCCAGGGCGAGGAGCGGGCCGTCCACCTCCGCCGCCGGATGCTGGATCACGAGATCGACCGGTTCATCGTCGAGGACGGGGACACCGTCCTCGGTATCGTCACGGAGACCGATGTCGCAAAGGCGCTCCATGCAATCAAGGATCTCGTGGAGGGGACCCACCAGGACTACCGGATCAGAAACCTTCTCGTGCGGGACATCATGAGCGCGCCCCTGATCTCGATGGACGCGGATACGGACGTCTCCGACGTCATCGACCTGATGCTCAAAAAGAACATCAGCTCCGTCCCGGTCAGGCAGAGCGGCAAGATAGCGGGCGTCGTGACCCGGAACTCGCTTGTGCAGGCCTTGTGAAGGGCCGGATAATACTACCTCTTTTTTGCGGACAGGGGCTGGCGCTCCGGGTTCTGAATGTCTATTGCCAGCGTGCTCCAGTTCGTTGAAGAGCCAGCGGTTTGTCAGGTGTGATCTGCACCGGGAAAGGCCGGGACTCGCTTTTAGTCGCACCCCCCGCTCCTCCAGATCAGCCTTAATAAAACACGGCAACATGCCTCCTTAATGCCGCCGCGTCTTATGAAAAGGGCGCAACTACCCAGGCCCTCCGATATACGGAGAACGGCGGTTTTGAAAACCGCCGTTCTCTGGTTAGAACAGTTTTCGGACACAACTAACTACCCACCGAACAACGGTTTTTTCTTTTTCCGCTTTGCGCGGCGGGTAAATTTCAAGATTGTTTGTTAGGCATCCCATATGGTCTATGTCCCCGTTCTGTTTATGACAAAGGTGGATCAGTTTTCATTGCTAGATGGCAAAGTTTGCATGAGGGCAAAGAAATGTTTAGGCTCACCGGTACTAAAATATTCATACCAAGATTCCAGTGTGTTTGATTGAAAAACACCTAAATGCTCAATAATTTGTTTCGCCCACAGCAAAGCTCCGGTGGAACCTGCAGTAATAAGGTTGTTATCCGCTACAGATGGCTCGTCTACATAATAACTTTGCCCATTATAACCAGGAGAAACCATTTCAAGAAATCCCGGTCCGTTACTGGTATGCGGACGCTTATCCAATAGCCCAGCGTTGGCAAGCGCAGCGGTAGCCCCACAGATTGCACACACCGTAGCGCCTGAAGAGAGGAATTCGCTTGCTTTTTCGATGATAGCGCCATGCTTTGGGTCGTTCCATGTATTTGCGCCCGGTAACAGCAACATGCTTGTTTCACTCACAACAATATCATCGATTAAGCAATTGGGCACTATTGTCATCCCGCCCATTGTGTTGATTGGCTCTTTAGAATAACTAACCGTTTTGAGCGATACACGTTGCTCGCCCTTCTTGAAAAATCGACCAGAATTCAGCTCCGAAGTAACATACCCCAGTTCCCAGTCGGCTAAAGTATCAAGAACGTAAACATAGATTGTAAACATAAATTTCCTCCATTCTCATTGTGTTTCTAATTCGCCGCCTCTTAATAGTATGGACACAAACTCCCGCCTGGGGGTTTTTCAACCTGGATGTTCCTCCTCTTGATTTTTTGATAATACACCAGTGAATTTTCAATGTACTTAGATTCTCGTCCCTGCAAGCGGCTTGACGATCTCCCTTGAAAACTGTCGTACTATGATAGCACCAAAACTTCCATCCGTCCCGTTCGCCCGATGGCACTCGAACTCCCATCCTACGGATAGTCGCAACTCGCACCTGATGGTGCTCGAGCTCCCACCCTACAGGGAAGTCGCAACTCGCACCTGATGGTGCTCGAGCTCCCACCCTACAGGGAAGTCGCAACTCGAAGACCTTCGGTCTTCTCGAGCTCCGGCCACTCGCTACGCTCGCGCCCATCGCACCAACCATTAATACCCCACAGCCAGAAACGGATACCAGGATTTTCCATGAAACCTACGCAGCCAGTCAAACCGAACAGCGATATAACGGCGCTCCTTGAATCCATGAGCAAGACCGGCTTTCAGGGGAGAAAACTCGGGGAGTCGCTCGGGGTCTGGACCAGGATGGTCAGGGATCCGGACTGCACGATATTCATGGGACTCTCGGGCGCGATGATCCCGGCAGGCATGCAGAACGTGCTCATCGAACTCGTCAGGCACCGCTACGTCGATGTCATCGTCTCCACGGGTGCGAACATCTTCCACGACACCTGCGAGCACCTCGGCGTGCGGCACTACCTCGGCCACCACCACGCGGACGACACGGCGCTCTTTGCAGAGGGGATCGACCGCATCTACGACGTCTTTGCCTACGAAGAAGAGTTCAGGGGTATCGACGCAGAGATCGCCCGGTTCGCCGACACCATAGCACCGTTCCGGGGTTCGTCGCGGGAGTTCACCCGGCTCCTCGGGAACTGGCTCCGCGAGCACAGGCCGGAGGGACGGTCGCTCGTCGCCACCTGTGCCGAGCACGGTGTCCCGATCTTCATCCCCGCTCTCTGCGACTCGTCCATCGGTATCGGCCTCGTGATGGCACGCCGGCGCGGGGTGGAGATCGATATCGACCAGCTCGCCGACACCGACGAGATCACGCGTATGGTCGAGGAGTCGCAAAAGACCGGCGTCATCTATGTCGGCGGCGGCGTGCCGAAGAACTTCATCCAGCAGACCCAGGTCATCGCCTCGATCCACGACCAGAACCTCGGCGGACACGCCTACGCCGTCCAGTACACCACCGACGCCCCCCACTGGGGCGGCCTCTCCGGGTGCACATTCGAGGAGGCGATCAGCTGGGGCAAGGAGGCACCGGAGTCGGCGCGTGTCCAGTGCTTCTGCGATGCGACGATCGCGCTGCCCATCGTCGCGTCGGGGCTGATCGGGAGCGGGGTCGAGCGGGCTCGCCGCTCCCCCTGAGACACCACAATTATTATTAGGCCATCATACCAAAATTAGTAGGCACAAGTCATAGAATGCTGTGTCTGGAGCAGCACCATTGCGTGTTGCGAGTATCGAAAGATGCGAAGTTCTATGTTGAGGTAGCCAAGCCTGGTATGGCGCAGGTTTGCTAAACCTGTGTCCCCCTGGGACTCGAGGGTTCAAATCCCTCC
>JASGMC010000072.1 GCA_030156625.1 Methanoculleus sp.
CCACCCCAGTATTCGTTGCCGACAGAAGGGGGGAGAACAGCCCCCCCTTCACGGGCCTTCGGGGTTGACGACCCTTCCAGCGAAGAGGATCGTGCCGGAGTCCTTCTCGACGACGAGGAAAACGAACGGGTGGTCCGCACGGAAGACGGGTGCGGTCTCCGGTCGTATGCCTCCCCCGGCTATGACCCCGGTCGCGGCCGCAGCCTCGGTACCCTCCTCGTTCACGTCGACGAACGCCTTGTGGAAGACCCCGGTGACGAAGAGGTCTCTCGTGCCGTCCATCCCGGAGAGGTCGGCATCGTCGGCAAACGCCGTCGGCATCCCCATCGCCGCAAGCACTCCCGGAAGAGGATACCCCGTCTCCAGCGTGAACTTCGGGAAGAAGACCCTGACCCTCTGCGAGACCAGGGACTTCTGAAGATCCGCGAGTCGCCCGGCGTCAAGGGCCTCCTCAGCAGCAGTCAGGTTGTCTTCCTTCGGCAGAAGGACGAGCATCGCGAGTTCCGTTCCGTTCCCGTGCGCGTACGGCATCTCCAGAACCCGGAGGGTCCCGGTCTCCGCGTACGGGTAGACGGCGTCCCCGTGCATCATCGGGACAGTCACCGTCTCGTTCGGAGCAACCCGGAACTCTTCATCTCTGGTCTTGTTCGCGTCGAACTGTTCGATCCAGGTGCCTTTGAAGTAGATCGCGTTCGTGATAACGAGCCGGGTCAGCGGGTCGACTGAACCCGGCGGCAGGAGGTCGCGGATTTTATCCTCCGTCTGCTCTTCCACCCACCGGTTGATCGTCTCCCGCGACTCCTCGGGGTCATTGATGAAGTCGAGGTTCGTGACGTTCGTCCCGTACCACCGGGTGGCCGCGTTGATGTAGTCCGGGAGGAACGAATAGGTCTCCTCCGCCCAGAGGGCGTTTGCGGTGCGGAGGGTGTAGTTACCGCTCCCGCTATTCAGGCCGGTATCGATCGCGGCAAACCCTTCACGCCGGAGGGTCTCGTTCTCCGGGAGGTGCAGCACCGCTCCGATCTCGTCGGCGGTCGTGCCGCGGGCGCCCTCGCAGGTGATCGCGAGGGCCGACGAGATGCTGTAGGGCGAGAAGAAGAGGTTGTCTCCCGCCGCCTCCGGCGCGCTCGCGATGTGCCGGTAGAGGTCGAACGCGAACCGGTTGTTCCCGGCCGCCACGCTATCGACGCCGTCCGGCGTCTCCCCTCTGGCATGAGGGGCGATACTTGCGGACGTCGTCCCCGGCGGTGACAAGACCGGAGTCCGCCAGTCTCTGCAGGTGGTGATGGACCGTGGACTTTGCCAGGCCGAGGTCGGCCGCGAGCTCCGTGATCGTCATCCTGCGTTCATTCAGGGTTTTTAAAATGGTGAGCCTGGTCTCGGACGCGAGAACCTCGAATGTCTCCTTCGTCAGGACGATATCGGCCGGCTCCATTGGGGAGTTATTCAGGAAAAGCGACATATAACTGTTCCGTTATCGTCCACGCATCTCCTCCGTACGGCCGGGTCGTTCGCCCTCTCCTCCGGGTGGTACAGGAGGGCACCTCTGCTCGTTCCGGCTGTGGCACTCGCTGCCTCCGGCCCAAGGCAGTCTTCGAGTGCGGCAAACCGGCCGGCCGGGCAATTCGGGGTGCCGGTCTGCCGCGAGGTAGGGCGTAACCTAGTCCTCCGGTTTTTTCCCGGCCGCACAGACGTTGTAGGCGAGGTAGGGCAGGTTCTCCTCGACGAACGGCTCCACCTTCCGGGCGAGTTTAAAGATCGGGTCTGCAAGGTTTAAGTGCGCAAACGAGCACCGGCCGACCGAGATGTCTTCAAATCCGGCATCGCGGAAGAGTCCCGTGATCTCGGCGTTGGTGTAGTAGTGCTCGTCGAAGTCCCCGACGCCCACTTTCTTCAGGCCGATCTTCTCCCCCATCAGGTAGATGATGGGGACGATGCTCGTAAAGACCGTCCGCGAGAGGGTGCAGACGGCGATCCTGCCGCCGGGCTTTAAGACCCGGTAGCACTCCCGGAGCATCGCTTCCGGATCGGGGACGTAACTGAAGGCGAGCAGGCTCGCGAGGGCGTCGAAGGTGGCGTCCCGGAAAGGGAGGACGTCGGCCGTACCGACGCAGAACCCGCACTCCGGACAGCGCCGCCGCCCGTGCCGGACCATCCCCGGGCTGATATCGAGCCCGAAGGCCCGGCCCCCTTCCTCAACGTAGCGCTGCACGAAAAGCCCGGTCCCGCACCCGAGGTCGAGAAGGAACCCGCCCTTCGGGAGCATGCTCATCACGTGGTCGGAGATGTGCCCGTGGTAATACTTCCCGCGGCTGCCGTCGTAGCGGTCGTCGTAGATATCCGCGACCTCGTCATAGTGTTGCTGCACTTTCTTCACTGAACACCTCCCGGGCGATCCGGGCAAGAAGTGCATTGATCTGCACAAAGTCGTTTGCGTTCTGGCAGAGCCGGTGGTCCGCGTCGGCGAGCGCGATTGCAAGGGCCGGGTGGTTGTACTCGCGCCTGACCACCTCCCGGAGTTCGCCGACGACCTCCCGCGCCGAGAGCCCGTACTCGATCATCAGCGACTCGGCGATCCGGCGGGCGGCGTCGAAGTTGCCGGCCCGGATGGCCTCGAACGCGGACGCGGCGACGTTTCCGGTCTCGGAGTGCGACACCTCCGCGAGATCGAAATCCTTCTCCGATCGTGCGGCGATCTGGAGGTACATGATCGCCCGCCGCAGGTCGCCCTGCGCGGCATGGACGATCAGGTCGAGGTCGTCGGCCGGGACTATAGCCCCCTCCGCGGCCAGGATCTCCTCGAGCCGGGCGCGGACGAGATCGCTCGCGATCGGAGCGAAGAAGAGCGGCAGGCAGCGCGACGCGATGGCGGGAATGATGGCCGAGGGGCGGACGGTGACGAAGACGAACCTGCAGGTGGCGCTGTATCGCTCCATCGTCCGGCGCAGGGCCTGCTGCGCCTCGAACGTCAGGCCGTGGGCGTCCTCAAAGACCACCAGTTTGAAGTCGGCGTCGAGCGGGCGCATCGAGGCGTACCACTTCACGATCTGCTTGAAGTTGACGATCAGGCTCCGGTCTTTGCGGTAGATCATGCTGAACCGCTCGTCCGTCTCGAGCGCGCTTCTTCCCCTGCCGAGAAGGTCGGCGGCGCTGAAGACGGTCGTGTTCGCCTCCCAGTTCTCTCCGTAGAGCCTTTTTGCAAGGCACTCGACGGCCGCGGATTTGCCGGTGCCGTGCGGGCCGGAGATGAGCATGTGGGGCACGCTCTGCGCGTCCGCAAACGATGTGAGGTGGCGGACGACCTCGTCCTGTCCGATGATATCGTCGCGCCCCTTCGGGCGGTACAACTCACTCCAGAGCATGGCTCAAGTTCTCTCTCATCTCATCTATTGCCGCCCGGAGAAGATAGGTATTGTCAAGCGACGCTATCAGGCGTTCACCCTCACCGGGCTCAAGGGAGGCGCACGCCGCGGTGATCGCGGGGATGGCACGCGTCACCTCGTCGACGATCGCCAGGGTCGCCGTGCGGGCGGTCCGGGAGAGCGGGTTCAAGTCGACGGTGATGACCGTCTTGCCCATCTCCCGGAGCGCAGCGCAGCGGTCCCCGTCCTCGAGCGGCACGAGCACCACGTCGGCGTCCCCGATGCCCTGTGGGAGGCAGAGGGCGCGGTCGTGGGAGAGCGGGACGAGCCGTTCCGGTGTTCCCGAAAGAACCCGGACGCCGTGCTCCGTAAGAAGCCGGTTGATCCGCTCGATCCGCTCCTCCGTCCGGTGGAAGAGGTTCACCTCGACGTCGGCGCCGCTCGCCCGCTGGAGCGCCGCGATCTCCGCCGCCGCAAGCGCCGCCGTGTTGCCGTTCACCGAAATCACCGCGTGCCGGGCGGCGAGAAGCATCGCCGCGGCCGTCCGCTCGGCGAGGGCGGCGCTCGCGGTCGTCCTCTCGCCGATCAGGTAATCGAACGCCTCCCCGCGCCCGTGGGCGGCGAGCCCTTCCGGTGCGACGATACCCTCGCGGGCGCACCGGGCCAGCCGTTCGCGGGCGGCAAGGGAGCGGTAGCGTGGATGGTCTTTCGGGATCATGGTTTCATCTCGATAAGGTATGTGCCGCGGCGTGCGACGGTGAGGCGGTAGACCTCCCCGAACCGGGAGAGCACCCGCTCCGCAGCCCCACCGCAGGCAAAGACACCGTTTCCAAGCATCGTCATGCTCGCCGGGACCTCAGCCGCGTCGCAGGCTTCGAGCACCCGGCGCACATCCGGCGCGATAAGCCCGCTTTTTTCGGCGAACGACCGCGAAAGCAGGCAGAAGTCGGGAAGGTCGCGGGGGCAGCGGTCGGGAAACGCGGCGGCTATCCGCGCCATCACCGCCGGCGACGAGAGGACCGAGGCGGTTGGGAGCGCCCCGAGGCTCACGGCGTAGAGAGGTTCTTCCGGATAAATCCGGGTGATATCCGCGTGGATGCCCGGCCCCGTCCGGCAGACGACCCCTCCGGACATGCTCGCGGCGACGTCCCCGAGCCCGGTGCGGTGGAGGACCTCGGCCTCGTGGGCGCGTGCGGCCACCTCGTCGGGGGAGAGGCCGAGGTCGAAGAGGTGGTTTGCAGCCGTGAGCGTCGCAAGCAGCGCCGCCGCCGAGAGGCCGAATCCGGCGCCGATGGGGAGCCGGCACTCCGTCGTGACGTGGGTGGTGACTCCCAGCCGTTCGAGAGCGTACTCGACGGGCGGCGACCCGGCGCTCGCGTGATCCTGCCGGACCACCCGGACGTTCGTCTCCCGTGCCTCCTCAACCGTCGAGCGCACCCCATCATTGATGACCACGCCGGCCCCGACGCTCCCGGTGTCCTCCGGGCCGATCCCCTCGACGCGCCTGAAGTAGCCGGATATGTGTCCGGGGGAGAAGGCTACAGCAGTCCGGACCATATCGCCCTGGCGACCTCCTCTTTGCTCCCGGAGACGTCGGTCGTCCCGCCGGCGGTCATAATACGAAACGATCCCTCCGCCGCGCCCATCGTCGGGGGAGCGTTCACGACGACCATCCGCACACCCGCATCAAGCATCGCTCTCGCCCGATCCTCCTCGTCCCATCCCAGTTTGAACGCCACCGTGACGGGGCTGCATGCCGCCGCCACCTCGTCGATCACCTTCGGGAGGGGGTCGAGCCGGACGGTCAGGGGTGAACCGCTCGGGATCTTCCCTTCCCGGCGCTCGGGGGCATAGTCCGATATCGCGGCCGCGCTGACGTAGACATCGACCCCCTCGTCGCGGCAGACCCGGAGGACCGCGTCCCGCATCCCGGCCGCGGTCGTCGCATGGATGTTTCGGACGCACGGGCATGAGCCGCTGTGCACCACCGCCACCTCGGCCCCGAGCCGGAAGGCCTCGAGCGCGAGCGCCTGGCCCATCCGCCCGGTCGACCGGGTGGTGAGGACCCGCACGTCGTCGAGGGGTTCCGCGCACGCCCCGCTCGTGATCAGGACGCGTTTGCCCGCGAGCGGGCGGCCCGAGACCGCCCGCTCGGCGTGGAGGACGATCGTATCGGTATCGGCGATCTTCGCCTTCTCCTCCTCGATCCGGGGGTCGACGACGTCGATGCCCCAGGAACGGAGCCGTCTGAGATTCTCCATGGCTCCCGGGTGGCGGTACATGCTCTCGTGCATCGCCGGGACCACCACCACCGGCATCCCCCGTCCGAGCGCCGTCGTGGCGAAGGTGGTCACCGGGGTGTCGTCGATCCCGCAGGCGATCTTACCGATGGTATTCGCCGTAGCGGGCGCGACGAGGAGGAGGTCGGCCTCCCCTCCCTCCCCGCAGTAGAGGACGTGCTCCACCAGGCCGGTGATCCGGGTGATCGCCGGCCGCCCGGTAGCGTAGGTCAGGGCGTCGGGGTGAACGATCCCGGCTGCTGCCTCCGTCATCACCGCCTGCACCGTCGCGCCCCTGCGGCGCAGGGCGTGGGCGAGTTTCACCGTCTCGACGGCCGCGATGCTCCCCGTCACGGCAAGCACCACCGTCTTTCCCGAAAGCGTCTTCACGATATTGTCACATCCTGCACCATGTGCCACGCGTGCGGGCCGTACTTCTTCACCCTGCGGGAGGTCACCGTCGCCGAAAAACCGGCGTCCGCAACCTCTTTCTGGATCATTTCGCTCCCGTCCCCGATGCTGTGGACGTGGAGCACGCTCCCGTCCCGGACATGGGCGAGGGCGTCGGCGAGCATCGATGGTGCGTCGAAATGCCCCATCAGGACCCGATCGTAGACCCCGGAGAGGAGGTCCCGGCAGTCCCCTGGCTCTGCCGTGACCCGGCCTCGAACACGGTTTGCCATAATGTTTCGTTTCAGGTATTCAAAGGCTATTGGGTTTATCTCCATCGCGTGGATCGTCGCGCCGCTCCGCGCCGCCGGTATGGTGAAGTAGCCGATCCCGGCGAACATATCGGCAACCCGCTCGCCGGGCCGGACGAGGGCGGCGATCCTCGCCTTCTCCGTCCGGTTGCCCTGCGCGAACATCACCCGTGTCGGGTCGAGGATGAAGGTGCAGCCCTGCTCGCGGTGGCGCACCTCGCCGGCGGTGCCGTAGAGGATCTCGACCCGGGGGATGCGCATCTCGCTCAAAAATCCCTTCACCCGGACGACACCCCGGGGACGGCAGTGCTCCACGATCGCGGCGAGTTCCTCATCCGTCGGCGCATCGCCGTGGACGACCGCGACATCGCCGACGAGATGGTAGCCCCGGCCCCGGTAAGTCTCCCGCTCGGGGAGGTCTGCGTCGGCAAAATAGGCCTCCCTGACCGGAACCCAGGCGATGCCGCCCTCGACATACGGGCGGCGGGAGGTGTCCACCCACTCCGCGTTCGCAATATCGGCGAGGTCGGCCGCCGGCACCTTCCGCGCACGCATGGCAGTCACCCGACGATGACCAGCCGGTCCTGCTCCTCGTCGCGGAGCACCCGGATCGGCTGCCCCTCCACCGGGAACGTCCAGGGCACCGGGTTGACCTCACGCGTCAGGTAGGTCTTCGGGTCCATCAGCCCCACCAGGTCCGGCTGCGTGAAGACGACGAGCGCGGACTCGGCCTCGCGGACGTTGCCTATGAGGCGTTCGACCTCGCCCTCGTTAAGCGTCCGGGCCGTGCCGGACTGCAGGTCGAAGACCCGGAGGTGCTGCCCGTCGATATCGCGCACCTCGAAGTAACTGCCCCGGGAGGTCACCACGTCGCCTTTCTGGTAGAACGGCAGCCGGATGGAGTAGGTGATCCGGTAGAGTGCTTTCCCGTCCTTCTCGCCGACCAGCTTCGGGTGGGTCGTAAACCGCCCCCCGAGCGCCCCGGTGATCGTACGGGAGATCTCCTGGCCGAGGTGCTGCGTCCCGACCGTGATATCGACGCCGTCCTTTGTGTCCTCGAGATCCGATATGAAGGAGAAACGGTCGCCCGACTGCTGGAGCGACTCTTCGGCCTGCTGTGCGATCGTCGCGGCGACCTCGCGCTCGTAGGCGTTGATCTTCCTGCCGGTCGCCCGCACCTGGACGATCCCCTCGTAGTAGCCCCCGGAGATGCGGCTGCACCTGTCGCAGGACTCCTTCTGCCAGCGGATCTCGGTACTGCAGGTCTCCCGGACCGGGATCCCATACAGGTTTGCCCCCACCTCGACGGTGCAGGCCGTCCTGTTCGACGCGATCTCTTCGCCGCGGACGGTGACCTGGATATCCTTCGCGTCCTCGTGGATGCTGACCGCGGATACCGCCATCTCGGCGACGAGGTCCTCGCGCGGCATCTGCAGGTCCGACCAGGTCTTGCCGCGTTTCTGCGACTCGCAGACCGGACAGTAGACGGCGGTCACGTACGGCTCGCAGGTCAGCAGCCGCACATCCGCGGCCCGGCACTCCGGGCAGAGTCCCTCCTCGCTCGGCTTCCCGCAGCGGGGGCAGATGCTCGTCTGGATGGTCATGGGTTAGATCCTGAATATCTGGGCGTGGGGCACGTCGCCGATCATGATACAGTCTTTCTCGGCGATGAGCCCCATGGCGACGGCGAGGGATACGACGCGTTTGCCGATGATGTTGACGTTTTCCGCGCCTGCGAGAGCCCTCCGGACGTCCTCTTCGTCGGCACGCTCGTTGCCGTAAAAACCTCCGCTGATGCAGACCTCAACGTCTCCGTGCATCAGGGTGGCGTCCATGAGTTCGGAGTCGCAGGCAGCCACCACTTCACCGGCGCCCGGTATGCGGTGCACTTTTAAGTACATCACATATCGTTTGACGGGACTCGTCAAAAAGGTGCGCAGTTCCGTTAAGGAAGCGCGATATCCATGCCGTAGGTGCGCGACGGGGTCTCTGCATGGATGCGCCAGGCGTCCTCTTCGGTGATGAGCCCTTCTTCGAGGTACCGGCGCGTGAACCGCGGCACCGACTTCGGCCCGATGACCGCGCCGGGTCGGGAGTTTTCGTCCATGTAGTCGCTCTCCATGGTGAACCGCCGGCCCGCCCGGGCGAGCGCCGGGATATCCTCGTGCCGCGCGATGAAGGAGGGCGTGAGCGGGGTGTCGGGCGTCGCGAAGTGTTTGACGACCCGCTCGACCGGGATACCCGCTTGAGCGGCCATATCGACGACGTCGGCGCACGCCCCGCTCTCGGCGTGGAGCTGGACGGCGCAGCCGCAGTCGGCCCCGAGTTCGAGGGCGTGGGAAAGGACCGCGTTCGAGGCGGCGAGCACCTCCGGCGCGACCTCGTAGTGGGGCCGGCCGCTCTTGAGGGCGACGGCCCGTCCATCCTCGACGTAGCGGGCGGCAAGATCGAGCCCGGCCGTCATGATGGCGGCGGCCTCGTCAAGGCTCATCCGTGCCACGAGACGGCTCATCTCCGCCGGATGGACGCCGAGGACCGGGTAGACGACGAGCCCGCTCGCCCGGATCATATCGGCCACCCGGAGCGTCGCCTCGAAGACCTCCCGGTAGTCCTCACCCGACGAGGGTTCGATCGAAAGCGACCAGGAGGGCTTCGTGACCAGGAAGATGTGCGTCCCCCCGCTGCGGCGAAAGTCCTTCGCGGCCTCGATGCCCCGGCCGTTTTGCGGGTCGATGTGGATATGGTCGTCAGTGATCGGTATTGCGGGGAGTTTCATGGAACTCGACAATCTCCATCATGGGGTAGTCGTCCTCGAGGTGCAGCCGGGCCCGGCAGACGGTCTCGCCGACCCCGGTCGTGATCTCGGCATCGAACATCTTCCCGGCAAGTTCCGAGTAGCCGAACCGGTTCGAGACCATCATATCGCGGTTCAGCCGGACGCGGATCCCCGTCACGTAGGGCTGCAGGCCGACGGCCTGTTCGATGGCAGCCTCGATGGCCGCCGCGGTCTCGCGGGCGATGGGCGTCCCGACGAACTGGTGGTAGAGGGCGCCGAGCTTGATCCCGGCTTCGAAGGCCGCTTTTTCGCGGTCGGTGATCATGGTTAGTAGGTTTGGGGTGCGGGAGTAAGAAGGTGCGCCCCTCCGGGGAGAGGGATGGTCCTGTGAAGTTGCAGGAAGGGCGACCTCGAGTGGTGTCAGGGAAGCTATTGGGCTGTATCTTGAAACCATTGAGGATGATCTCGGTTTTAGCGAAACAGCCGAGCAGATTGAGATTGCCGTATGAGCAAGATTCCTATTCTTAATTATGACAAGATCGTTATCGCTCTTCAAAGGGACGGGTGAGTTGTCGTCCGCACGCGTGGCAGCCACATCCGCCTGCATAAGCATCGTAAGCATCGGCCCGATAAAATACTGAAACTGACAGCCCCTACGCATAAACCAATCAAGCGCTCAACGCTGCCGCACATTTTAAAGCAGGCTGATATGACAGTCGAAGAATTGAATGTTCTGCTTCAGGCCGGCGCATGTGAGCGTCAACTCCGGCAGGCTACGTTGACCGACACCCGATCTCCACGGGACCGGGTATTCCCCTGGGAGAGTCTGGTCTGCCCTTCGCGAGAAAAAGGGCAAACCCTCCCCCTTACCCGATCAGCTTCACCAGCCCGTGCCGGGGCTCGAGCAACTCCCCGCCGCGTTTCAGCTGCTCGATGACGTGCTCGACCTTGTCGCGGGCGAATCCCTGCTGGGCCAGGATCTCGATGACCTCGTCGACCCTTGCCTGGCCGCCGGAGTCGCCCGAGACGTTCCGGATCGTCTCCTTGACAGACCGGATGATGTCGCGCTGCGACTTCGTGACCCCGGTCACGAGCTTATCGATATCGAAACTCCCGCTCTCGGCGTCGTAGGCGACCTGCCGGAGACAGGAGTCCACGATCTTCAAGATCCGGTCGGTATCCTCCGTGTCCACGGTGTTCGAGAGCCGCATCCTGGCGCTCGCCTCCGCAAGCCGGACCAGCGCCTCGAGCTGCCGGGCGGTGACCGGGACGGGCTTATTCCCGCTCGCGAGGTTCCGCAGGCGCATGTAGTAGGCGATCAACGCCTCCTTCGCCCCGTCGGAGAGGATGGGGTAACAGGTACGTTTTGCGTAGGCGATGTACTTCCGCAAGAGCGTCGGGTCGATGTCGGGGATGACCGGCGCAAGCGCCCGCTCGATGTACTCGTCGTCGACCTCGGGCAGGGGCTCGTACGTGTGCTGCTTGATCAGCTCGCCGACGGAATGAGTCTTGATGATGTGTTGCGCAATCGCCCCGTCGCGCTCGACCTCCGGCTGATCGGTCATCACGAAGATGAGGTCGAACCGGGAGAGGAGCGAGGGCGGCATGTTGATCTGCTCGCCGATCGGGACGAACTGGTCGAACCGCCCGAGTTTCGGGTTCGCGGCGCCGAGGAGGGCGCACCGGGACTTCAGGGTCGCGGTGATGCCGGCTTTTGCGACCGAGATCGAGTTGCCGCACCAGACCGGGATGCCGTTGCGGCGGACATACAGGATGTGGTTTGGAACCTCGAGGCAGTAGATCGTGCCCTTATACGGCCGCTTCTCGATCTGCCGTTGCCCGTTCGAGTCGATGTTCGGCTCGTTCTGGCCGTCGCGGACGAAGGTCACCTGGTAGATGTCGTGGGTCGCGGTCGAGGTCCCGCCTCGTGGGTTGGGCGCGACGGTTCCGGCCTCCCGCCTGAGGTAGACGTTCCCGGACCATCCTCTCTTCAGCAGGAGCTCGGTGACGTCGTCGGCGAGCCTTCTTGAGGAGGTGGTGTAAATCGAGACCCCGGTCGTCCTGTCGATGTAGCCGTCCCCGAGCATGAGCGCGTCGAGGAGTATCCCGATCTGCTCGGGTGAGAGGCACTTCGCGTAGTCGGGGACGTACTTCTCGTGGCATTTCCCGAACGGCGCGAGGTGTTCGGCGAGTTGCTTTGCGTTGATCGCGAAGTTCTTGCCGTCGTAGGAGAACCAGAACGGCAGTCGTTCAAGGCACCGCCGGATCGTTTCGGCAGACTCCGGGTTCGTCTGCGATATGATCACGCGGTATGGAACCCCCGTCTGGTAGTGCCGCTGGACCGACCCCTCGGAGAGGAAGTAGCCCAGGAACTCGAGCCAGTCGTCCATCCTGACGGTGACGGGCTCGGTTAGTTTTCCCTCGGCGTTCTGGTTCGCGAACTTGACGACGGGCGGAACCTCGTAGGTCTCCTGCCGCTCCCCTGCCCATGCGGCGTTCTTCTTGAACCGCATCCGCTTGTGGATGGGGATCTCGTCCATGCGGACGAGCCGGAACCCCTCCCACTCGTCGGCACGCCGGTTCAGGTTGACGTACATCCGGTGGTTCGGCGTGACCGCGAGGTCGACCTGGCGCGATTTGACGTAGTACATCTCCCCGTCATACTCCGATGCCACGAAATTGGACGGGGAAGCATACTCCAGCCCGCCGTCGGGAGAGAGCGTCGCGACACGGTCGTCCGCGGTCACGTCGCGGAAGAACTTCCACCCACTCTCCGTGAGGACCTCGGTCTCGTCGTCGTAGCACTGCTGTTCCATCGCCTCGTGCAGCGCGCTCCGGTCCTCTTTCTGCATCTTGTCCATCTCATCGACGGCGGCGATCCCCATATCCGCGAGGACCAGCGCACCGGCC
>JASGMC010000073.1 GCA_030156625.1 Methanoculleus sp.
AGGAGATAGATCGCTGTTCCTGTTCCCACGTGTTCTTTCGCATTGCAAACGTCTCGTTATAGACCCAGCGGCATACCTCCAGCGTCTGCTCCATCTGAGAGACCTGAGATTTTGTTGGGTAGAGTCGGTAACGATACGCTTTAGGCACAACGCCATTATAGGAGAGCGTGATCTATAATCGCATCGGTGACGGGCTGTATCCCACCATTAAAATGGCGGGGATTAGCCCTGTATTGATCCTAAATAGCGGGAGGACGTACCTCTCCTCAAACGGGGCCACGTTATCCATGTCCGACTACATCCCAGTATCCGGCGTCGTCGCCTGCCACATCTGTCCCCGCCGCTACTACTTCGAGCGCTCGGAGGAGCACCCGGAGTCACCCCGATACACCGTCTGCAAACAGGTCTCCACGCACCTCGGGGAGCTCCTCGAGGCGGAGCAGATCTGGCGGGAGGTCCTCTGCGTCCTCCCCGACGCTTCCGAAGAGACCCGGGAGCTCCTCGACGAGTGCGTCGCCGCCTGCCGCGAGACGGCCTGGCAGCGGCCCGTCCAGGCCGACCTCGCCGTCGAGTCCGACACTCTCGGCATCCGGGGAAGGGTGGACAAGGTCTTCGAGGACGGCACGTTCGCCGTCGCCCGGTCGAGCACCGCCCCGAAGGCCGGGGTCTACGGCACCGACCGGCTCCGGGTCGCCTGCTACACAGCCTGCCTGCACGAGACCCTCGGCCGCCCCGTCGCCGGCGGCTACGTCGAGTACGTCGCGAGCGGCGTCTGCCGCTACGTCGAGCCCCAGCCCCGGGACCGGCGCGAGATGATCAAGGCGATCCGGGCGGCAAAGAGGGTCGTCGCGGGCGATATCCCGCCCCGGCCCCTCCGGGCCCCCTGCGAGGGTTGCCCACACCTCGAGCGATGCACCGCCGGCCCGCGGCGGCTCTCGGACCTCTTCTAAAAGTTCTCGAGCAGCGTCTTCGAGATGATGTACTCGCCCTTCGCCTCGCGGGTCGTGCCGACGATCAGCCACCGCTCGTCGCCGTGCTCCTCCACGACGCCCTTCGCCTCGATGACCTCACCCGCAAGCGCCTGGCCCGAGTAGGTGTGGGTGAACGAGAGCACCCGGGAGATCCCATCATGGTCCACCGCGTAGACCGCCGGGCTGTCGAAGGAAAGGGAGGCGTCCGTGACCGTGGCCTCGATCGTCGCCCGGCCGACAACCTTCCCCGCGCCGGCCGGGACCGCGTCCAGGTTCCCGTAGTCCCGGGTATAGAGGAGGTCGAAGTAGGTCCCCTCGAACTCCCCCCGGTTCCACTTCCGCTGCTCGTGCAGGACGAAGGCGTCGAACGATATCTCCGGCACCCTCTTCTCGTAGACCTTCCGCCACATCGCGGCGCTCATCCCGGGGATCATCCCGGTCTCCACCAGGCGGCGGAGCTGGCCCTGCGCGGAAAACCAGGCATCGCCGTAGACCACCAGGTCGATGTCGGATGCGTCGTTCTCGAGGCCGCAGAGGAGCGAACCCGTGCACCCGAACGAGCCCGGTAGAAGATCGAAGTGGGAGAGGAGCCTTTTCACCCGCTCGTTCCTGGCCGTCACACCGGCAATCTCCTCCTCCGGCTTGTAGACCCGGGCCACGTCGCAGTAGGGCACCCGGTGGACACTGTCCAGGTACTCCGGCTTATGCTCCCGGACCCAGTCGAAAGACTCGGCAAAATCGTATTTGTGGTACCGCCGGCCGCCGAGGCTCGTCCGCTCCCCGTCCGCGTCGGGGACGTAGCGGAGGATGCACCCGATCCGGTCGGCGTTGTCGTAGTTCGAGACCGCATAGAGGCAACCGTCGCGATCCTCGATGAAGTCGCGAAGCCGTATCGAATTCATTTCAGGCTCTCCAGGAACGCCTCCACCGCTTCCCATCCCGCACCCTTCCGCAGGATGCGCCGGACGGTCAGGTCCACCACCGTGCTCGGCGTCCCGGGGAGTTCCCCGCCGTCGACCAGATAGTCGTGGGGGACGGAGACCTCGTCGGGCCGGGTGGGTGCTATATCGTCCGAGATGTTCGCGCTGGTCGCTGTGATCGGCGCATCGAGCCGGGCGATGATATCGACGGCGACCGGATGATCGGGCCACCGGATCCCGACAAGGCCGGTGCCGCCCGTCAGCACCGCCGGCAGGCAGGACTTCGCCGGGAGGATCACCGTCACCGGGCCGGGCAGGAACCGTTCGATGAAGGCCCTCGCCGCATCGTCCACCACCGCGACGGCGGAAAGCATCTCCATATCCGAGACGGCAACCGATATCGGTTTACCCACAGGCCGGTTCTTTGCCTCGTAGACCCGCATCACCGCATCCTCGGAGAGGGCGTCCGCCCCGAGGCCGTAGACCGTCTCGGTGGGATAGACGATGAGCCCGTCCCGCGAGAGCACTTTGACAGCCATATCGATCGGATCCATCAGAACTCACGCCCACGCACGCGGTTGATATCGAAGACCGCTTTGCCGCTGACGTGCATCACGGCAAAGACCCCGGCCTGGATGGGGTCGGTCACGACCAGGTCGGCATGCGAAGGAACGCTCCCGACCATCTTGAGGGCGATCACCGGGATGCCCGCCGCCCTCACCCGGTCCACGGCCCGCGAGACCTCGCCGCCCATCAGCGACCCGGCGAGCACCAGGATGGACGCCCGGGGAAGCCGCGCCACCGCGTCCACGGCGAGCGCGAGGGTTTTTTCGCCGACGAGGGGGATCGTGTCCACCGATATCCGCTCGCCGCGGATGTTGTGGCGGTCCGCCTCGTTCACGGCGCCGAGCGCCACCTGCGCCACCTGCGCACCTCCGCCGATGATGATCACCCGTGACCCGAATATCCGCGAGAACGGCGGATAGATGGTGACGTCGACAACGGACGGCACCCGCGCGAGATCGGCGATGAGCTCCGGGTGGTTCCCGCACTCCTCGAACTCGAAGTAGAGGTAGGCCTTCCCGGTGTTCGGGCCGTCGGTGATGATCGACTGCTGGATCATCTGGATGTTGGCCAGGTAATCCGCCATCACCGTGGCCACGTCGCGCAGCACGCCGGCCCTGTTCTCGGTGATGATACTCAGGGCATACATATCGGTATCGGTGGTCATGACCCTCCCCCGCCGGAGATCAAAATGTCCTCCGATCGTTTCGCGAACAGGGCATTTTTCGTCATATCCTCGTTAATTGATAAATTTTGGTCTCATAAGGGTTATAGGTTTTCAGTGGCGGTCTCCCTCGCGGCAAGAGCGGCCGCGAGAAGGCCCAGAGGAATGTTGAGAAAGTACAGGATCAGCCGCCAGAGCACGACGAAGAGACCGAGGAGGTAGGTGGGCACGACCCGGCTATACAGCGTGGCGGCGCCGATCTCCGCGATCCCTGCCGCACCGGGGACGAGCGGAACGGCCGCGATCATCTGGAGGACCCCCTGGAAGAGGAACGACTCGGGAAAAGACGGCGGCAGCCCGAGAGCGACGAGCAGCGCCGACGCCGTGGAGAAGAGGAGGACCCAGTCGAGGATGCTGATCAGGATCGCGCCGCCGACGGCCCGGCGGCCGGCCCTCGCAAACCGGGAAGAGCCCGCGGCAAAGGTCTCGGCCTCGCGCTCGACCCGTTGTGCGAGGCGCTCCGCACCATCTGAGCCCGGACAGAACCGGAGCCAGCGCCGGCTCCGGCCGCACCGGGCGAGCACACGGGAGGCAACGCCGCCTACCACCCGCGTCGTCAGAGACGGGCGCCGGACCAGGACGGCGAGCACGACCAGGAGGACGAGGACGAGGATGAGGAAGGCCGCCACCGGGTAGAAGACAGTGGCGGCAAGGTAACTCCAGAGGTGCCGGGCGGCGAGAAGGGCGGCGAGGGTGAGGGAGACGAAGACGGCGAGGTCGAGCACCCGCTCCGTGATGACGACGGCTACGGCGTCCCCGACGGCCAGCCCTGAATGCGAGAGCCGGTGGATCCGGACGGGCTCGCCGCCCACCTGGCCGGGGGTGATCGAGCCGGCGAAGAGCGAGAGGCTCTGGGTGATCGCGAGGCTCGATAACGGCACGGTGTAGCCGAGACCGCGGCAGAGGACCCCGATCCGCACCATGCGACAGAGGATCGACGCGCCCCGGAGCCCCAGGGCAAGGAGGAGAGCCGCGACGCCGACCTCCCCGAGGTAGGCCCGTGTCTCGGGAGTGAAGGTCACCGCGAGAAGCCCCGCGAGAGCCGCGCCGCTGATGAAAAGCGAGAGCACGATCCAGCGCCAGCGCTTCATGACCGTCCTTCTCCCCACGGTATGCTCGTTTTGTGCCGCGCCACGTGGGGGTAGATACCGCTCATCACGATTACATCTTCCCCCGTTCCGGGATCCGAAGTCCCCCTGTCCCGGCGACCACGGAAGGCATCGCCGCAGGAGCGCCCGTCGGGCCGGCGGGGGCCCGGAACGCGGGAGAGTGCTCTCCGTGGGCGGGGCACCGCCGTTCGAGAGGCCTTATGGGCGATGAGCAATAGACCTCCCTTCCATGGATGGCAAACACCGGGCGGCCTACACTGTGATCGTCCTCTTCGGCATCGTCAGCCTTTTCGGCGACATCATCTACGAAGGGGCGCGGAGCGTCTCCGGACCGTACCTCTACCTCCTCGGCGCCGGCGCCCTCGCCGTCGGCGTGGTCGCTGGCCTCGGCGAGTTCCTCGGCTACGCCCTCCGCCTGGTCTCCGGGTACCTGGCCGACACCACGCGGCACTACTGGGCAATCACGTTCATCGGCTACGGGATGCTCGCCGCGGTCCCGCTCCTCGCGCTCGCCGGGTCCTGGGAGGCTGCCGCGGCCCTCCTCGTCCTCGAACGGGTGGGAAAGGGCATCAGGGTGCCGGCACGGGACGCCATCCTCGCGGACGCCACGACGACGGTCGGGCGGGGCTGGGGGTTTGCCGTGCACGAGGCCCTCGACCAGATCGGGGCGATCATCGGCCCACTGATCTTTTCCGTCATCTTTCTTGCGCAGGGGGACTACCGGAACGGGTTTGCCCTCCTCGCCATCCCGTTCGCGCTGATGATCCTCGCCCTCTTCTTCGCCCGGCACCGGATGCCCGAACCGGCGTCGCCTGAGGGCGATGGCCCCGCCTCCCGGGCAACCACCCTCCCGGGCTCCCTGCTCCCCTACGGCGTCTTCACCGCGCTCACCATGGCCGGGTTCGCGGCGTTCCCGGTCATCGCCTACCACTTCGCCATCACCGGCACGGTCTCCGAAGCAGAGATCCCGCTCTTCTACGCCGTCGCCATGGGCGTCGACGCCGTCGCGGCCCTCGTGATCGGCCGGGCATATGACCGGTTCGGGCTCGTCACCCTCGTCTCGGTGCCGCTGCTTGCCATCGGCATCCCCTTCCTCGCCTTCGGGACGAGTTACGCCCTCGCACTCGTCGCCGTGGTGCTCTGGGGCGCGGCGATGGGTGCGCAGGAGACGATCCTCCGCGCCGCCATCGCGGACTACACCCATATCAGCAAGCGCGGGACGGCATACGGTATATTCAATACGGTTTACGGGGCGGCCTGGTTCGCCGGAAGCGCCTTCATCGGCTGGGCCTACACCGTCGCCGTCCCGCTCGTCGTCGGGTTCCTGGTGACGATGCAGGTCGGGGCGCTCGTGGCGTTCGCCCGGGTGAGGCACGGGTTTGCCGCACCGGCGTGACCCGGCTAAAAGAAGGCAGTAATTGTCATCCCGGGTCCCGGACGTGCAGTCCGGTTTCCGGGGAGGTGTCACCGGGCGCGGATCTCCTGTGCCACCTTCCGCCCGAGCTCGTAAGCCCGGGCGAGCTCGTCGTCATCCGGGCGGTAGTTCACCTGGAAACCGCCGTCGATCACCTCGATCCCGGCAGCCTTCAGCGCCTCCTCGGCCTGGGCAAACGCCCCGCCCATACCACCGTGCGACCCGAATGCGCACCCGATCTTCTTCGCCCCTAACCGGCCGGGCGCAAGCCCACGGAGGTAGCTGAGGAACCCGGCAACCGTGGGAAGAACCTCGTCCTGAAGCGTCGGCGACCCGACGAGGACCGCCTTTGAGTCGAGCACCTCCGTGACGACGTCGCTACGGTGCGTCCCCTCGTACCGCCCGTCCCGGAGGAGGCAGACCCGGACATCGGCGCCTCCGGCCATGACGCCTTCGGCGATCGCCTTCGCCATCATCGCGGTCGAGCCGTGCATGGTGTCGTAGACGATCGTGACCTTGTCTTTTGCGACGCCGCGGCTCCAGTCAGCGTAGGCCCCGAGGATATCGCCGGCATGCGAGCGCCAGATGACGCCGTGGCTCGGCGCGATCATCTTAATGTCGATCCCGAGGCTCCCGACCTCGTCGAGCTTCTTCAGGACCTTCGGCGCGAGCGGTACGATCAGGTTCGCAAAGAACTTCTTCGCGTGGGCCATCGCCGCATCCCTGCCGAGCTGATCGTCGAACCGTGCGGCGCTTGCGACGTGCTGCCCGAACGCGTCGTTCGGGAAGAGGATGGCGTCTTCGGCGAGATAGGTGAACATCGAGTCGGGCCAGTGGAGCATCGGGGCCTCGAGGAAGACGAGCGTCTTCCCGCCGAGGTCGAGGGTATCGCCGGACTTAACGACCCGGATGTTCCAGCCTGTAGTGTCGTAGTGGCGGGCAAGCCCGGCGCGGGCCCGCTCCGTGCAGTAGATCGGGGTGTCGGGCATCCGCCGCACGAGCGCGGGCAGGGTGCCGGAGTGGTCCATCTCAATGTGGTTCACGACGATGTAATCGATCATAGCGGGGTCGCAGACGGACCCGACACGGCCGAGGACTTCGCCCTCGAACCCGTGGTAGGCGCCGTCGATGAGCGCGGTCTTCTCGCCCCGGACGAGGTAGGCGTTGTAGGTCGTTCCCGGGAGGGTGTAGCCGTGGTACTCCCTCAGGTTCCAGTCGATCGCCCCGACCCAGTGGACGCCGGGGGCAAGTTCTGTAGCCATCATTTCTATCACCATGGTTGTTCGTAACAATACGAACGTTCCAGTATATCCGAACAATTGATATATCTTCCTTTCGATTTTACTCTATGGAGCACGGGATGAACAGCCGAAGACCCGGGCGGCCGAAAGCAAACCTGGAGATAGACCTGTACTCGACCCCCACGGGGGCGCGTGCGGTCGAGAATCCGGTGCGGCGTGCTATCCTCGCGGCCCTCCGGGAGCGCGAGCGCACGTTCGAGGAGATCGTCGCCCTCGCCGGGCGGGCGAAGTCGACGGTCTCGGTGCACCTCCAGGAGATGGCGGCGGCGGGCGTGATCGGGTCACGGGCCGACCCGGAAGACTCCCGCAAAAAGATATTCTTCGTCAGCGGCGACCTCGTCGCGAGCGTCTCGCCGGAGGACCGGGTGGCCGATGCGCTCGCCGCCTATGCAGGGGCGTACCAGGCGGGGTCGGGCGACCAGAACGCGTTCTACCGGCTCGCGTTCCGGACGATCCGGGTCTCGCTCATGCAGGAGGGGATCCTCCTCGACCCGCTCCTTTCCCGGGCCGGGGAGCGGATCGGCGAAGAACTCTACCCGGCGGTGGCCGACCCGGAGACCGGAGCCTTCTGCGCGAATATCGCCCGGTTCTGGGAGGAGCACCGCCTGGGAAGGATCGAGGTCGCGGAGACGGACCCGCTCGTCCTCCTTGTCTACGACTGCTTCGAGTGCGCCGACCTGCCCGTGACCGGGAAACCTGCATGCGCGTTCGACGCCGGCATCCTCCGGGCGCTCTTCTCCCGCCACTACGGGCGGCCGGCGGCGGCGGTCGAGACCCGGTGCTACTCGATGGGGTTCGACCACTGCCGGTTCGAGATTGTTGCAGAAGACGGCCGTAACGGCGCCTGATTGGGTCAAGCCGGGCACCGTACCGGTCGACGCCCCTTGATCCTCCCCATCTACGCTCGCCGGCCGGACGACGAGCCGTCGACTGCTTGAAATATTTTGTTGACATATCAACTAAGGTGTCTTCCGAATCGGTTGTTGTCCGGATGGGATGGATTCACTGGTTCGTCCACCGGTATCTTGCACGGCGCCTCGAAGTAGACGGTCTAACGTCACGCCAGTTCCGGTTTCTGAGTTATCTGCTTCGGCACGACAGGGTCCACCAGGAGCAGATCGCAATGGACCTGATGGTCGACCGGGCGGTCGCCACCCGGACGATCCGCGACCTGATCGAGGCGGGATACGCGGTCCGTGAACGCGACCCCGCCGACCGTCGTGCCTACCTGGTCACCCTGACGGAACGCGGCCGGGCGACGGCCCCCCTCATCGACGAGGTGGTCCGCAACCTCAACGACGCGCTCCTCGCCGGGCTCTCGAACGAAGAGCAGGCAACGCTCATATCGATTCTCGACCGCATGGTGGAGAACATCCAGCGCTCCGAACTGCCGGCTTCGTGCAGGTGCGGGAGGGACGCATGACCCTCACCTACAAGTGGCTCGCCCTCCTGATCACCTCGCTCGGCACTCTCGGCGGCGTGCTGAATGGGACCACGCTGCTCATCGCCCTGCCGACGATCATGATCGCCCTGAACACGACCCTGATCGGCGTGATGGCCCCGATCATCGTATACATGCTGGTCACCACGATCACGGCCCCGCTGTGGGGACGGGCCGCCGACCTCTACGGGCGCAAGCGCCTCTACCTCGCCGGCCTCGTCCTCTTCACTCTCGGCTCGCTCCTCTGCGGCATCTCGACCGACATCGTCCAGTTGACCGGGTTCCGTGTATTCCAGGCCGTGGGGGGTTCGATCCTGATCGCGAACTCGACGATCATCGTCACCGACGCCTTCCCCCGGGGAGAACTCGGACGGGCAAACGGGATCCTCTCGATGATCCTGGCCGCGGCCTCCGTGGTCGGGCCGGTCCTCGGCGGCGTCCTGACCCTGATCGACTGGCGGCTGAACTTCTACTTCAACATCCCGATCGGGCTCGCGGCCCTCTACCTCGGCGTCCGGTACCTCCGGGAGCCGACCCTCCCCCGCCTCGGCGCCGAGAGGTTCGACTATGCAGGCCTGGCCCTCTTCACGATCGCCGTGATGACGCTCCTCGTCTACGTCGGCGTCGGGGTCGTGCCGGGCTTCCTCTCACCGGTGATGCTCGCCACCCTCGGCATCTTCCTGGTCAGTCTCGTCCTCTTCGTCCGGCGGGAGAACAGCATTCCGAACCCTCTGATCGACCTCTCCCTCTTCCGCATCCAGATCATCGCATTCGGACAACTCTCGGTTTTTCTGAACGCGATCGCCCGGGGCGCCGTGATGATCCTGCTGATCCTCTACTTCCAGGGGGTCCGGGGTCTCGACCCCCTGACGGCCAGCATCCTGATCGCCCCGCTCGCCGTCGGGCTCGTGATCATGGGCCCGGTAGGAGGTATCCTCTCGGACCGGTACGGTTCGCGGTCGATCAGCACGATCGGGCTTGTCATCTCGCTCGTCGGCCTCGCCGGGCTCGCCATGATCCGGTACGACACGCCGTATACGTGGATCGCGCTCTCGATGTTCGTCAACGGCATGGGATCGGGCCTCTTCGCGTCGCCGAACACGAGCGCGGTCATGGCCGCCGTCCCGCCCGAACGCCGGGGCATCACCTCCTCGGTCCGGGCCCTGCTCAACAACCTCGGCATGGTGATCTCGATGGCGATCGCGATGCCCGTGCTGATCGGTTCGGTCTCGATGGACCAGATCATGGAGATGTTCGTGATCGGTGGTACGAATATGCCGATCCCCGTTCAGGAGGCCGTGACCGCCGGCATCACCTTCGCCTTCGCCGTCTCCACGCTCCTGACCGTGCCGGCGGTGATCGCCTCCGCACTCCGCGGCGCGGAGCAGCGGGCGAATCTCCATCACGAGGCTGAAGGGCCGCAGCGAGCGTGAGGGGGCGCCCCATTGCAGGGCCGGGACTGCACCGCGGACCGGCCCGAACGTCCCCTGCGTGCAAAACCGGATCCTGCCGTACGGACCGGAGACTTCAGAACGGCAAAACGTGCTAACACGTTCGGGAGCCGGAAAATCGGGATGCGATAGCCGGGGATCGAACCCGGACTAGAGGCTTGGGAAGCCCCTGTCCTGCCATTAGACTACTATCGCACTGGTACCAGTACATGTTGGCCCGGGAACAGATAAACATTCGGCTCACTCCGTTGCCGGAAGGCACCGCGGCAGGGTGAACGTGATCGCGGCCCCCTTCCCCGGGTGGCCGGGGATCCGATCGCCCGCACGGCCGCTCCCCCCATAGCGTTCCACAAGCATCCGGACGATGTAGAGGCCGAGGCCCTTCCTGCTCTTCTTCGTCGCGCCACGCTGGTTGTGTTCAAACAGGCCGCGCCACCGCGTCCACGACGCGGCTTGAGGTCGTCGGGAATCCCGGGACCGGTGTCGGCAACCGTCACCGATACCGTATCAGCCTCCTCCCGATTCCTCCCGGCAACCAGATCGTACGGGTTCCGCCCGGCCCCTCCGAAGAGCCGGATCGCCGCCGCATTCGCCTCCACGACCTGCAGGCCCGGAGCGGTGAGGAGGATCCCGACATCGGTGGTGTCGAGGATGACCCGGAGCGTCTCCTCCGAACGGCGGAGCCGGCTCTCCAGCCGCTTCAGTTCCGCCGTTCCGGTGACCACCACGCAGCCCTCCTGCCGGCCGGGGAGAAGGCCTGCTGAGAGGAGCACCGGGCAGGACATCCCGTCCCGGCCGGCGAGGCTGCAGTCCAGGCCCTCGATCCTGCCCTCCTCGAGGGCTCCGGCGAGCCAGGGATACCCGGGCCAGATCGCAGGCACCTCCAGAGACGGGACATCGTCGTCCGGATATCCGAGCATTGCAGAGCACTCCCGGTTCATCTCCGCGATCTTCCCTGTTTTGGGCGAGAAGAGAAAGATTCCCGCCCCGGACATCTCGAAGATCCCCCGGTACCGGCTCTCCCGTGCCTGCAGGCGGCCGGAGAGGTTCGATACGACGACGGCGACGACGAAGAACATCGCGATGCGGAGCAGGGCGTTTGCAATCTCTACCCCGTCGCCCGGGGAGAAGTATAGCACCTCTGCAAAGTAGCCGGCGGCAAGCGCACCGGCAAACGCAACGCCCCGCTCCGGGTACCGGTAGGCCGCAAGGACGATCGGGATGTAGAAGAGATGGGAGAAGACGATGAAAATTCCGGTGGAGAGGCAGTACGTCGTGGCACCGAAGGCGATCAGGACGGAAGCAGCGATGCAAACGTTGAGAAGACTCTCCTTTGTGAACCCGTCGGAGAAATGGTGTTCCGGATGCCCTTCCTTCACGCAACAGAGGTCGCTGTAAACCGTAATAAACCCCCACGAATCGCTTTCCGCCCCGGAACCGGGCACACCTCCGATACCCTTAAGATACCTCCCGGAGAATATGATGCAGCACGATATGTGCTGGCTATGGTAAGTCCGACGTGCTCCCGGAAGCACTGCCCGTAAGGGCTCGGGATTACAGAGATTAGTCAGTAAAAGGACTCTTTTCTGGACTTAGCATAGTATATCTAACGGAGGTGCATGAATGGCAAGAATGTACGCTCGGCGCCGCGGAACCAGCAGTTCCGTCCGACCCTACCGGAAGGAAGCGCCCGAGTGGTCCAACACGGACACAGCTGAGATCGAGAAGATCATCGTCGAGCTCCGCAAGGACGGCATGTCGACCAGCCAGATCGGCCTTGCGCTGCGTGACAGGTACGCCGTCCCCGACGTCAAGCTCGCCACCGGCAAGCGCGTGAACGAAATCCTCCGCGAGAAGGGCCTTGAATCGGAGATCCCCGAGGATCTCCGGAACCTGATGCAGAAGGCACTCGGGATAAGGAAGCACCTTGCGGAGAACAAGAAGGACGTGCACAACGTCCGGCAGCTGCAGATTGCCGAGTCCAAGGTGCGCAGACTGGTCAAGTACTACGTCAGGTCCGGACGGATGCCGAAAGGCTGGACCTACAAACCGGAGACCGCGGAGATCCTGCTCACCCGCTGATGATCCATGTCGCTTGACGCCGC
>JASGMC010000074.1 GCA_030156625.1 Methanoculleus sp.
TCTTGCCGCCCTCCGGACATTCTCCGTTGTCATGAAGGAGCACGTTTCAGAGAGCGATTCCGCCGATCCAGGTGGATTTTTCTGAGCCCTAGCACCCTTCTCACCCGAACTCCGCGAGCGCCACTACCGGCACCCCCTCCAGGTCGTCGAAGACCGTCGGGTAGACCCGCAACGTCCAGGGCTCCTCGAGCAGCCTGCCGTACGAGAGATCCACGTCCTCGAGCAGGAAGATGTGCGGGGAACCGCAGAGGAACGCGCGATGCGCCTCCCCGCCTTCCTCCGGATCCGCGGGGACGCCGATGGAGATGGTATCGATCCCGAACAGCCTGAGGGCCGGGTTCTCCATGCGGAGGAAGCCTGGAACCTCGTGGTGCACCCAGGGGTGCTCCCTCGCGTAGGCATCCGGGTCGCTCTCCCGGAGCCGGCCGCTCCCGGTTCTGATGAAGAGCGCACGTGACGTCCTTATCGCGTCGAGGTGTTCGAGAAGGTCGTAGATCCGGATCGGTTCCGCCCCGGTCTTCGGGATCGCGATGCACCGCGCGGGTTCAAAGACCGCCTCCGGGGCAAGGAGGGCCCTGACCGAGCCCCCGTCCGGGCAGAAGTGCCGGGGGAGGTCGATGTGCGTCCCGGCGTGGCTTGAGAAGGTTATCAGGCTCTTCTCCTCCGCATCGCCCTTTTCAAATGACTTTGTGTGGGTGATCTTGAGCGGCTCCGTTCCGGGGTAGAGCGGCGCTGCCCGGTTCAGGGGGTACGAGATCGGGATGAGCATATACTCTCCCGTAGGTACTCCAGGAGTTCATGAAGGTTCTCTATGATCCCCTCCACCCCCGGCCGGCCGATAAACCGGTTCGGGTCGCCGGGCGGGATTCTCGCCACGAACCGAACGCCCGTCTCGTATGCCGCCTGCCAGTCGTTCGGGGCATCGCCGACGAAGAGCGCCTCCTCGGGCGAGGCGCCGGTCTCAGCGAGGATCTCCCTGATGCACTCCGCCTTCGTCTTCGGCGAGCCGTAGATCTGGACGAAGTATTTCGTAAGGTCCCGGCGGCGGGCGATCTCGTGCATCTCGCCCTCGGGAGTCGCGGAGACGATGTAAAGCGGGAGTCGCCGGGAGCAGTCCCTGAGAAGATCCTCTGCGCCCTCGACGTACGGCACGGTGAGCATCGCGTCAAAGATCAGCCCGGCGTACTCGCCCGCGAGCCGCTCTTCCTGTTCGGCGGTGAGGGGCTCGTTGAGGATGTTTTTGTAGATGTGGCGGAACTTGTCGTACCGGGACATGCCGCCGTTCTCGAGGTGGAAGGCGATGATCTCGTCGAGGTGCCCGGGGGCGAAGGAGAAGATCTTTTTGAACGCAGCGGTCTTTAAGGGGAGGGATTCGACGACGACGCCGTCGAAGTCGAGGATGAGGGTGACGAGCATGATAGTTATCTCATCGATTGCCGGCTACTAGTACCTAACGGCAGGATCCCGTTGTCTGCCGGTCACGTTGGTTCAGCGTCCGCGCCATCGAGGTTCCGGTATGTCTGCAGGAGATCTGCCTCCATCGCGGACCAGTTGTACCTCTCAAGAACCGCTTTCCTCCCGTTTGCTCCCATTCTCCGCGCCTCTTCGGGGTGCTCGAAGAGGTAGGAGATTGCGTCGGCGATATCGTCCACGCTCGTCGGATCGACGAGTATGCCGCAGTCTGCCCTGCCGACGACGTTCCGGATCTCCGGCAGGTCGCTCGCGATGACCGGGAGCCCGAGGAGCATGTAGTCGAAGAGCTTGTTCGGCAGGCCGATGGAGATGTTGTGGTACGTCGGCTGGAAGACGAGAAGTCCTGCGATGCCTTCGTTCAGTTTCTCGTACATCTCCCTGTAGGGGAGAAAGCCGGTGGAGGTGATGAACTCATTACAACCGCATCCGTTGATATATTCGTCGAGGTCTTTCCTGACGTTTCCGACGAGCGTGAGTGAAACGTCGGGATAGTGTTCCCTGACCCGGGCGACTGCCTGGATGCACTCCCCGACGCCATGGAATGCCCGCATGTTGCCTGCCATGAACATGAGGTTCCGGCCGTTCCGGTTCAGGGCACAGGGAACATCGAGGTCGGTGATGGAGTAGTTCGAGAGGATAGTCGGCTCAAACCCCCTCTCCCGAAATCGCGCCGCAACGCTCTCGCTCACGGCAAACGTGCTCTCCGCCCGGCCCGCCAGCGCCATCTCCACCCTGGAGACAAGCGCGGATAGCGCCCTCTGCACCAGCGTACCATCCCTGATTCCGAGGTCGAACGGGATCTCGCTCGGCCAGTGCTCATGGATATCGTAGATGACCCGTTTTCCTTTGAAGTACTTCGCAAGGACTCCGATGAGGAGGGCGTCAGGCTCATGGCAGTGGTAGACGTCGGCATCCTGAGCGAGGCATGCCCGGAAGAGCCGGAGAAGCGTGAGGGGATGAAGAGCAATGGCATCCGGCCGCTTCACGGTGACGATATTGATGCCGTCGGCGATGCTGCTGCCGCTCCCGTCCGACGGGGCAATGAGCGTAACCTCGTGCTCCTTTGCAAGGCTCTTTGCCTCTTTCTGGAATATCCTGCCGTCACCGGGTCCGTGGGTGGATGTGAGCATGCAGATCTTCATAGTTGTACCGACCGAATTGGGGTTTTCTGCCCATCTCGTGAGTGCGGGAGATTTAGTTCGTCCTGTATAACGATCTGATTCCATGGTATATCCTGCTTGCCCTCTCCGCCCAGGTGTGGTCTTCACGTATGGAGTATAACACCCGGCCCATCTCCATGCGCACTTCCGGGTGCTCGATCAGGTGCCCGATAGCCTTTGCCATCTCCGCCGGAGAATAATCCACATACATGAAACCGCCTCTATCACCGATACCCGTGAGGGACTCGCATCTGGTGCAGAGTATCGGCTTTGCTGCCCCTATGTATTCAAAAATCTTCGTAGGGGACGCCAGGTTCAGGTACCGCTCCCTTGGATCATACGGCAGCACGAGAAGATCCATCGGGACAAGTGCAGCAGGGATCGCGCTTCTCGGCAGTTCGTTCCTCACGATAAAGTCACTGGTTTCAATAACCCTCTTCAGATCATCTGTTATCCCGGGGCCATATGGGCCGATGAGATACAAGCGAACCCACGGGTAGATCTCCCACAGAATACTGCATGAATCGACCAGGAGATCGATACCCCTGTTTCTTGTCAGTGCCCCGATGTAGCAGATGTTGAACCGCCCTTCAACCGGGGAGTACGGCGCAGGATGCTGCGCGAAAAACTCTTCCTCAACCCCGTTCGGAACAAACACTACAGATTTCTCGTCGAGATGGTATGTCTGTCTGATGTGCTCCCACATAATCGGGTTCAATGCGACGAGGAGTGTTGCCCTGATGAAGCAGTACTTCTCCGTCATTAGAGGCACACTAAAATGTCCGTTGCCGACCGCTGCAGCCTGTTCCCGGGTATCGTGAATATCTACGAGGGTCGGGATTTTACAGACGGTGCAGAGCAGGAATAGAAGCCTGTTCTGGAACGTCGTCAGCGAATGCGGATATGCAAAAAAAGCCAGAGGTCTCTCTTTTAAGAGGCGATACGCGGAACGAAGAGCGATAACGGTCTTGACGACGTTATTGGAGAGTCTGCCCGCGACATCCGAGCAGAACCCCCGGCAGGGCCGGGCTGCAGACTGCGCAGCACCCTGCCGCTCCGGGTTAGGGAGAAGTCCAAATGAGATTGAGTCGACTGTGACGTCTTCATACCCGGCAAGTTCCGAGAGCAGAAACCGGATCCTTGTATAGGTGGGGGACCAGTTCTGATCGTCATTGAGAATAGCCCCGTTGAGCACCGCAAAGATCCGGATCATACAGGTTTTTCCTCGATGATCCTCTGGATTTTTTGTCTCCGCTCTTCGAGAGAGAACTCCCTCTGAACCCTGATCCGCGCCGCCCTGCCCCGGGCGTCAGATTGCAGTGCCTTTACTATCGCCGCCGCCGTCGCTTCCGCATCCCCATACGGCACCACGAATCCCACGTCTCCCACCACCTCCGGGAGGGCGCCCCTATCCGTCACCACGGGAACGCACTCGCAGGACATCGCCTCGGCAAGCGCCACGCCGAACGACTCCCGGTAAGAGAGCTGGCAGTAGACCTTTGCCCGGCGATACCACTGCAGGAGTTCGTCCTGAGAAGGGGACGGGATAACCTCGACGTTCGGGGGGGCATCTCGTTTCAGGTCTTCGATGCTCCCGTCAAGAACGCGGCCGATGATGGCGAACCGGAGATCCGGGAGGCGTTTCGCAGTCTCAAGGAACGTGTCGAGGCCCTTGAGCGTGATGTTGCTCCGGTTAATCTGGCATACCGTGATGACGAGGTCGCGTTTCTCCTCTCCCGGGGAGAACTGCGCGCAGTCGATCCCGTTATAGACGACCGCAACATAGCGGCGAACGCCCAGTTCCAGTATCTCCCGCCTGTTGAACTCCGATACCGCGAGGATATGATCGGCGTTTTGAATGATGTAGTTCACCCTCTTCGCGAGTTTCGGGTCAAGCAGGGCACCGTACCCGATCTCCGGCTCCCTCGCAACCTCGTATCCGCCGATGACGACTATGGTTCTCTTCCCAAGGAGGTTGGCCAGCGTTACCGCAAGATACGAATGGTTGTGAGCGAACCAGGAGTAGGTGAGATCGGCCCAGAGGACTCCCCGAAGGATCTCAAATGCGATCCGAAGAGAGTGCTTCAGGCCGTTGCTTCCCCGGTAATTGCTAATAACGGCCTCCCGAACGTAGTACTCCTGCCTGAGTGCCTCGAGATCGCGCTCTGTAAACGTGGAGGGGGATGGAGATACCAGGAATATCTTTTTCTGTTGTTTCACTTGAGTTCCCTCAGAATTTGCTAAACGGGCTCATGCAACCCTGCAACAGGCGTGTCCATGCGGGATGATGCTGTTCATGGGATAAACCGGGTATCCCGTATGCGAGAGATAGGAGCACTGGATAAGGCCGGAATTATCGCGCTCTGCGACCACGGCTCCGATCGCCCCTTCCCGCCTCCTCAACCTGCCTGTATACCCCGAGCAGCCTCTTCTCCATCTCCCCCCAGTTATACCGCTCTAGAACCGCCTTCCGCCCGTTCTCCCCCATCCTCTGCGCCTCGTCCGGGTGCTCGAGCAGGTAGACGATCGCCTTCGCGATCGCATCCGGGTCCGTCGGGTCGACCAGCACCCCGCACTCTGCGTCACCGACCACTTTCCGGATCTCCGGAAAGTCACTTGCAACGACGGGAAGGCCGCAGAGCATATAGTCGAAGAGCTTGTTCGGGAGGCCGATGTATGCGTTGTAGTAGTCGGGCTGGAAGACGAGGAGGGCGATGCTGCCCTTACGGAGCGTTTCGTACATCTCCCGGTAAGGAAGGTAGCCAGTCAGAGTGATCTCCGGTCTCGGGTCCGTCTTCGCTGCGATCGCACCGATATCCTCGCGGACGTTCCCGACGAGCGTCAGGGAGACGTCGGGAAACGTTGCCGCCACCTTCGACATTGCCAGGATGCACTCCCTGATGCCGTGGAACAATTGCATGTTTCCGGCCATGTAGACCACATTACGGCTGCGTCCTGCCTGCGGCGCCGGGAGCACTGAGCCGGCGACCGAATAGTTGGATATGGTTACAGGCTCCGTCCCGTTCCGACCGAACCGCTCCGCGACGCTCTCGCTGACCGCAATCTTTTCATCGGCGAATCGTGCAAGCAGAACCTCTCCTCTGGAGAGCATGGATTCAACCAATCCGGTGAAGAGGGTCGCGTTCGGGAGGCCGAGATCGAACGGGATCTCGCTCGGCCAGTGCTCATGGATGTCGTAAACGACCCGCTTCCCTTTGAGAAACTTCGTAAGGACCCCGATGAGGAGGGCATCGGGCTCATGGCAGTGGATGACGTCGCACTTCTGGTTCAGGCACGCCCGAAGCACCCTCCAGAGCGTCAGGGGGTGGAGGAGGTTTGAAGGGGGTTTTCGGACGGCGGCGATCTGCACGCCTCCGTCCTCCTTGATGCTCCCGTTCTCCGAAGGAGCGATGATCGTGACGTCATGCTCCTTTGCAAGGCTCTTCGCCTCTTTCTCGAATATCCGCCCGTCGTGGGGCAGGTGAGTCGTGGTGAGCATGCAGATACGCATAATCCGGCGCTCGTTTGCGCCCCCCTGCCCGGAACCTTCCCCGGTATCACCGGGCACAAACGAGGGGGCACAACGACCCCAACTGTCTCTCGGGGATACTTATACTTTATCGTGGATGCCCGGCTCCGGGGCAGATAACGAGCATACCGAACCGGAAGGGATCTCCAGGCCAACTGCAAAATGGTGAATGCACCGGGTAGAGACGGATATCATTGCGATAGTCGGGATCCCGGGCGTGAGCGTGCCGGCCTCAATCATCGCTCCACTTTCCTAGCACACCGTCAACCGTTACCCGGAGCGAGCATCCTGCTGCCGAGTGAGGATCTCCCCGATCAGAACACTGGCGTTTCCATTCCCAAATGCACCCATCTGCCGCGATCCAGGTGAAAAATGCCGAAGAGCATCTGCAATCCTCTCCCTCTCCGCCCCCACAAGCACGTTCCACCCTGCCTCGACCGTTTCGACCCACTCGGTGTTCTCCCGGAGGGTGATGCAGGGGACGCCGAGCATGTAGGCCTCCTTCTGGACGCCGCCCGAGTCGGTGAGAATCTTTTCCGCGCGCGCCATCAGGCGGATCATATCGAGATAGCCGAGCGGCTCGACGATCCGGACGTTCTCCGGCATCTCCGCAAGGAGGCCGTATTCACCGAGGCACTTCCGCGTCCGGGGGTGGACCGGGAAGACGACCGGCCTTTCGGCCTCCCCGAGCGCGCCGAGGATGACAGCCATGTTCTCCCGACTGTCGGTGTTCGAGGGGCGGTGGACGGTGACGGCGAGGTACTCCCCCGGTTTAACCCCGACCGCCTCAAGGATCCGGGAGCGTTCTTCAGCGACCGCGCGGTTGTAGTTCATCGCATCAAGCATCACGTCGCCGACGAGGTGGACCCCTCTCGTGACCCCCTCGGCCGCGAGGTTCCGGACGGCCGTCTCTGTGGGGCAGAAGAGGAGGTCCGATACGTGGTCGGTGAGCACCCGGTTCACCTCCTCGGGCATACGCCTGTCGTTGCTCCGGAGCCCCGCCTCAACGTGTGCGACCGGGATGTGGAGTTTCGCCGCCGCAAGCGCGCCTGCGAGGGTGGAATTCGTGTCGCCGTAGACTAAAACGACGTCGGGGCTCTCCTTTTCGAGGACGTCCTCGATCGCCCCGAGCATTGCCCCGGTCTGGCGGCCGTGGGTCCCGGAGCCGATGCCGAGGTTGTAGTCGGGCTTCGGGATGCGGAGCTCCTCAAAGAAGACCTCCGACATGCCGTGATCGTAGTGCTGGCCGGTGTGGACGAGGACCTCCTCGTGCTCCTTCCTGAGTTCCCGGGAGACGGGAGCGCACTTGATGAACTGCGGCCGGGCGCCGACGATCGATGCGATCTTCATGGTTATCGCCCGGGAGCGACCTCGTGGCTGTTTTTATCGCCCCGGCCGATGCCCTTGTAGATGAAACCCGCCCGGATGAACGCGTCCGGGTCGACGACGTTTCTGCCGTCGACGATCACCGGGTGCTCCCGGCCCGAGAGTCCCTTTACCCGAATCGGGTCGAGGGAGGCGTAGTGGTGGTGGCCGGTGAAGACGGTAACGACATCTGCACCTGCGAGTGTCCCCTCGAGGTCGTGCGAGACCTCTATCCCCGGGTATTCGTCCACGAACGGGTCATGGACCCTGACCACGGCACCCGCATCCTCCATCGCCGCAAGGTAGGGCTCTGCCGGGGTGTTCCTCGCGTCGTCTGAGTTCTGGATGAACGCCCAGCCGAGCAGCGCGACCATCGCGCCCTCGGGGGACTTATCCGTCCGCCTGAGCCCCTCGAGGGTCAGGTGGACCATGTGCCGGGGCATGAACTCGTTGATCTTTCTTGCGACGCCGAAGATCGACTCCGCCCCGTGCGGGTACCAGAGGTCGCCGCCGAGGACCTGTGCGCCCCGCTCGAGGTGCCAGGAGTCCTTCGTGAGGCAGTGGCCGCCGACCCCGGCCCCCGGCCAGAGGATTGCCCGGGTGATCCCCTCGCCCTTGAGGGAGTCGATCCCCGCCCGGACGTCGTAGACGTTAACACCCATCGCCTCGCAGTGGAGGGCAAGCTGGTTTGCGGCGGCGATCTGAAGGTCGCGGAAGGCGTTCTCGGCGGTCTTCGTCACCTCGGCCGCGGTCGCGGTCATCGGGATGATCTTACCGGTCGTGAGCACCGGCCGGTAGAGTTCGATCGCACGTCTTGTCGAGACATCGTCGATCCCGCCGACGATCCGGTCGTGCTCCCGGATGTTCCTGAGCAGCCTCCCGACCATGACCCGCTCGGGGGCATGGGCGAGGCAGAACCCCTCGCCGGCGACGAGCCCGGACTCCTCTTCCAGGATCTCGCGGGCCATCCCGGCGGTCGTGCCGGGGGTGACGGTCGACTCGAGCACCACGAGCGTGCCCTCCGAGAGGTGTCTTCCCACCTGCCGGAGTCCCTCGATCAGGGCCGAGAAGTCGGGGATGAGGTCCTTAGGATCTTTAAACGGGGTCTGGATGGCAAGGGTCACCGCGTCGCACCCCGCGACCTCGGAGAAGTCCGAAGTGCACCGGAACTTACCCGCGCCGACGACCTTGCCGAGGAGCTCTTCAAGCCCCGGCTCCTCGCCCCTGAGCGGCGACTCCCCCCGGTTGAGCATGGCTATCTTGTAGCCGGAGGACGGCGAATCGCGCTGAAACCCCAGGACGGACTCGAACCCGGATGCGTCCGCAAAGAGCGCCGCGGCAGGAATGCCGACATAGCCCATGCCGACCACGCCGACCTCCCTGATGGGACCTATGGCGTTGATAATCGATTGTAACCTGCTGCTCATGCCAACACCATCAGAGGTGAGAAACGTCGCGCAACGTCCTCGCAGATCTCCATATTCAGCAGCGCCTGTGCAGGGCTGACCGGAAATTCCCTTCCTTTGGCCGCGCAGTCGAGGAATGTCGAGAGTTCGAGTTTCAGCGGCTCCTGCTTGTTCACGAGCACCTTCTCGATGATGTTCTCCTGCACGTAACGTTCGTTCTCGACCGCATACTGCCCGGGTTTTCTGTGGATGTAGATCTCCTGGGCCATGAAGTCACCCTCGATGGTGAACTCCTCCTCCTCAATGTAGATCATACGGATCTTTTTTGAGGACTTCCTGCTTGCCGAGAGGTAGACCGAGGTCCCCCTAAAGGAGAAGAGGGCGCTGCAGACATCCTCGTTCCCGCTGCCGGCGAGTCGGTATGCCCCGTCCGGGAGGAGGACGTTTCGCATGATGTCCACGTCGTGGATCATCAGGTCCTCGACGACCGAAGAGCCGCTCACCCGGGAAGAGGCCGGGTTATGCCGCTTCATCTCGATGTAGAGAGGGTGCCGGACAATCTTTTTAATCTCGGGGACGATCGGGTTGAACCGCTCGATGTGCCCGACGCCGACGACGAGCCCGTCGGGGATCTTTTTTATGAGCCTTCTCGTCTCTTCCGCCGTCGCGCAGATGGGCTTTTCGATGAGCAGCGGCACCCCGGCGTCAAGCACCGTCTCCGCAACCCCGAAGTGATAGGGCGTCGGGACGCAGACGCTTACCGCGTCAACGTTTTCAAGCAGGCTCTCAACGGTCGGGGAGGCCGTTGCTTCGAAGGTTGCGGCAAGGCCGTGGGTCGCTTTCTGGTTGAGGTCATAGAGATGGAGCGAATCCACCTTTTTTAGTTCCGAGTACACTCGGGCATGGTTTCTACCCATCACCCCGACACCGATTACTCCCACATCCAAGATCTCACCGCCGGTAATAGTATAGGCGACCTCTTGTGAGCGCAGATCATAATATATGTTGGCACCGCCTCACCTGCCGGATCACGGCCGTCTTCCCTGCTTCGGTTCAAAACCAATAAGGTTTTTCACGGCGAAACCACTGCTTGTGTTCCGCCCCTCCGGGTATCTTGCCCGTGTCATGCGTATCGACCCCATCCAGCGCCAGAGTGTCATCAGCCTCGCCTCGACGCTGGGCCTCACCGCGGTCGGGTTCCTCTCCACGATGTTCTTCGCCCATACCGTCGGTCCGTCGATACTGGGCGCATACTTCCTCTTCGTGGCCTACTTCAGCGTCTTCAACCTGATCGGGGACGGCGGGTTCGGGGGCGCCGCCGTAAAGCGGATCAGCGAGGGCGAGGACCAGAACGCATTCTTTACCGCGTTCGTCTTTCTCCGGGTGGTACTGGTGACCGTTTCGGTCGGCTTCCTCCTCGTCGCGCAGCCGTACCTCACCGACCTCACCTCATCGGGAGTCTTCCCCTGGCTGGTCCTCGCACTGGTCGTCAGCGTCTTCACGACCATCACCTCAAATGCAGTCTACGGCACCGGGAAGGTCGGCGTCAACCAGATCAGTGGCCTGCTCAACAACACCATCAGGGTTGTCGTCCAGGTCGCCGCGGTCGTCCTCGGCTACAGTGTTGCAGGCCTCGCCGGCGGGTTCGTCGCCGGGCTCCTTGCAGGAGGGCTTTTCGCCTTCCGTTTCCTCGACCTAACGCTTGCGCCTTTTCGCCGCTCCCACATCTCCAGCCTCTTTGCCTTCTCGTTCTGGACGTTCCTCGGCGCAAGCGGCTACCTCGTCTTCTCATATGCCGACACCATCCTGATCGGCCACTTCCTGACCGAGGCCGACGTCGGCATCTACCGCGTGGCGCTCCAGCTCACCTCGATTGCGACGTTCATCACCATAGCGCTCCGTACCACCCTCTACCCGAAGGTCAGTTACTGGGGGAAGCGGGACGACCTCTCTTCGGTGGAGAACGCGCTCGCCCGTGCCTTCACCTATTCGCTCCTGCTCGCGGCCCCCGTCGCTGCTGGTGGCTGGCTCCTCGGCGAACGCCTCCTCTACTTCTTTTACGGGGCGTCGTTCTCCGCCGGGGCAGCGGCTCTCGCAATCCTCCTGCTCGTCCAGGTGGCCCACGTCTTCATGTTCCTCCAGACGATGTGCTTAAACGCCCTCGACCGGCCGAAAGACTCGTTTAAGGTAACAGCTATCGCGGTTGCGGCGAACATCGGCTTAAACGTCCTCCTCATCCCGGCATACGGCATCGTCGGGGCGTCGGCGGCCACGCTCGCCACCATGGTGCTGAACGCGGCGCTCGCCCGTCGCGCCCTCTCCCGGAGCATCCGCGTGCGGCTAGAGCCCCGGGCCGTGGGCAACATCGTCCTTGCCGCGCTCGTGATGAGCGCCGTCGTCACGGTCTACTCGTTCGTAATCCCGCTCTCAAACGTCGTTGTCGTTCTCGGGGCGGTCGCGCTCGGCGGGCTGGTCTATCTCCTGGTTCTCCTCAAAATCGACCGGGGCATCCACGACGAACTGAAGGAACTGACCCAAAAACTCGGCATTCCCTGGCCCGGCCCGCTCTGATCTCAGGCGGGGGGCGCTTCCCTGGTACGCCGGGAGGGGCGCCCGGTTCAGGACCACTACTCTTTGTCATTTAAATCTATGAATTCCCTTTCACGCCCTTCGCATCCCTCACGGCCTGCCTTCTGTGTGGGACCATATCCCGATCTGCACCATGGGTTGCTTCACGTGAAGCTACGAAATTTCAGTTCTGTTGAATCGGGCATGCCCCTGCAAGTGGACCGTGGGGGACTCGCACCTTCGCACCTCCGGTGCTCAAACTCCGTTCCTCGCACCTAACGGTGCTCGAACTCCGCTC
>JASGMC010000075.1 GCA_030156625.1 Methanoculleus sp.
ACGGCGATACCCCCACGGTCCACCGTACCAGGTTTTCCCCTCGCTTTGGTTGTTCAAGAGGCATTTGCCGGACAGTGGCCTTCATCCTTATCGCATACCTGATCCTCTGCCCCGGCTTCACCGCCGACTCTCCATGGAGATACGAGGAACGTGGGGGATGGACGCTTAAAGAACCGTGCTCGAAAAACAAGCGTAAAAACAGTGAGTATCCTACTCAATCACAATCGCCGGCTTGAACGGCAGCGCCCCCGACGCCTTCGGGTGCGTGCTCGCGTCGGCACTCAGGACCGTCACCGGCACGCCGAACTCGTGCTCCAGGAATTCCCGAGCGCTCTCGAGGACCGCCTGCTCGTCGGGAGGCGACGCTGCGAGTTGCTTCACGAGATCGGGCGGCAGTTTCAGGACGAGTTTCGTGATCTGCTTCGCCGCGTCCGTCGCCTCGCGTCCGCGCTTGCGCATCTCCTCGTTCTGCATGGTCTCCCGCACCACCCTCGTTTTGTCGGCCGAGGCGGCGATGATCCGGAAGGCTTCGTGCTTCCAGGCCGGAGCGACGAAGAGGCTGATGGACATCGGCTCCATCGGGATGAGCTTCACGATCGATTCGATATCCTCGACCGTCCGGGCGAGGAGCTCCTCGGCGAGCTCGATCTCCGGGCTGACCCGGGCTTCGTCCACCTCCGGCCAGGGGGCGAAGGAGACCATACCCTCCCCGCCGAGCTCGGTCCAGAGCGCCTCACAGGTGAAGGGGATGATCGGGGCGAGCAGCCGCACCCAGGTGCGGCAGAGGTCCCGCATCACCGCCCCGCCGCTCAAGCCCTCGGGCAGGCGGCGGCGATACCACTTCAGGTCGGCCTCCACGCCGAAGAACGCCTCCTGCAACGCCTGCCGGGTCTGGAATGCATCGAGCGCCGCGGTCGCGCTCTCGATGCGGCGCTGGAGCCTGCTCGCGAGCCAGGCATCGATGGGGGAGGTCCCTTCGGCCTGCTTTGCCTCCTCAACCGTGTTCCAGAACCGCTCGATCTGTTTTTTGGTCGACGAGACGAGTTCGTTGCGCCAGTCGAAGTCCTGCCAGGGCTCGGCGCTTCCGACGAGGAACATCCGAACCGTATCGGCACCGAACTCCTCCACGGCATCCTCGAGCAGGAAGACGTTGCCCTTGCTCGACGACATCTTCGCCCCGTTCAGGAGGCCCATGCCGAAGACCACCATGCCCTGCGGCTGCAGTTCCGGCGGGAAGATGGCCCGGTGGTGGAAGAGCTGGAAGGTGAGGTGGTTTGAGATGAGGTCCTTTGCCGAGAACCGGTAGTCGTAGGGGTACCAGTAGAGGAACTCGCTCCGGATCGCATCAAGGGTCTCGCGGTCGACGGTCTCCGGGTTCCCTTCCCCGAAGAAGACGTAATCGAAGACCTCCGGCGTCAGGTTCTCCGCCGGGATGGCTTTCAGGTGATGGGCGATCGTGTAGTAGGCCATGTAGATCGTCGAGTCTGAGAGCGGCTCGATGATCCAGGTCGGGTCCCAGGGAAGCTTCGTGCCGAGCCCCACCCGGCGGGTGCAGGCCCAGTCCTTCAGCCAGTCGACCGTCCGGTCGAACTCGGCCCTGACCTCGGGCGGGACGAGCGCCATCTCCCCGAGCTGCGTCTTCACCTGCTCCTTCCAGCACGGGTCGCTGTACTCCAGGAACCACTGGTCATGGAGGATCTTCACAAAGACCCTGCCGCCGCACCGGCAGACAACCTGGCGGTTGTCGAACTCGTACATCGGGATGGAGCCGTAGCGCTCCATCATCAGCGCCGCCACATCGTCCCGGGCCTCCCGCACCGGCTTTCCGCCGTACTTCTCAAAGACCTTCCCGCGGGAGAACTCGGCGCTATAGACCTCCTGGGTGAGCGCCTCCATCCCCGGATCGTTCTGGTCGCGGATGCCCGCCCGCTCGACCGCGTCCTCTGCCGGGATCTCGCCGTAACCCTCGACGGAGATGAGCGGGATCGGTCGGATGGACGTGTACTTCCCCTGCTGCTGCAGGTCGCGGAGCGCGATGTAGTCGAAGGGTGCGTGGGCCGGAACGCTCATGACGATCCCGGTCCCCATGTCCGGGTCGACGAACGTCGCCGGGAGGACGGGGACCTCGCCGGAGAGCGGGTGGGATACCGTCCGGTCGATCAGCACCGTCCCGGGGATCTCCTCTCCCACGCGGACGTCGTGGTCCTGGAGGGCGAGTTTCGCTGCGGCCTCACGGCTTACGATCCACTCCTCGCCGTCAAGCGTCACCCGCACGTAGGTAACATCCGGGTTCACCCAGAGATTCGTCACGCCGTAGACCGTCTCGGGCCGGAGCGTTGCGCACGGGATCTTAGCATCGCCCCAGGAAAAGACCACCAGGGTGAACCTGAGAATCTCGGCCTTGTCGCCCTCGAGCAGGTCGTGGTCGCCGACCGGGTTCTCGCACTGGGGACAGTACTTGACGGGGTGGGCGCCCCTGACGACGTGTTCGTCCTCGTGCAGGTGCTTATACTGCCACTCGATGAACTTGCTGTACTGGGGGTCGACGGTGATGAACCGGCGCCGCCAGTCGATCGAGAGCCCGCACTTCTGCATCACGCGCCGGTACTCCTCCGAGAAGTACCCCACGATCTCCATCGGGTTGATGAATCGATCGAGGACGTCCTGCGGCACCCGGTAGAGGTCGCGGTAGAGCCCGATCGTCTTTGTGTCGCCGTTTGAAATCCTCTTCGATATCCCGATGACCGGAGTTCCGGTAACGTGGAACGCCATCGGGAAGAGAACCTGTTTTCCCCTCATCCGCTGGTAACGGGCGAGGACGTCCGGGACGATGTAGGTCCGCCCGTGCCCGACGTGCATCGCCCCGCTTGGATACGGGTACGCCACGGTCAGGTAATACTTCTCCTTCTCTGCCGGATCGGCCTCGAACGCGTGCTCCCACCGGGCGACGCACTCCCGTTCGTTGCTCTGCATATCTAATCCGCTCACTCTAAGCCTCCAGACACTGGTTCCTCATCTTTGCCCTGCATCATACCGGCCGCAGCCGGATCGTTTCGCCCTCGTTGTAGCGCTTGATCATCTCCTGGGCGATCGTGCTGTTCTTGGCGAGGAGAATGTCGCCCTCCTCGTTCACCGTGGCCGTGAAGAGATACTCCTTCCCGGCGAAGACGTCCACGATCTTGCCCTTGTTCTCGGGGGAGACGATCGTCAGCTGCTTCTTGTCGAGGCGGATCTTGATGCCGCCGGCGAGCTGCATCTCCTCCTCGACGTGCTTTTGCGCCTCGAGTTCGCTCCTCGGCCGGATGTCGATCCCGATACCGAGTTTGTTCACGATCGCCGAGACGTTCTTTCCGCCCTTCCCGATCGCCGCCGGGACGTCCTTGTCGTCGATGTAGACGACGGCCTTGTTGTCGCTGATGATGCGGACCTCGACCGGGCCGCTCGTGTACCGCCCGATCTCCCGCTGGACCTCTTTCTCGGCAACCTTCCAGGAGACGTTCTCCTCGGGCTCCGCTGCTGCCGGTGCCGCGATGACCGGAGGCTCCGCAGGAGCAACTGCCGGCTCTCCGGCGTTCCTCTTCCGGGCGAGCGGCATCACCAGGGTCTCCCCCTCGTAGCGGAATATCTCGATCTCGGGCTCCCGCCGGGCGTGTTCGCGGACGACGATCACCGGGCGGATGTGTGCATCGCCGGGCATGCCCTCCGGGGCCTTGATCGTCAGTTCGAGGTCGTAGATCTTCATGATCGCTCCCTGAACGACGTAGATGACGGTGTTGATGATCTGCGGCAGGATGCTGTAGTCCACGCGGTCGCAGAACCGCCGGAGGCAGTCGTGCACCTCCATGGCATGCACCACGCCGACCATACCCATCCCGGCGAGGCGCATGTCGGCATAGACGCTGAAGTCCTCGTTCTTCCGGATCTCGTCGAAGACCACGTAGTCGGGCCGGACGAGCAGGAGGGCTTCGGCGGTGTTCGTCATGCTGCCCTCGAGCGCCGTGTACTGGGTGATGTGGTCGGGCACCTGCAGGTCCCGCGGTGCCTCCATCGTCTTGACGACGAAGTCGTGGTCGGCAAGGAACGTCGCAAGGCTCTGGGCGAGCGTGGTCTTCCCTGCACCCGGGGGCCCTGCAATCAGGACGCCGCGACGGTTCCCGAGGATCCGCTGCTTGATCTCCGGCGCCATGTCGTAATCGTCGAGCGAGAGATCCACGAGCGGCCGTACCGCCGTGATCTCCATCCCGTCCGAGAACGGTCGCCGGGCAATCGAGATCCGGAGCGACCCGATCTGGACGACCGTGATCCCCCGCTTCTCGAGTTCGATGAAACCGTCCGGGTCGCGTTTTGCCCGCTCAAGGAGTTCCTGCGCCATGGCCTTGAGCTCGTACTCGGTCATCGGCGCGTCCCGGAGGGTGACCAGGCGGGTCTCACGGAGTTTTCCGATCTTTGCCACCGGCGGGGCCCGCTCCTTAAGAGTGATCGCGATCGTCTCCTCATCGAGGTACTGGTCGATCGAGAGCGGCGAAAAATCGCCTATCTGCGGCCTTAAGTAGGTGACGTCGAGCCCTTTCGCCTTTGCCACCTCCGCCTGCACGAGGTCGCTCGTGATGAACCGTGCATCGTGGTCGATCGCGACGTTCCGGATCAGGGCATCGATCTCGCCCCCGCTGGAGAGTTTCACCTGGTCGAGGCTGGGGCGTTCTCCGGAAAACCGGAGTTCGATAACATTCTCTTCCGACATCCGGAAGAGTTCCTGGAGTTCGTTCAGACCGGAAAATCCTATCTCCCGCCCCTGATTCGCCTGTGCCTCCAGTTCGGCGACGACGGCTTCCGGTATGATTATTGTTGCGCCCTTATATTCTCCGGTTTTTATCAGCGATGTTATGCGTCCGTCTATCACGACGCTTGTATCGGGTACAATTTTCATAAAAAATCACCATAGTAATGAAGTCATTCACCCTTATTAGCGTATACCTTCTCCGGATCGAAGACCGTTCCGGCGATCTCCTCCCCCTCGACCGTCCGGTAGAAACACGAGGCATGGCCGGTATGGCAGGCGGCACCGGTCTGCTCCACCTCATAGAGGACTGCATCCTCATCACAGTCGACGAGTATGCGCGAGATCCGCTGGACGTGCCCGCTCTCCTCCCCTTTCTTCCAGAGTTTCTGCCTGCTCCTGCTGTAATAGTGTGCATATCCGGTGGTCCGGGTGAGTTCCAGTGCCGTATCGTTCGCATAGGCGAGCATCAGGACCTCACGGGTCCGTTTCTCCTGCACGATGACAGGCACCAATCCGTTTTTGAACTGTATCTCCATATTGATTCACGTTCCCGCGATTGTTTTCATGATTACAAAGAAGATATCTCCCATGAATAGTGCGGTCAGGAATCCCGCCGTGATCGGTATGATGAACGGAATGCCGTAAGATATCCAGACCTTGCCGGCCTTCCGGTAGAGGGCAAGTTCCCTCCGGTAATTTTCGGGATGCAGCCTGAGATCTTTCGTGTATAGCCGCCGCTCTCCCCGCACGATCTGCCCGAGCGACTCGGTAAATCCGACGAATCGCCGGACCAGCCGGCCGTCCTCTTCATCGATATCTTCCATGACAAAACCGAATTCGTTCTGGATTGCTTTCCCGTCGACCGGAAAGCCGAGGAAGAGGCAGGGCAGTGGAGCCCGGTTCCCCTCCAGAAGGTTCTTCGCCAGTATTGCAACGGGTGCCGCGATATTGATGAGCACGGCATTGGTCAGCACGGTGAACGGGAAGAACCCGAGTGGCGGGGTACCGAAGTAAGGCTCGATCGGGAAGAACGGGATGCACGCGGTGATGATGATGAGAGCATACGCATCCGCCCCCCCGAAGAGGTTGACAGCCTGGAAGAGGTAAAAGAATCCACAGAAGACCGCGACCAGGATGAGATACCCTGCCGCAGCCTGCCAGCCTGCAAGAATGGTCAGTCCGTATACCCAGACGGCCGCCGGAATCGCGATCGCGAGTGCAGGACGCCAGGTTTTGTGGGGCACCCGCCGCTCTTTCGCATCCAGGATTGACGCGTATATGAGCGTGACCCCTATCGCAACCGCTGCAATCATGAGCGGGACAGCTGCCACGGGCGGAAGAATCATGGGCAGGTACTTTATCCACCTTTTATCTCTTATTTCTGGCGATCGCTCTTTGCAGGGGATCCTGCCGTTTCGATCTGTTTGCCGGATGGATAAGGCATAATAAGGTCCCTTCTCCCGTTAAAACGGTTTCAGGCTCCAGGATTCTCTGGCCGCATCTCTCGCTGCAGCCGGAATGCCTCCGGGAATTGTCGTCTGCAAACGGTCTCCTCTCGCCTTTCAGATACGCCGCTTTCACGAGAATAATTGCCAGAATTGAGATCGGATTATCACAAGGTATTAATAATAGCATACTGATGTGATATATTGTGATAGGGGCAAAATCCCCTTTCCGGCATACAAAAACTACCGAATACCATACCTGAGATGTGCATGGACATAAACGACCTTATGGGCGAGATCCTACGACAGTCGGCGTGCGAGGGGCGCTTCACTCTTGAAGAGTTGCTGCACTACGGCACCACTCATTCTCCGACCGGGATTGGGGTCTTCAAAGGGAAGAAGCATACGTTTTTCCTGGTTCTCTCCGGGGGCGAGCCGAATGGCGCCATGTTTGTCGACGAGAAGGGGACACTCTTCGGGGACTCGGCCATCCTGCACCTGACCGGAAAGGAAGAATTCGAGCTCTTCCCGGTGACGCCGCCGATTGCCGACGCACTGGTGTCACGGTGCAGGGTCTTCGACAAAAGCCACCTGAAGAAGAACGGCCGCCTCGATATCCCTACCGTCGGCACTCCTACCCGGCAGCGTATAGGGGTGCTCTGCCTGACCGTGCGCGAAGGCCGGGCGCCCCTCGCCGGAGCTCACGTCGCGATCCGGAAGGGAAAGGTCGTCATGACGAGCGATGTGACGGATTCCGAAGGAAGAGTCCGTTTCCGGCTGTTAAACGGGCGCTACATGTGCGTGGTCTCGGATCGGCTCGGAGAGCGAACGCGGAACCTCATCGAGTTCCATGAACCTCAGGTAGAAGCATGCATTGATATTGGGGGCACAGAGGATGAGAGCAGGTGAAGATGAAGAACGTGAATTGATAGCAGCGGTCAGGAATCTTCTCACACAACCCGGGAAACTGGAGACTGGCAATGGGGAAACCACGGTGGAGAGTGACGAACCCGCTTCGCCGTTCCAATCCGTTGAAGGGGAGGTGCAGGAAGAGGCGGACCTGGATATCGCCAGACCCGTTTCCGATGAAGACGACGAGCAACCAGAGCCATCTCCCATGGAGGCACAGGGGAGCGAGGAGGTCCGTTCGCTCATCGATGTGGTGTCGGAATCGGAAAAAATCACCGATCAGCGCGCAGCAGGCGCCGAAAATCCGGTCCGGGCACTCCTCAGCCGGATCGGACAGCACGAGAGGGGTGCCGGCGGAAAGGCCGCCCCTCCGCAGTCTGCGGCAGGAGATGTCGAGACAGAGCCGGAGACGCCGGCTTCTCTCTCCGGGCACAGTGCTCCTGCCGGTATCTTCGACCGGATGAAAGAGTGGCGGGAGGCCGATGAACCCGGCCCCTCCGGCCCGAAGGGCTCCGGTGCGAAAGAGGCCGATGAGCCCGGGCCTGACGGAGACCTGGATGACGGCGTGGTATCGGTCGAGGAGCTCGGGAACCTGGCGGACCTGATCCTCCCGAAGAGTGCGACATTCACGGTCGATGAACTGAGCATCAACCGCAGCGAGCACAGTTTTAATTTCGTCGATAACGCCCGGGTCGTATCGGAGTTCGACGACCTCTTCTCCCAGGCCTTCTCCTCGACCTCGATTGCCGCGGCTGCTGCAGAAGTGGCGGTCCCTGCCGAAGAGGTTGTGCAGCCGCGGTTCGGGTTCTTGAAGAAGTTCCAGATCCCGAAAGTCGGGACGGTGGTCGAGGAGTACAGCCCCTCGCTCCATGGACCGCTCGTCGACCTCACGATGCGGCCGTCGCCGGGACTGGAAGAGATCGAACTCTACCCGGTGAACGAGCCGTATGCCTACGTCCGGGTGACCTACGACAGCACGACGCACGAGTATACCTATAACGTCCTCGAGCCCGTGCTCACGCCCGCGGAGCAGGAACTCTTTTCGGAGATCAAGGAGCGCCTCTTTGAGACGCTCGACATCACCACCCGTGACCTCACCCGTGATGAAGCACGGAAGGCGCTTCGCGATTCGGCGAACACGGTCATTGCCGATTACGGGATCCACCTTCCGCCCCTCGGGCGGGAGAAGATTCTCTACCATGTGGAGAAGGAGTTCCTCGGCGACGGCCTGATCGACCCGGTGATGCACGATAAGTACATCGAGGATATCTCCTGCGACGGCGTGGACAGTTACATATTCGTCTATCATACGACGTACGAGTCGATGAAGACGAGCCTGGTCTACCACGACGCTGTGGAGCTCGATTCGTTCGTCACGAAACTTGCGCAGCGGGCCGGGAAGTACATCTCGATCGCCGAGCCTATGCTGGACGCCACGATGAGCGACGGGTCGCGTATCCAGATGACGCTCGGGGCGGAGGTGACCGCTCACGGCTCGACGTTCACCATCCGTAAGTTCCGGGAGGAGCCGATCACGCCGACGGATCTCATCGAGTGGCACACCTTCTCGCCGCTCGGCATCGCCTTCATCTGGCTTGCGATCGAGAACGCCAAGTCCTGCATATTTGCCGGAGGGACGGCGTCCGGGAAGACCACGACGCTGAACGCCTTATCGCTGTTTATTCCGCCGCTTGCAAAGATCGTCACCCTCGAGGATACCCGGGAGCTGAAACTCCCGCACCCGAACTGGATCCCGAGCATCACCCGCGACTCGTTCTCGCAGGACGGGCGGGGCGAGATCGATATGTACGAACTCCTGCGTGCCGCCCTCCGGCAGCGCCCGGAGTACATCCTGGTCGGCGAGGTCCGTGGCCGCGAGGCCCTGACTCTCTTCCAGGCGATGAGCACCGGCCACGTCACCTACGCGACGATGCACGCCGACTCGGTGGCGAGCGCCGTTCACCGTCTGGAAAACCCGCCGATCAACGTGCCGAGGAACATGCTCTCTGCTCTCTCCCTGATGTCCATTCAGGTGCAGGCCCGGGTGGGCGGCCAGAGGATCCGGCGCAACAAGCAGCTCATCGAGATCCTGGACATCGATCCCCGGACAAACGAGTTGATCACGAACGAGGTCTTCCGGTGGCATCCGGCGACCGACGAGATCCGGTATTCCGGCAAATCCTACATCCTCGAACAGATCATGGAAGACCGGGGCTGGAGCGAGGAACGGATGCGTGAAGAGCTGAAACGGCGGCAGGAAGTGCTCGAATGGATGCGTATCAAGAAGATCCGTCACTTCCAGGACGTGAGCAAGATCCTGATCTCCTACTTCCGCGATCCCGAGACGGTCATCCAGCGGGTGCGGGCTGATCTTTACGGGGAGGGTGGTTCCGCATGAACAGCTATGAACGGTTCTGCTTCAACCTGATCGGTCACGGCCTGAAGGAGAAGCGGGGGGACTACGTCAGCCTTCGAAACGACCTGATGGGGGCACGGATGAATACGCCGTTCGAGGCCTATCTTGCGACCGCGTACGTCTCCTCGGTCGGCGTGGGGCTGGTCGCCGCCGTGCTCATCGGGTTTCTGACCTACCTCCTGCGGATTCCCGACATGATCGTCTACCGTGGAGCGGTCCCTGAGGTTCTCTACGCGTTGAACGACTACAAAATGCTGCTCGGCACCATCGCCATCACGGTCATCTCTCTCCTGATATTCGGGGGGATAACCTACCTGATCTTCCTCCTGTATCCCGGGATACAGGCCGGGGAGCGCCGCAGGAACATCGACGCCACGCTCCCGTACGCCATCAACTACGTCACCGCCATGTCTTCAGCCGGGATCACCCCCGACGAAGTCTTCCGGCTGCTCGGCCAGAGCAAAATCTACGGCGAAAGCGCCGTCGAGGCACGTTACGTCACCCGGGAGACCGACTTCTTCGGGAAGGACCCTCTCGAAGCCCTGCGGACGGTCTCGCAGGCAACGCCGAGCGAACGGATGCGCGAGTTCCTGCAGGGGGCCGTTGCGAGCATCTCCAGCGGGAGCAACCTGACGGAGTATTTCCGCGCCAAGGCTCACCAGTACACACTCGAGAACAACCAGCAGCAGAAGTCGTTTTTAGAGACGCTCGGGCTGATCGCGGAGTCCTACGTTACCGCGATGGTCGCCGGCATGCTCTTCCTGATCATCCTGCAGTCGATCATGACGCTCATCTCCGGCGACTCGGACCCGTTCTTCCTCTACATCATCATCTACCTGCTCGTGCCGTTCGGGAGCACGATGTTCATCATCCTGATCAGTTCCATGACCCCGGAGGTGTGATATGGGATTCAAAGACATCTTCGACGACTTTTTGAACAGAAACCGCACCCGGGACGGCAGTGCGCCGGCGCCCGATCCGTTTGAGGAACAGGAGCAGGAGATCTTCGGCAGGATCGCGAACTGGAGGAAGTATCAGGAAGGATTCTACCGGTTCCTCAAGCACCCGCTCAAGGTGATGATGGAGGAGCCCGCCACCGTCCTCTTCATCTCCGTCCCTGTGGCGTTCCTCCTCTTTATCGGCGGGCTGGCGAGCATGGTGCTCTCCTACGGTGTCAGTGTCCTCTTCACGACGACGATGATCGACGACGTCTTCGTGTTTGCGCTCCTCATCGCCATCGTGCCGCTCGCAATCCTCGATCTCAAGGAATCGCTGCGTGTATCGAGCATCGAGGCGTCCCTCCCGAACTTCTTCCGCGACGTGGCCGGGATGAATGATTCCGGTATGACGCTCCCGCACGCCATCCACATCGTCTCTGAGGGCGAGTACGGGTCGCTCACGCCGCATATCCGCAAACTCGATACCGAGATGTCCTGGGGCGTCCCGTTCGTGGAGGCCATCCGCCGGTTCGGGAAGGCGGTGAATACACCGCTCGCGGAGCGGAGCGTCGACCTCATCGCCCACGCGAGTTCCGCCGGCGGCGACGTGAGCGAGGTGCTGCGGGCGGCGGCGCACGACGCCTACGAGTTCTTCAACCTGAAGTCGGAGCGCAAAAACGGGATGATGATCTATATGATCATCGTCGTCATGTCGTTCTTCGTCTTCCTCTTCGTCATCGGGGTGCTTTCGAGCACTTTCCTCACCACCATGGCGGAGGCGGGCGAGGCGGTCGCGGCGTCGGGTTCGAGCCAGGCGTTCATAGGCACCGTGGACCTCTTCCTCTACAACCGGCTCTTCTGCCACGCCGCACTGATCCAGGGATTCTTCTCGGGGCTTGCGGCAGGCGTCATGGGCGAAGGCCGGGTGCTCGCGGGGCTGAAGTATGCCGCGATCATGGTGCTGATTGCCTGGTTCGCGTTCCGGTTCTTTATCTGAAGGATTGGAGCGAGTTTTTACTTTTTTTCACGAAAATAAAGCATTGGCTGGGTGAAACTATTCTCACATGCCTCCAGCCCTGCTCATCGAAGATGCCGGGCACGGCTTTCCACCGAGTATCGCCATGACTGCCCCCGCCCCCTGGGGGCGGGGAACGACTGCCGGGAGCGTAGCGGACGGCAGGAGTTTGAGCACCGAAGGTGCGTTTGAGGAGGCCGGAGGCCGGGTGGGGTGGGGTCGATGAGGTATGCGG
>JASGMC010000076.1 GCA_030156625.1 Methanoculleus sp.
CATGGATCACGTTATGCGTGCTGCGAGCACCTACGACGTTTGCGAAACGGAAAATAACAGACTGCATGGTATATAGATGGCTGAAGGCGCGTACCGGGCTCTTTACTGGTCGGATGCAGAGATGTACCGGAGATTCGACGCCTACGAACGCATAGGGAAGGGTGTTTCGAACCCGCAGAAGACCGCTTCTCAGGAAGGGTGCCCGACCGACTGCGGCATATGTCAGAATCACCGGTCGACGACGTTGCTCGCGAACATCGACCTGACGAACCGGTGTAACCTCAACTGCGACTTCTGCTTTGCAAACGCCCGTGCATGCGGTTACGTCTACGAGCCGACCTTCGACCAGGTCGTCGGGATGCTGCGCATGCTGCGCGAGGAAGAGCCCGTTCCGGCACCCGCCGTCCAGTTCTCGGGCGGCGAACCGACGATGCGCGACGATCTCCCCGAACTCATCCGGAAAGCGAAAGAACTCGGGTTGGCCCAGGTCCAGGTCGCGACAAACGGTATCCGGCTTGCGCAGGAGCCCGACTACGCCCGGCAGCTGAAGGAAGCGGGGCTCTCCACCGTCTACCTGCACTTCGACGGCATAACCCACGAGACGAACTCGAAACTCGCGAGCGATCAGCGGGCCATAGATAACTGCGAGAAGATCGGCATGGGGGTGGTGCTGGTGCCCACGGTCATCAAGGGCAGGAACGACCACGAGGTGGGCGCCATCATCAGGTACGCCGCAGAGCGCATCAAGATCATCCGGGGCGTCAACTTCCAGCCGGTGTCGTTCACCGGAGCTGCAAGCGAGGATGATGTCAGGAAAGAGCGGATCACCATCCCGGAGCTTGCAGAACGGATCGAGGAGCAGACGGGCGGCGTGATCAAGAAGGACTACTTCTACCCCGTGCCCTGCGTCGTCCCGATCTCCGAGCTCGTCGAGGCCTACACGGGCAAACCCCAGATAACGTTCACCACGCACCAGCACTGCGGTGCGGCGACCTACGTCTTCGTTACCGACGAGGGGATGGTCCCGGTCAACAAGTTGGTGGACGTCGACGCCTTCTTCGAGTCGGTCGAGAAGATGGCGGCGAAACTCGGGAAAGGCGGGTCGCTCAACAAGTATATGACCCTTGTCGAGGGGGTCAAGGACCTCTACGGCTCCACGAGGAAAGCGGAGCAGAAGAATACCGGGGAGTTCATGAAGCTGATAGGAAAGGCCCTCGTGATGCAGAACTTCGAGGCCCTGCGTGAGTTCCACTGGAACGCCCTCTTCATCGGCACGATGCACTTCATGGACAAATACAACTACGACCTCTCCCGGGTGCAGCGGTGCTGCATCCACTACGCGACCCCCGACGGTCGCCTGGTCCCGTTCTGCACCTACAACAGCGGCCCGGTCTACCGCGAGCAGGTCTGGAAAGCCTTCGCGCAGCCCGGGACGGAAGAGTAACCGCCTGCCTATATGGAGAAGGGGAGGGAGTTGATCGGTCCCTCCCCGGTGGCTTTTCTTCGGTGCTCACGCTCCAGTTCTAGCGAACCGTCGCGTCCTACGGACAGTCGTTCTCAGGAATGTTGCACCTTCGGCCAGCTGTGCTCTGCGCCGTCACCACTCGCACCAGCGGCGTTCATACGTGACATCTGGAATTGCTTCCCTGGCATGGATTCCGTGGGGATATCGCCCTTGGGGAGGGGCTGACGGGGAGGGGGAGCATCCCCCTCCCCTGTCTCTACCTTGTACGCGGACATCTGTAACCCCCGCCCCGCCCGGCCTCCGGCCTCCTCCCCCGCACCTTCGGTGCTCGAACTCCTTCCCCTGCGGGGAAGTCGTTCCCCGCCCCGTGGGGCGGGGGCAGTGCGTGGCGATGCCCCCACGGTCCACTGCACGGGCATCTCTCCTCATTTTAGTTAGATATCTTCGACACTCACACCTGGCAGTGCTCGCGCACCGGCCGCTCCGCCCATCGCGACTCGAACCCCGAATAGTCACCCCCCTCTAATTTCTGCGCGAGTTAGTAATGCACGGACTACCTCGGGAGTCCTGGCCTCAGGGGAAGGGTTCCCGCAGGGCCGGATAATGGTGTTAAGGGAACGGCAGTTCGTACCCGTCCCCGTCCCGCAGGACGAGAGCGGCGATGGCGAGATCCTGTATGGCAAGCCCGGTGGAGTCGAATATCGTGATGGCGTCGGAAGACGACCGCCCCTTCTTCCCGGTGACGACCTCGCCGAGGGTTCCGGCAATCCGGGCGGGATTGTATTGTCCGATGCTGATCGGGACGTTAATTTCGCCTGAATGGATTGCCTGGCGGGGGTCGTCGATGAAGACCTCGGCCTTCAGCAGAAGTGCAGGGTCCAGTTCCTGTTTGCCGGGGGCATCCGCACCGATCGCGTTGATGTGCGTCCCTTCCCGGACCCAGTCCGCCATCACGACCGGTTTTGTCGACGGCGTCGTCGTGGTCAGCACGTCGCAGTCGCAGGCGCGTTCGATCGAGACGCTCCGGGCGTTATATTCGGAGTAGCGCGCCGCAAAAGCCTCAGCACTCTTCTCCGTCCTGCTCCAGACCCGGATCTCCTCGATCGTGAGTGCGGCAGCCGTCGCCTCGACCTGCGCCTCCGCCTGCCGCCCGGCCCCCACGACTCCGAGGGTGACGGACGGCTGCCGGGGCGCGAGGTACCTCGCCGCCACGGCGCCCGCTGCCCCGGTACGCATCGCGGTAAGTTCGGTGGCGTTGATGATTGCTTTCGGGGTACCCGTCTCCACATCGATGATCACGGTGAGCGCCATGACGGTGGGAAGGCCTCTTGCGCGGTTATGGGGGTGAACGTTGACGATCTTCACCCCGGCAATCCCGAGCGCCGGGAGGTACGCGGGCATCGTCCGGAAGTCACCGCTCTCAACGAACGTCACGTAGACCTTCGGCGGCATCTGGACGTTCCCCCTGCCGTGTTCGGCGAAGGCCGCCTCAATCGCCGAATTCACCCCGGCATACGGCGGGTATCCGGAATGGACCGGGTAGTACTTCATCAGGCGATCACCTCATGACGGCGGGATGGCCCTGCCGGGAGTCCCGGATGGAGGAATGCCGGCCGTGCTCCCGGTGCGGTGTGGAGATGCATAGAATTGGTCTGGCGGGCAGAAATATCAATTGTTGGGTGCCAGGGAGGCGTGGGGAGCGCCCGTCTGCGAAGCGTGGGTTCGCCTGCCGCCTGCTCATCGGCTGGCCGTTGCCGGGAAGGGTTCGCGGTGGAAAAAACAGCTTTGTTGAAACTGCGCCTGCTTGCTCCAGATGTTCGCAATCCAGAGACCTTCCGGGGCACGACTTTCCACCGAGCTACGCACCTTGCGGTGCTCGAACTCCTGTCTCCGGGCAGTCGCTGGTCCAAGACCTTCGGTCTTCTCCAGCGATGTCCCGTGGGGACATCGCCTAGCGCCCCGCACTGCCCGCCCCCGGGGGGGAACGACTTGCCCGCAGTGGAATGAGTTTGAGCACCGAAGGTGCGAGTGAGGAGCGCGAAGTGCGGGTGGGGTGGGGCTGATGAGATGTGTGGATCATAGCGAGGTGGAGACAGGGGAGGGGGGAGCATCCCCCCTCGAAACTCTTCGAGTTTCTCAAGCTCCGGGCGTTCGCACCGAACGGTGCTCACGCTCCTGCCCTCCGGCCAGTCGCGTGCCGCCCATCGCACTCCCCGTCAGCCCCACAGCGAAGATCTTCGGTCTTCTCGTGTTCGCTTTCGCTCACACAGCGAAACCCTTCGGGTTTCGGGCCCGCACGCTCTGCTCAACCGGCTCACCGGAAGAGAGCGGGGAGTGCCGGAACCGTTCCTTCTCTCAGGCGGGCTCGTCCTGCATGCCCCGTATCGAGAGCCGGATCAGGCCGAGGTTGGCATCCGATTTTGCAAGTATGCAGAGGGAGAGATCCCCGTAGGGCGCGATGATGAGCTTGCCTGCCGGTGTCTCGAGGATCATCTGGGAGAGATCCCCCATCTCCATATCGGCGGTGATACGGGTGCCGGCGCGGAGCAGGTCTTCAGCGACCGCAGCAACATGCTCAAAGTCCGCGGAGCCGAGCGATTGAAGGGCAAATCCCTCATGGAAGACCGAAACTGCAATGACACCCGGTTGCCGTGCAATCTGGTCAAGGGAGTCCGTATCCGCCGACCCGGCCGGGGCGGCTGGCTTTAGGCCGCCTTCACTGACCCGGCACCCCGTCTCTTGCGAGACCTCCAGGGCCGTCTCGGTCTCTTCGGCCGTGTACGCGATAAGTTCGTAATTGAGCGACGGTTGATCGAGCAGGTACCTGTAGGCCTCGTCTCCGCTAAGGAGCAGGCCTTTGCCGCTGTCCTCGATGGCGGCTGCGTACGGGTTTCCGTTCTGGACCAGGACAAAACCTGTCCCTTCGGACTCGTCGATACGCACTGCTCCTGTGAAGTGAGGGCTGATCGAAGCAAGGGCCGAAAGGGGCCCCTGCAGTCGTCCGAGTGAGACGCCGTCGGGTAGCATCTTCTCACAGAGCAGCAGTTATACGGTCTCTGTTCTTCTTCAGCTCGTACCGGATTCGCCCGACATTGACGTTCGCGTTCGCCACGATGGCGATCAACTCATCCTCCGAGAGAGGGGAGAGCAGGATAGGCCCGTTCTCCAGTTCGATGAGCATCTGGGACATCTCTCCTTTCCCGAGCTCGTTGCTCATCGCCTCGGACGTACCCATCCCTGTCGATGCCATGGCACCAAGGGCCTCGACGTCCACGTCCCCGGCAACGACGCTCTCGATCACAAAGCCGTCCCGTCCCGCCACGACTGCGGCGGTAACCCCGTCAAGTTTCAGGAATTCTCCCAGGATCTGTTTTAACATCCACATCTCCTCATGTTCTTCTGATGCACTCGATTTTCAGAGGCATTCGCCCGATCGCGTGTGTTGCGCATGAGATGCAGGGGTCATACGCCCTGACGATCATCTCGATGCGGTTTGCCGCGCCCTCGGTCAACGCTCCGTTCTCCACCACCCGGCGTGCCATATCCTCCACACCCCGGTCCATCGCGTAGTTGTTCTGGCAGGTCGCCACGATAAGGTTGCACCGCTCGATAGCTCCGGTTTCGTTGACGGTATAGTCGTGGATCAGGGTCCCCCGGGGTGCCTCGACGATCCCGACGCCCCGCCGGTTCACGACTGCACCTGCCGGCGCCCGGATGTCTGATCCGGTGATGCCGGGGTCCGAGAGCAACTCAACCGCCCGCTCGCACGAGGCGATGAACTCGATGTAGCGTGCCATGTGGTAGGCGAGCGCAGCCTGGGTGACGGTACCGAACCGCTCGCGGTACTCCGCGAGAGCAGCGTCCGCATGCTCCGTGCCCATCTTCTCCACGATGTTGAGCCGGGCGAGCGGCCCGACCCGGTAATAGTCTCCGCCTTTGAACCGGGCGAACTTCAGGTACGACCAGTCTTCCGAGTACTCCTCGATGGAGTTCACGTAATCCTGACCTGAGATCGAACCAATTCTGCCTCCGTCCGGATCGAGCATCGTAGCAGGACCTTCGTAGGTCGAGTAGACCCCGTTATTGGCCATGCCCAGGAACCCGGTCTTCACAGCCCCGATCCCCGTGTCGACGCCGTCGAGAAGGGTGCGTGCGATCTCCCACCCTTCACGGGCGATTCCGAGCGCTTCTTCCGCCATGGTGGTCAATTCGGCTTTCTTTCCTTCCGTGAGCGGCGTCGACATCCCGCCGGGCAGCGCGTTTGACGGGTGGATGGGTTTGCCGCCGACCGCTTCCGTCAGGCGCTGGCCGAACTTCCGGACCGCAATCGCCTTCTTCGCCAGATCCGGCGAGTGGCGGGCAAGCCCGATGACGTTGCGTGTCTCCGCCGGTGCATCGTGGCCCAGGATGAAATCGGGGGCCGCGAGCATGAAGAAATGGAGGGCGTGGGAATGGACGAACTGACCGACGTTGAGGAGCTCCCGGAGTTTCTTTCCGGTCGCGGGCGGTTCGACGCCAAAGATCTGGTCGGTCGCCTTTGCCGCCGCCAGGTGGTGCGCCGAGGGGCATATCCCGCAGATGCGGGGCGTGATCCGGGGTGCCTCTTCGATTGCAGCGCCGATGAGGAACTTCTCGAACCCCCTCAGTTCCACGACCTGGAAGTGGGCCGAGTCGACTTCTCCCTGATCGTTGAGGTAGATCCTGACGCCGGCGTGCCCTTCAATCCGGGTTACCGGGCTGATTGTGATCTCTTTCATCTGCTCCTCTCCTTAACGAGGTCCCGGATCTTTGAGTTCTCCTTGTCCTCCATGATCAGGCTCCCGATGGTGAAGGCATACATGGTGTGCGCGACATCGTAGAGCTCCTTCTCCACCTCTTTTTGGGGCTTGTCGGTGAGATCCGAAATTCTCCGCACCATCATGCCGTAGATATCCCGGCAGGGCTCGCGGAGGATATCGAGCGACGGGCCGTTGCACCCGTGGCACGGGATGTTGTTTTTGGGGCACGACGCGGCGCATCTCCCGAAGGTGACGCTCCCGAGACAGAGGTAGCCCTGCCCGAGCAGGCAGTGCTCACGGTCGGGAACACCCTCGTGCCGCCGCTTGAGGGTCCAGTTCTCGACCTGCCCCATGATCCTGTCGCATTCCGAACAGACGGACTTGCGCGAGAGTTCGAGGGTATCCCCTGCAATCATTGCCGGGATGATCTTCTTCAAGAACGCTTCTTTGGGCGGACAGCCCGTGACGTAGTAATCGACCTTCGCGAGGTCGCCCACTGCGAACGCCCGGTAGAGGAACGGCGGCACATCCGTCGGGATGACCCCGTCGGGCTTTGCCGTCTCCACTTCCCGGTAGACGCAGGAGAAGAGGTCTTCGCTTGAATTCAGCATCGAAAGACCTGATACGCCCCCGTAGCAGGCGCAGGTCCCGAGCGCCACGAGCGTCTTTGACCGCTTCCGGATCATCTCGAGTCGTTCGTGGTTCTCCTCGTTTCTGACTGCCCCGGTCACGAAGGCGATATCGATGCCCTCGGGGGGCTCTTTTACGTCCATGACCACCGGCGAGTAGACGATCTCCGCCTCCGCGACGACGTCAAGGAGCATCTCGTGGAGATCGAGCACCGCAATCGTGCACCCCGAACACCCTGCCAGTTCTTCAATAGCAATCTTCATCATTCCGCCTCATTTCAGAACCAGTTTCTTCAGGCAGGCGTTCGGGCCGGTGTGGACGATCTCCAGTTTGGCTTTCCTGCCGGTGATCTCTTCGATCGCGCCGACGACGTAGCCGAAGAGTGTCTGGCAGAGCGGACCGCCCTGGTCGAGGCCGTTGCGCCGGAGCGTCTGGCGGACGATGCAGTCATGGAAGACGAGGTAGATGAAGGTCTCTCCGTTCTCCTCGATGATGAACGTCTCCTTGTCCTCGGGTTTCCAGACTTCAAAGGAGTACTGGCCGCGAAGCAGGTCGGAGAGTTCGTGAAGCGCCCCTTCCACGTCTTCGCGCTTCTGGAAGTACTTGGCGACTTCGTGGCCGAACTTCTTCCCGGCGCGGTAGGTGACTGCGTTCGCCCCCCTGCCTGCGATCTCCTCGAGTGACCTGATCACGAGGCCGTTGAGTTTCATCACGCCGTGGAGCGTCTGTTCCATCTCTTTTGGCTTGGGCGAACATTCGAGGGGAATCTCCTCGGAGCGATAGACGAGATCGGAGTGAAACGCCTCGTGCAGTTCGTCGATGTATCCCGCGCTCATCAGACCACCTTCCGGAGCATTTCACAGACATTGACGTCGATATAGTGCCTCCGGGCAGCGTAGATGCCACGGTGCTCGAGTGCCTGGGCCGGGCAGATCTCATGACAGGACAGGCATCCCATGCAGTTATTCGGCCTGACCGCGACACTCACGTTGTCCTGGAGTTCGTACACGTGCATCGGGCAGTCTTTGACGCAAAGACCGCACCCGACGCACGCGTCCTTATCCACATGTATTTCCATTACGAGCCCTCTGAATGTGATTAACACTTCCTGCTATTAAAAGTATATAGTTTGTTCGCTCCGGCTATCTCTCTTTTAGATGATGATTTTTGATTTTATGCCTTTTTAATGCGTTTGCTGGATTTATGGGGTTTTTCAGGGTTCTGATGGAGAATAACCACGCTCGTGCTCTGGCTGTGGATTCGGATCGGGGAAATAAACCGATCTGGATGGCTTCGACTCCTGACGCATCGTGCAGCTCGAACCGGCAGGAAGGCAGGCGGCATGGATGCGTAGCCTGCAGCATTCTACCTGCGGCTTTGCGCTGCAATGTCACGTGAAGATAAAAAAAGAGAAAGGCGGTGACGAGCGTTATGGGCTCGTTAGGCTTAAAAATCACGCCTTTGCCCGGAAGAGAGCACGGGCAAGCCGATCGACAAAACCTTCCCGGGGAGCCTGCGTCTCCTCCTCGACATACTCGATGCCGGCCACATCGGCAGAGATGCGCTTAAAGGCCCTGGATGCCCTGGATGTCGGGTACTTCACCACGATCGGCGACCTTCCGGCCGATGCGCGCCGGATGTTGGGGTCTTCCGGTATGACCCCGAGCACCCGGACCCCGAGAAGTTTCTCCATCTGTGCCCGGTTAAACCCATCCTCACTTCCGCCGACCCGGTTGACGATCGCCCCTTCGATGTGCCCGCCAACGGTCTCGGTCAGGATCTTTGTCTTTAAGGAGTCGACGATCGAGGAGATTTCGGGGTTTACGACAAGGATCACCCCGTCGGCGATGGTCAGCGGGATGACGCCGTCCCTGCTGATTCCCGCAGGAGCATCGAGGACCAGGATGTCGAACTCGCTCACAAGATCCGTCATGATATCCTTGAGCCGATCCGGGTTCGACTGCTGAAAGCCCTGCAGGGAGAGCCCGCACGGGACAACCTTCACGCCGAACGGTCCATCGTAGATGGCGTCCCGGACACGGGCTTTGCCTGCCAGCACCTCATGCAGGGTCACCGGCAGGTTTTCAAGCCCGAGAATAAGCCCGAGATTCGCCATTCCTACGTCGGCATCAAGAATGCACGTTTTCTTCCCGTATTGAGCAAGCATCGGCCCCAGATTTGCCGTGACCGTTGTTTTGCCGGTACCGCCTTTACCGGACGCAATCGTATATACTTTTACCATGTGATCACTCGCTGTTTTGATCTCTCCGGACTTACACCCAGTGCTGCAGGGTGTCCCGGATATCCTGTTCGAGTGCGCTCATCTGTTCGGCAGAGAGGTGCTCCGAAGGGTGGGCGATGCCGACCACCGTCTCCCCGCGGTAGGGAATGCCAAGGAGTTCAGCACCGGTCTCGTCTTGCAGTCTTCCCTGCGTGTAGAGGTAACTGTACCGCGCGGCCTCGTCCTCGCCGCCCGGCTTCGTTGAGCCGATCAGGAGGCCGTCCGTGGTCGCGAGCGTGAAGGATGCAAGACTATATTTCTCGCTGATTGCGCCGAGCGTCTCCTCCAGGCTTCCCATACTCCGGGGATCCAGTCCGCCGGAAGGCCTCAAGGCCTCGACGGGTGCCGGTTGCACAGCGTTTTCCGGTTCTTCTTTGGTCCCCGCAGCGCGGGGGGCTTGTGTGGGCTGCTGCCCGGCGAGTCCCTCGCAGATCTTCGAAAGGAAGTACAAAACACCGGCGAAACCGGCTATCACCGTCACTGTGATGATAATGAGGAATACTGTCGAGTCCATTCTGTTATCAGCTCCTGCTTTTACGTATCTTTGTCCTGGATGAGGTGATCGAGATGAATTTTCCGGAGCATATCCTTGCAATTTACCCTGAAACTGCTGACGAGTTGCTCAACGTCCATCTCCTCCATGTTCTGGACGAGCGTGTCAACGTCGTCGTTCTCTGACTGAGACGCCTCGGCCGTCTCCTGCATAGGTTTCACTCCCGGCATAGGAATGCGATGCACTTCTGCGGACGATTCCGGAGGATGTTTCGGCGGGGATGCTCCACCGGCCTTCTTCGGCCCGGCGGACGGCTTCGTCCCTCCTGAAACAGCCTTGCCCGCCGCCGGTCTTCCCCGTTTTATGGCATCGGCGTCTCCGGTCGCAAACGGACGGTTGAATTCCAGGGCGAGTTTGACCTGCTCAGGCGTCAGAAGGTTCAATTCTGCCGCTACCTCAGTCTCGTCGCCCTCCAGTATCGCATCCGGTACGTGCTGCCCTTTCATGTCCCCATATTCGGCAAGCATCACCAGACCTTTGTTCAGCACCAGGGTAGCACTCTCGCTGCCAAGGATGATCGTGCAGATCCCGGTAAACTGTGTTGAACTCATCTCCTCTATCAGGGCACGGGATGTCGTGGACTTGAGAAGACGATGGAACCGACCGCGCGGCAGTTGCATTCAGACATCTTTAGTTCAGTAGTATGAAATAAACCTTGCCATTTATATCTCCAGAAAAGAGCCCGATATGAATAGATTGGGGTGCTCTAACTGCGTACCATTAAAAATCGTCCCCGGACACCCCGGCCCACTTCTGCAGGATCCCGAGGATCACCTGCCCGGCAACCCGGACCCCCTCTTCTACCGCCGGGTCTATCTCCTGGCTGAACGCCCGGATCTCGCCCACTTCGATTCCGATCGTCACGATCTCTGTGGCATATCCGAGTTCGCGGGCTATCGCCACCACCTCCCCGATCCCTATATCGTGGAATGCATATGCCGGAAGGTCCCAGGAGGGCGGTGTCTCAAACGTGAGGACGTCGCCGATACGCTCGCCGACACCCACCATCGCATCGACGATCACCACGTTTTCGTATCCTTCCATCAGCGGGATCAGGCCAAAGCCTCCGGTGCCGCCATCGATCACGTCGACGCCGGCGAATCTCCCTTCGAAGAGACGCATCGCCCGAATCCCCGCCCCGTCGTTTCCCATGAGAGGGTTCCCGCACCCGATGATACATACCCGGTTCTTCCGCATGGTCTTCTTCCCTACCGATTATATGCGGCAAGGTACAAAATGATACTGAAATCCTCTGACCGCGAACTGCTAGTCCCGGAGGCGGGACGTGATGCGCATGATCCGTATCGTACCAAAGCCGACCGATACGCCGGACGACAACTCGACCGGCGCTGTTATACGGGAGCTGGAGAGAGCCGGTGCCCCATATGGTATCCTCGACCTCGGTGCAGTCGACCCCCTCGACTCCGGGCTTGAGAACGAACTCGTATGGGTCTGTGGAATCCGGCAGGACGGGCACCAGTTCGAGACCTTAAACGTGCTCTCGCTCCGGAACCGGGTGATCAATACACCCGCGAGCATCGTTGCCTGTGCATCCAAAGTGATGACGTCCGCCCTCCTTCTGCAAAACGGGGTGCGGACACCGGAAACGGCCTACATGCAATCGGAGGAGCAGGCGCGGGAATTCCTTCTGCGGCACGGAAAAGTCGTCTATAAGCCGCTCTACGGGTTCGACGGGAACGGTATCAGGCTCGTGACGAGGCCGGAGGAGCTCGGGCCGGGGCCCTGGTACCTGCAGGAGTACGTGCAAAACGACCGGGACTTCCGTGTCTTCGTCCTCGGCGGGGAGGCCGTCGGCGCGATAACCCGGGTCTCCGATAGCCTGATGCACAACATCCACCAGGGCGGGATCGGCATGCCGGTCCCGATCGACGAGGAGATGCGCGCCATCGCCGAGGCGTCGGCGTCGGCGATCGGGATCGACTACTGCGGCGTCGATCTCCTCCGGGACCGGGAAGGCTATACGGTTCTCGAGGTGAACGGGACGCCGAACTGGCA
>JASGMC010000077.1 GCA_030156625.1 Methanoculleus sp.
GTGTAGTTCTTGTAAGCGCTCCGGGTCGTGAAGATCCGGGCGTAGGGGAAGTCGTCGAGGGTCACCCGCGCCTCGATCGAGCGGTCGGCGGCCTCCACCACCACCTCGATCTCGTGCCCTTCGACGAGATCGCGAAAGAGGTGGCCGCCCCCGTAACCGCCCGCGGCGTGGGCGGTCCCGGAGACGATCAGGTCGAGGAGACCGAGACGTTCGTTCGGGCAGGGGCCGGGCATGCAGGGGACGCCGTTTAACCAGACCCGTTCCGCCCGCTCGAACGTCCCGGGCTCGGCCACCGGGATAGAGAGGATCGCCGCGGTCCCCGACATCACCCCGCACGTCCCGGTGGTGACGACGTCGACGTCGGCGGCCGTGATCTCCGCGCCCTCGCGGACGAGGCGTTTGAATTCCGCGGCGGTGTAGACGACCGCCGAACCGTTCCGGATCTTCTCATCGATATCTGCTATACTCTTCATAGTAACCGAATATCCTCCACCCGCACATGGAGCCCCGAGGACTGTGCGAGAATCATGTTCACGACACCCGTGTGCGTAAGGTTCATCATGCAGAATCCGGGCAGGAACCGTTGCCGCATCCCGATGACCGGTTCGCGCCGCACCGGCCGGGCAATCCCCTCGAAACCGACCATGTGATATGCCTCGATCTCCTTAAACTCTCCGTCCCGCGAGAACTCCGGGCCGACGACGAGACAGGTGAGAAGACCGGTCACCGGATTTGCGTGAAGGACCGAGAGAACGTGCTGGACCGGGCAGCCCGCACCGGTCGGCCTCCCGACGACGATATCGCCGGCCGCAATCCCCCACCTCTCCACGAGGTCCGGGCGGAAGGGGAGGACGATCTTTCGGGCCGAGACCTCGCCGGGGAGGGGATCGAGGATGAAGTCGTACTCCCCGCCGAGGGCGTCCCGGCCGGAGTAGCGTGCCTCGCCCTCGAACCGGGGGGAGAGGGGCCCGGAGGGGCAAAAGATGCAGTCCTGGAGTTCCCGCTCCCCCCGCCGGACCCGCTCGAGGAATGCCTGGCAGGTCGGGGCGCCGCAGGCCCCGCAGTCTTTTTCGGGCGGTTGCCATGCCACGGGGCTAGTCCCCCCGGAAGAGGTAGTCGGCGCCCTCCATCCTCCGGACGACCCCGAAGTGGTGCTGCCAGCCGATCTCGGTCTTTCCGATGCAGACGGTGCAGACCCCAAGCGGCGGCACCCCCCGGAGGGTGATCGCCTCCGGGTCGGTGATCGGCGGATAGTCCTCGATCGCCCGGAGGAGGTAGCGCATCCCGGTCCCCTGGACGGCGTTCGTCTCGACGATATCTAGATCCGGGTTCACCTCGCGGATCTGCTCCCGGAAGACCTCCTTCTCGGCCTGGGAGACAAGGTCGATCCGGGTCACGACCGCGATATCGGCGAGCGCAAGCATTGGGGCCATCTTGAGGGGCGTGTTCGTCCCCGAGACCGCAGAGAGGACGACGACCCCGAGCCCCTGCGTCGTGTAGGGAGAGCACCGGAGGCAGAGCCCGGCGCTCTCGACCAGGAGGAGGTCGGCGCTCTCCTCTTCGGCCCAGGCAATGGCGTCCCGCATCACCATCACCCCGGCGTGGTCCGGGCAGAGGTCGCCGGAGCAGATGCTCCGTGCCGGGATCCCGAACTCGGCAGCGAGTTCTTCGTCCTCGAACGCCCGGACGACGTCGATCTTGAGGTAGGCGATCCGGTGCCGGTCCTGGAGCGAGCGGATGGTCTGGCGCACGACGGCGGTCTTCCCGGCCGAGGGCGGGCCGGCGACGATAACAAGCCTCATACTCCGATCGACTCCGTGATCAGGTTGCCAGCCCGGATCTCCTCCCGCATCCCGTGGAGGATGCCGTCGAGACGGAGAGCCTCCCGGAGGGCCTCGTCCTCGCGATTTCCGGGCTCGATAACCCGCTCGACGGCCCCGTCCCGCATCACGATCCGTCGGGCGGAGAGGAGGGAGACCAGGGGGTCGTGGGTGACGAAGACGACCGCTTTCCCCGCATCCCGGAGAACCTCGATCACCCGCTCCTTGAAGATCCCGGCGTTCTCGACCTCGTCGAGGAGGATGATCGGCGCCGCTGCGATCATGACGGCGTCCGCCACCAGGAGCGAGCGGGTCTGCCCCCCGGAGAGCGCGGTCATCCGGGCGTCGGGGAGGATCGGCTCGCCCGTGAACTCGTTGGCGAGGGCGATCGTACGGTCGACAATCCGGTCATCGGCTATCCTGCGGGACCGGACGTGCATCGAAAGAAACTCCGCGACCTCCAGATCGGCGAGGCACCGGGTGTTCTGGGTGATCAGGGCGACGGGTTTGTGCGCCGGGTCGCGGACGAACTCTTCTGGAGGGTAGGCGCCGTTGACGAGGACCGTCCGGCCCGTCGCGGTGTCGCCACGGGCGAAGACCTCGATATCGTTGATGAGGGCGCTCTTTCCCGAGCCGGTGGGGCCGACGATCGAGATCGTGTCCCCGGGCCGGATGGTGATCGCCTCGAACCGTTCCGGTTCGCCGCTCCGGCTCCGGCCCGGGAGGATCGTGACTTCCCGGATGGATGATGAGACCATATGTGAGCATCGTCATGGGCATTCATAAGCATTTTTCTTTATATCCGGATTGTTCACCAAAATAGGAAAATTATATCTTAAATTATTGTACCATAGTAGATATATGCTCTCGAAAAAGATCTTCGAAGCCGAGTTTGCCGACGCGCTCCAGGAGGAACTCGCCCGGCAGGACATGAGCATCCGCGACCTCGCGGAGCGGGCCGGGATCCCGCCCGCAACCCTCTACAAGCTCACGTCGGGCAGGGCGGACCCGCGCCTCTCGACCGTCCGGCGGATCGTGAACGTCCTCGAGCCCCGGGAGAAGAGTTTCATCGCGGTGATCGCGGCCCGGTTCCTCCTCGACGAGATCGACAACCGCAACCTCCCCATCGGCGGAAAGGAGTACCGCATCCGGGGCTACCCGGCGAACACCCTCGAGGAGTGCATCGCCGCCGCGGCACGGGCGGAGAAGGAGGGGGCACTCGGGATCGTCTGCGCCCCGATCCTCGCGTCGATCGTGGAGAAGATCGTCGACTGTCCGGTCGCGATCATCAAGCCGCAGCAGCAGACGATTATTGAAGCGATCGAGACGATAGCGAAGAGGGTTTAGGGGAGCCGGGGGGCACGGATCTCGCCGTCAGCCCCACGGCAAAGGTGGCGTCCTCTTTCGCCGCCTGTGTGAGTTTCGGCAGGAACAAGGTTCTCGCGGCGGTCACCGGGAGGAGGAGGCGCTCGATGGCCTCGGTGATGTCGCTACAGAGGAGGCGGATGTCCGATCGTTTTGGCATAGGCGACCTCGGCGGCTACCCGCTCACGGACAAGCGGTTTCAGTGCGTCGGGCGTCACCAGGTCGACGGGAGCGCCGAGGCGGAGCGAGAGGTATTCCTCGAGTTCGATGAAGGTGAAGAAACCGACCGGCCGGGAGAACTCAACAAGGATATCGATATCGCTTGCCTCGGTCTGCTCGCCGCGTGCGACCGCTCCGTTGATACCGATCCGGCTGACCGAGAACCGCGTAAAGAGTTCGCCTTTGAGCCGTTGCAGAGTCGTGAAGACTTCTTCCCGGGACTGCATGGACACCGGTATTCTGTCGGAGAGGTAGTAATGAATTGCTGCAGGGAGAGGCACCGACCGGCCGGAGCCCACCCGAGCTCTGATTTCCGCAAAAAGGGTGTTATCCTTTGTTGTTCAAGTAGGTGATCTGGAGATCGATATGGACCAGTGCTTGATCCTCCGGGCTATCTGCTCCTGTTGGATTACGACAACTTTCGTGCCGGGCCAGAAGACCGCAAAACCCGCCGCCAGTGCCGTGACTGCGGCGGTGAGGAGGAGCGCCGGGACTACTGAACTTCCCTCTGTCATCTCACCATCTCTTCCGGCCGATGAGAAGCAACAGCGCCCCCACAAGCGAGAGGACCCCGAGCGCGGGACCGAACCCCGGGACCGTCCGGCTCGACGACTCCAGTTCCAGGTTGAGGGTGTTCGTCAGGCTCTCGAAGATGAATTCCTCCCGGAGGGTGGAGTAGCCCTCCTTCTCGACCGTGACCGTCTGCCAGTAGCCGAGGGTGTCTACCAGGTAGCGGCCGTCTTCTCCCGTTACGTTCGTCGCCGCAATGGGTTTGTCGTCGAGCGTAAACACCGACTCGAACCGCACCAGCGCACCGGGGACCGGGTTGCCGCCGGCATCCGTCACCCTGCCCGAGACCGCGATCGACGGCGGCGGCGGGATGCCGATGCGGATGGTCAGGTTCACACTCTTCTCGGCCCGGCGCCCGTAGTTGTCCCATGCCGTGACGGTGATCGTGTTCTCCCCGGTCAAGACCGGTACCGAGCAGGCGAACTCTGTCCCGTTCCCGCACGAGACCTCCCCCGCTCCGCTCCGGACAACCACGCTCCGGACACCTGCAGGGGCATGGACCTCCCCGACGACGGCGACGTGAGGCGGCACGACGTCGATCCAGGCTACGCCGCCCTCATGCAGGGAGGTGATCTCGATGGCGATCGGGTCTTCGACGGGCTTCGGGCTCTCGTCGATGACGGTGAGGATGGGCGGCTCCCCGGCCGTGCCGAAGACGAAGGTCGCGTTGTCGTGGTGGTAGGACCGGGAACCGCTCGGAACCTGGTTCACCCAGGTGCAGGGCTTCTCGACGCCCGCGGGGGTGGGGATCTTCGTGGAACGTTCGTCGCTGATGGAGAAGAGGTGGTTGCCGCCGCTATCGAAGATCAACGTCGTTCTGTCGGCCGTATGGACGACGATCGAGCCGAACGGTATCCCGAAGGCTCCCTCCGCGGTAACCCCGGGCTCCGGCTGAAGGCTCAGCTCGCCGGAGATGGCGATCGTCTCGATCGACTCGTTCACCCATAAATCGGGGACCGGGTATCGGTCGGGGTCGAACCCTGTATCTGCGCTCGCTGCCGGGATTGTCGCGAGCAGCACCGCGAGGAGGAGTGCCGCCGGCCGGATCACTCCTCTCATGCCTCATCCTCCAGCGCGTCTCTTTCGGCGGAAACGTACTCGACGTACGGCTCCGAAGCACCGTCCCGGACCGCGGTCCCAGAGAATGCATAAACCGGTCGGACCGTATCCTGCACGACACCGCGGGGCTCCATCCAGTAGCCGAGCGAGATATTCTCGATTGTGACACGGTCATAGGCCGCACTTCCCGAAGGGCCGACGGTCCGTGATGCGAGGAGGTCGGCGTACGCCTCCTCCGGCGATCTAACGGCGACACTGCCCTCCGGTTCCACCTCCCGCCAGGTCTTCACGAGCCCGACGACATCGCCGCCGGCGCCCAGGATGACCGCGAACTCATCGCCGTAGACCGGCAGCCCGTCGAGCGACCGGCCGAACCGGACGGCAACGGTAACGTCGTACGACGCTTCAGGTTCATCGCCGCCTGAACTCCAGACCTCGTGCCTCTGGTTCACGGCGATCTCCACGACCCGGGCGTCCGGTGACGCCATCCCGGTCTTTGCGAGGAAGGCACGCGCGATCTCCTCCGCCTCCGCATCTGCCGGGAGATCCGGCTGCCGGGTCACCTCGGCCGGCAGCTCACGGTCGGGGATATGGTAAGCCACGGCGCCGGAGTGCGCATACACCGAGAGCCACTCCTCCGGGTCCTTTGAGGTGTCGACGAGGCGAAACTCCCTGGATTTCTCGCTCAACTCTCCCGAGAGCCCGAACCGCCCGGCAATCCCCCGGACCTCCTCCCCCGTGACGGTGGCGGGGACGGCCCGGTAGAGCGTGCAGGAGTTCGGCGTCTCCGGGAACTCAGCGGCGAGAGAGAATTTATCCGCATCCGCGCTCAGCGGATTGAGAATCAGTATGCAGCCGACCGCAATCGCCAGGACGAATGCGCCGACCACGAGGTTACTCTTCATAACCCCGGTCCTGCAGTGGAGTAGTACCCGGGCGGCGGCGTAACCGGCCCTTGGTCCACCAGGACAGGGCCCTGCTGCTCGACATCCCGCGAACCGTATATGATATGCAACGGGGACGCCGAGCCCTCGGCACGCGCCCGGGGCTCAATCCCGCTGATCCAGAACGTCTCCCCACCAAACGTCACGCTCCCGATAAGGCCCTTCTCCGAGGTCGTCAGGAGGACGTCGCTTCCCTCGACGCCGGGAATCGTCCCTTCGTAGGAGTCGATGCCGTCGTCGATCTGATCGAAGGTCATCCTCTCCAGTCCGGCCCGGTAGTCCTCACCGCGGATCCGGAGCGAAAGTGCCCCCTCCCGCACCTGGCTGTTGACGGCAGCATGGTCGAACGTCACGATATCGTAGCGGGTGATGCCCCTCGGGATATCCAGCTCCTCCGGGGCCGGGATCCCGGCGGCCGCAAGATCGGAGAGCGATGCGGCGTCTGCGACGATAACGGTCATCCCATCGCCGACGACCAGGACCGGGCCGCTCTCGTCCCCGGCCGGAGACCCGGATCCCTGGGGGCCTGAACCCAGCACGATTGCCACTGCAACGATCAGGCATGCCAGGAGAGCGATACCTCCGATATGGGTTTGATTCATGATGTCTCCTCAAGGTGATGGGCGACCTCCAGTGATCGCGGCATCCACACGGGAGAGGTCAACGTTCCCCTATAAACGATTTCTGTGGCAATCATCTACACATCGGACCTTTCCGATCGATTCTGGACCAGGATTAAGCCGTTACGGGCCGGAAACCGGGGGCGCGCCCGGTCTCGGAGGATGAGCATTACGTTGCCGAGCGCGATCCCGGCGATCTACGAGTCGGCCCCGATCAACTCCGGGGTGGCTGCAGTAATCCCCGACGAGCCGACTTCGGGCACTGCTATGTCGCGGTTGGTGTGAAGGGGGGGCAACCCTGGGCGCTTCACCGCCGGGCGTAGTCGATGCGGATTGTGCGGCAGAAGGCATGATGGGATCTCGCTTGTAGTTCTTCGCGATTGAGGCCACCGTCTCCTCCTCCGGATCCACAAACACCCGGAGATGAGGACAAAAAGAGGATTGTCTCCACCGCGACCATCCTGCCGGTGCCGGGCCTGAGCACCGCCTCTCTGGGGCGTTCTGATTCGGTCACAACTGCCTCCCGGCCCGCAGTGCAAGCGCACAGATAGAAAGCGCCGCAACAGCAGAGAGTATCCCGAAACCCGGCGCGGCAACGGCCGGGTCGTCCAGAACCACCACATAAATATCATCTCCATCGCTCACCGCAATCGTCTGCCCGTCGGGCGACCACTGGTGCATCCGAAAGTCGTACCCCGGAGCAAGAGGTTGCAGATCTGAGCCTTCGTCGTCCATCACCCAGACCGACGACGGGGGACGGGACGCCGAATAGAACGCGATTTTTTCCCCGTCCGGGGACCAGATCGGTGTGCTGTCGACGTTTTCCGAGGTCAGACGGCGCATGTTGCTTCCATCGGCGCTCACGACCCGGATCCCAAACGAGACGTTGTCAGAGGCGGGGTCGTGAGTCAGCGCGGCATAGAGGATTTTGCGCCCGTCGGGAGACCAGGAGAACTGCAGGACATCTTCCCCGTCGGGAGTTATCTGCAACCCGCCCGACCCATCGACGTTCATCACCCGGATCACAGCTGTGCCGGAGGCCCGGGAGAGGTAGGCGATCCTGTCGCCCTCCGGATGCCACCGGGGCATCAGGGCATCGCCCGAGGAAGTAAGCCCCCGTCCTCCGCTGCCATCCGAGTTCACGACCCAGATGTCGGCCTCTCTACGGATCTCTGAAAGATTGATATTCATCGAAGCGCGACCGCCATGCTCATCGGCAGTTGCCTCCCTGATATCCGCGCCTCCGAAGAGGCACGACGTATACGCGATCATCCTGCCGTCCGGGCTCCACTCCACCTCGTAGCCCCGCGGCCCATGCAGCCAGGGGACGACGTTTGTCCCGTTGGTCACCTGCACCGGACCGGTTCCGTCGGCGTTCATCACCCAGAGGTCGTATGAGCCCGATCTGTCGGATATAAATAAGATCTCCTTTCCGTCGGGGGACCAGGGGTTCGTGACGAAGAAGTCCCGCGACCCGGCCGGGGTCAGGTCCGTCCCGGCGGTCCCGTCGGCGGCCATCACCCGGATGGTCATATCCCCGGTGCCGGGGTCGAACGAGATGTACGCGATCCGCTCTCCGTCGGGAGACCAGAAGGGAAATCCGTCCAACTCGGGGGTATCGGTGAGCCGGAGGAACTCGGCCGCGGCTGCGGCTCCCGGGAAGAGGAGGAGGCAGATTGTGAACGGGATGATGCATAGCCTTTTGCAGTTCATGCTCTATGCCTTCAGGGGGTGGTTACACAGGAACACGTAGCCTCCTCGGTCAGTATCGGCACAGCGCTGGCACAGTAGCACTTGGCCTGGGTCGTAACCTCGACCGTGTAGGAGGGGGGAGGAGACGGAGACGAAACGATTAGGTTTGCCGAGCCCGCCTGTATTGAGGTGCCGGGATAACGATACTCATGCCGTCTAAACTGACCGTCCCAGCTGGCCTTCGCGATCACCGTCAGGTCGCAGCTGTAGCCCGGCCCGGGACACTCTTTCTCATGGAACGTGAAGCAACCGTTTGCAGACCATTCCACCGCAATGTATCGCGCACCGTCCGTCCTTTGATACAATTTTGCGGAGATTATTTTTGCCGATGCGTTATATTTGAACGTCTGGACGGGACCACATGAACCAAGGAGTTGATCCGCCATAGTCAGTCCCTCCGCAGGAGAACCGAGTCTTCGATCCCCTTACATCTACACTGCGGCAAATTTTGATCCAGCCGTCTCGACGAGACCCGACCGCGAAGAATATCTCGATCAACGGCGTCAGGCCCCCTGCTCTTGCCAATTCTTTCACACCCTGCCGTCCGGGTTCGCATGCTCACATGCCCGAGAATTGCATCAGGGCCACCAGGGAATGCTCTCGTTTTGATGTTTCGGTGCATTTGCTTTCCTCCATCGTATTACCCGGAGGCAGACGGAGCATACATCCTCTTTGCCTCCGGGCGTGTGGGGCTCTATCATCCGGACGTGTGGGGCTCTATCATCCGGGCGTCAACCGTGGATGGGGGGACCCCACGCATCACAGGATACTAATTCCAGTATCCACGATGGAGACGTCAACGCTCCTGTATAAACAATTTCTGTGACGCGTATCTACACGTCGGGCCTGCCGGATTGAATCTAACTGGGAAAACGCCACACCAAGCCGCGAACCAACGCCGCGCAGAGTGACCCAGGGCAAGTGCCATGCCGCCGGGGTCTCATCGCATGGTAGAACTCCTTCACGGCCACGCTGTCACAACCAGGTAGTATGCCCCTTCGTACTCCAGGTGTGGGTAGACCCATGTCTCCCGGCCGGGGCCGTAGGCGTCGTGGAGCGCCTTGCTCTCCGCGTAGGAGACGTTGGTTCCCCCGATGACACGCTGGCTCCGATCTCCCCACTCCCACGCCGAAGGGTTGCGCTCCTTACCACGGATGACCGCATCGAGCGCCGGATGCTGCTCGAAGTCCTGCTCGGTCAGGGGGACGACCACGTTCTCTCCTGGTGTCGTCTGCTCCATGACGTAGAGCATCGGCTGTTCCCCAGAACTCTCGTGAGCGTAGAGGGTGAGGGCGCCGGCGAGCATGAGGCCGAGCGCGACGGCGACGATGCCGGCAAGACCGCAGGTGACGATTATCCCCGCCGTTTTGAGCCGGTTGCCGGGTTTATGACCTTCTTCAATTCCTGCACCTCTTCAAGCATCCTAATGGATCAGAACACGGGTAGCATAGTATACTCCGTCGTACTCGAGGATCGGCGCATTCGCCGTATACACACCAAACGACTCGGTGAGCGCGAGGCATTCGGCCCCCGTCATCGGGACCGGCGTGGATGCCGGCACGTTGGGGTTGCTGCCGGCCTCCCGGATCGCGGTGGCAAGAACCGGGTGCTGCTGCAGGTCCCGGTCGGTCAGACGGATGACGGATGCGTTCTGCAGACCCTCTTCCCCGACCACCTCCACAACCAACATTTGCGGCGGACCGTCGACTCCCGTGATCAGGGTGACGAAGGTCGTAACTCCGAACATGACCGCCGCGACGAGGAGGACGACGCCGATGAACGCAACGATTCCTATGATGATCAGGCGCTTTTTGTCAGGTTCCATGCAATCTCCTCCCATATTGACGCAGGCCGGACAGATCCCGCACATCGGGGCACCGATTCCGGCAGCTATCGGTGAGAGCTCGACGTCCCTCTATAAACGATTTCTGTCACGATCATCTACACGTCGGGCCGCCTCAAGCCTGTTTGCTCCCGGCGCAAGGCGCGGCGGGCGAAACGAGGGTATGAAGGGATGATAAAAGAGGGGTGTTCAGAGGTTGTGCATGGGCACGCACCGGCTCTTCTCCGCGTACGGCACGATGGGGCCGTGGAGTTCTATCCCGAGCGCCTCCCGGAGGACATCCTCGATCGTCTCCACGGTCACGAACGTAAGATCGCTGCGGACATCCTCGGGGACGTCTTCGAGGTCCCGCTCGTTCTCCCGCGGGAGGATGACCGTCCGGATCCCGGCCCGGTGCGCCGCAAGGACCTTCTCCTTGATCCCGCCGACCGGGAGAACTGCGCCCGAGAGGGTCACCTCGCCGGTCATCGCGACCGTCGGGTCGACCGTTCTCCCGGTGACGAGGGAGGCAAGGGCCGTCAGGATGGTCACACCCGCCGACGGCCCGTCCTTCGGGGTCGCCCCCGCCGGGACGTGGATGTGGATGTCGCTTGCGAAGAAGTCGAACCCGGGTGCTGCGGCCGCAAGCCGCGAGCGGATCAGGCTGAGCGATATCTGGGCCGACTCCTTCATCACGTCGCCGAGCTGGCCGGTCAGCGTCAGCTTCCCTTTGCCGGGCATGAACGTCCCCTCGATGAAGAGGATGTCCCCGCCGACCGGCGTCCAGGCAAGCCCTGTCACGACGCCGGGCGGGTTCTCCCTCCGCGCCACGTCCGGCCGGACGGTCTCCCGGCCGAGGATCTCGGGGAGCATCTCCGCCGTCACGACGACCGGCAGGTCGACCGTCCCGGAGACCACTTTCGCAGAGACGAACCGGGCGATCCGGGCAAGCTGCTTCTTGAGCGCCCGGACGCCCGCTTCCCGGGTGTAGCGGTCGATGATCGCCGAGACGGCCTCGTCCTCGACCTGGAGGTGGTCCGCGGTCAGGCCGTGCTCCTCGAGCGTCTCCGGGAGGAGGTGATCTTTTGCGATCGCGAACTTCTCGTTCTTCGTGTAGCCCGAGATCTCGATCAGCTCCATCCGGTCGAGCAGCGGCGCCGGGATCGTCGCGAGACTGTTTGCGGTCGCGATGAAGAGCACGTCTGAGAGATCGTAGGGGACCTCCAGGTAGTGGTCCGAGAACGTGCTGTTCTGCTCGGGGTCGAGGACCTCGAGGAGCGCGCTCGCCGGATCGCCGGAGTAGGAGACGGCGAGTTTGTCGACCTCGTCCAGGACGAAGACCGGGTTCATCGTCCCGGCCCGCTTCATCCCCTGGATGATCCGGCCGGGGAGCGACCCGACGTAGGTCCGCCGGTGTCCGCGGATCTCCGCCTCGTCCTTGACCCCGCCGAGG
>JASGMC010000078.1 GCA_030156625.1 Methanoculleus sp.
GTCGTTTGGCGAGCACAAAATGATAATATATTTAACTCCCTGCACGTAACTACTCAATGAGGTGCATAGCCTTGACTACATATGGAATTGAATTTGTGCCCGGAGCAATCAACGTCAAGCAGGTGGTGAACTACACCAAGCTCGCAGAGTCGAAGGATATTGACTACGCTTGGATCACCAACCACTACAACAACCGTCACGCGTACCCGACCCTCGCCATGATCGCGGCAAACACCGACTCGATCAAGATGGGACCGGGTATCATGAACACGTTCACCGACACCCCGGCAGCCATTGCTTCCTTCATGGCTACCTTAAACGAGATCTCCGACGGACGTGCCGTCCTCGGTATCGGGCCCGGCGACCTCTCGACCCTTCCGAAGCTCGCGATCGACCCCGTCAAGCCCGTCGGCCACTTAAAAGAGGGTGTCGAGCAGATCAGGAAACTCCTCGCCGGTGAAGAGGTCAAGAAGACCGGCAACATGGAGTTCTTCGACTATGACGGCGCCAAGCTGACCGGCGTCACCCTGCCCGGAAAGAAGGGCATTCCGGTCTACATCGGTGCCCAGGGTCCCAAGGTGCTCGAGCTCGCCGGCACCATCGGCGACGGCGCCCTGATCAACGCCTCGAACCCCAAGGACTTTGACGTCGCCATCCCGATCATCAAGAAGGCAATGGACGCAGTCGGCAAGAAGAAGTTCGATGTCGGCGCCTACACCGCCATGTCCATCGACATGGACGAGAAGAAGGCCCGGAACGCCGCGAAGATCGTTGCCGCGTTCATCGCCGCCGGCTCTCCGCCCGCGCTCCTCCAGCGTCACAACCTCAACCTGGACAACGTTGCGAAGATCAAGGAAGCGCTCGGCCGCTTCGACTTCAAGACCGTCGGCGGACTCGTCGGCGACGCGGAGATCGACGCCTTCACCATCGCCGGAACCCCCGACATGGTCAAGCAGAAGTGCGAAGACCTCACAAAGTCCGGAGTTACCCAGATCATCTTCGGTTCGCCGCTCGGCCCCGACATGACCAACTCCATCCGCCTCCTCGGCAAGTACATTGTCTGAGGCAAACAACCATCACCCTTTTTCCCCGAACCGCATCGGCGCATAACTTTGCAGGCCGGCTCCATGGCTATTCCCGGATATCTCCGGCATTCGTGCGTTCTTGACCCTCAGCCCCACCGCCGCCAACCCGGACAGGGTTTTATACTGTCGGCGCGCCAATCGGTGTATAAAGGGTTATGTTCACCACCCACGAGATCCGGACTGAGCGGGGGGTTCTCCAGTACCGCCGGGAATCGCTCACCGGTATCCGGTGCCGGATCAGTCCTGTCCGTTTTGAGAGGCAGATTGATGCCGCCCCTGCCATGCCGGACACACGCGACGGCTGTCCGTTCTGCCCCGGCGCCATAGAGACCTCCACCCCGACGTTCGAGGACGGCAGCCGTCTCCGGTGCGGGGAGAGCGTGACGTTCCCGAACCTCTACCCGTTTGCCGAGCGGCACGTGGTCACGGTTATCACGCCCGATCACGCGCCCGGCCGGTTCGACCGGCGGCGCCTCGCCGACGCCATATCCGGCACGGCACAGGCCCTGGCCAGAGCTCCGGGTTATGCGAGCATCAACTGGAACCACCTTCCTTCGGCCGGCGCGAGCATCGTCCACCCGCACCTGCAGGGCATTGCCGATCCGGAGCCAACCCGCCTCGCAGACCTCTATATCTCCGCCGGGCGCCGATACCTCGCCGACCACGGCCGTCTCTACTGGGACGACCTGATAGAGAGCGAGCGCTGCTCTGAGAGGCTCTTCTTCGAGAACGAGATCTTCTGGTCGGCAAACCCCGTCCCCCTCGGCGAGCGGGAGGTGCGGGGAATCCTCCCGATATCGACGCTTGAGGAACTGGAACCGTATACCGAGCCGCTGGCCGACGGGATCCTTCGGGTCGTCGACTTCTACCGGGGCCTCGGCACGTACGCCTTCAATGCCTCGATCTTCTTTGACGCCCCCGGCAGGGCAGGACGGGGTCATCGGGCCTTCTGCTCGATCATCGCACGGTTAAACCCGAACAGCCTCTCCATGTGCGACTCGGCGTTCATGGAGCGGCTGCACCTGGAGCCGATCGTCCTGACGCTTCCCGAAGCCCTGGGCGCGCTCTTCCGGGAGAAAACGTAAGGTTTGTTGAGCATCTCCGGGTTTACCCATACGCCGCCGGCTCACGCGAAGGCGCGAAGAACGCGAAGGAGTTGTCATTCTCGCTTTGGGCTTCGCGTTCTTCGCACCTGACGGTGCTTGAACTCTGTTCCTGACGGAACGTCGCACTTCGAAGACTTTCGGTCTTCTCATGCTCCTGCCATTCTGGCAGTCGCATTTCGCGTGAGGACATGTCACTATCCCGGCAGAGGTCTCTTTTCTACTGACAGTCAGGTATCGTCCAGAGGGTGCGCGAAGCGCTCCGACAGTGCCAAAAATTAATTTTGAGCCGCATCGATTCTCTCCTATGACAGAGCCGCGCGGATTCCTGGTCGGCGGAGAATGGCGAACGAGCACCGAGATCCTGGAGGTCCGGTTCCCTTACACGGGTGAGACGATCGGCCGGGTCTGCCTGGCGGGGAGCGCGGATGTCGAGGACGCTCTCCGTTCTGCAGAGGACGGCTTCTCTCTCACCCGGCGCCTTCCGGCCCACCGCCGCTCGGAGATCCTCTATGCCCTCGCCGATCTCATCCGGGAACGGTCGCGGGATCTTATCGGGACGATCATGCTCGAAGCGGGAAAGACGCGGGTTCTCGCGGAAAACGAGGTCCTGCGTGCCGGAGAGACGATCGAGGTATCCGCCGAGGAGGCGCGCAGGATAGACGGCACGATCCTCCCCCTCGACTGGAACGCGGCCGGCGAAGGGCGGATCGGCTGCCTCCGCCGGTTTCCGCTCGGCCCGGTGCTCGCGATCACGCCGTTCAACTTCCCGCTCAACCTCGCCTGCCACAAACTGGGGCCGGCCATCGCCGCCGGAGACTCCGCCATCCTCAAACCCGCATCGGCCACCCCGATCTCTTCGCTGATGCTCGGGGAGATGGCGCTTGACGCCGGCATCCCTGCAGAAGCGATCAGCGTCATCCCCTGCCGCACCGATCTTGCCGAGCGGATGGTGCGGGACGACCGGATCGCGTGCGTGAGTTTCACCGGGAGCCCGGCCGTCGGGTGGCATCTGAGGGCGATTGCCGGGCGGAAACGCGTCGGTCTCGAACTCGGCGGCAACGCGGCCGTGATCGTTCACGAAGATGCCGACATCCCCTTCGCGGCCGGCCGGATCGTCGCCGGCGCGTTTTCGAACGCCGGCCAGACCTGCATCTCGGTGCAGCGGATCTACCTCCATCGGCCGATCTATGAGGAGGCGCTTGCGCTGCTCGTCGACCGTGCCCGCTCTCTCGCCGTCGGCGACCCGCGCGAGCCCGGTACCGACGTGGGACCGATGATCTCGGAGTCTGCCGCCGCCGCGGCGTTTGCGAAGGTGCGGGAAGCGGTGGAGGGAGGCGCGAAGGTGCTCACGGGAGGAACCCGCGACGGCCCGGTCGCTGTGCCGACGGTCCTTGTCGACACGACACCGGATATGACGGTGAACCGGACCGAGGTCTTCGCCCCGGTGGTGACGGTCACCCCCTACGAGACCTTCGCGGAGGCTCTCGCACTCGCGAACGACACCGAGTACGGGCTGCAGGCGGGCATCTTCACCCACGACTCGCGGAAGATCGCGCAGGCGTTCGCCGACCTCCGGGTCGGCGGCCTGGTGGTCAACGACATCTCGACGTTCCGTATGGACCACGCCCCCTACGGCGGGGTCAGAGGTTCGGGCATCGGGCGCGAAGGGCCGAAGTACGCGATCGAGGAGATGACCGAGGAGCGGATGATGATCTTTTTGCCGTAGATGGTGCTATCCGTCAATGAGGCGGCAGGTGCCGGGCGAATAGTTTCTTACACGAACAGTGACTTCCCGAAGGTGAAGGTGTTTGAGAAGGCCGATGCTCGCGAATCGCCTCTCGTTTTCCGCATCTGCCACTTTTCTGCGACCACACTGACACGGTTTTCGAGGTGATATCGCCACGCACTGCCCGCCCCCTGGGGGGGCGGGGAACGACTGCCGGAACGGCAGGAGTTCGAGCACCGCAGGTGCGAGTGAGGAGCGCGAAGCGCGGGCGGTGGGGGGCTTTCGAGGAGAGCCATCCGGTGTGAGGAGACAGGAGAGGGGGGCACGCCCCCCCTCCCCACCTGACGGTGCTCATGCTCCAGCCTTTTGGCCCGTCCCACTTCATGTGAGGCACCGATATAGAGGTGGCCCCTGAAGACCGCGATATCTCCTGTTAGCGACGGAGACAGACGATGCACACTCTAACGGGTGAAACACTCAAAAGACTCGAAAAAAGATGTGGTGCCGAGGTTACTCGGGCTTGCTGATGAGGGCGGTCTTTGCGACGATCTCGCCGGTCTTCTTGTGCGGCTTCCTTATGACGCCGTCCGCGCCCTTCTCGAGGTCGCGTGCCTCCTCGCAGAGGATCATGGCCTGGCGCATCATCTCGTGGGCGCTCGCGACGATCGGGACGTACTTCTCCCACTCCTTCGTCATGAAGCAGCCCTTGACGTTGACGCCTGCGACCGACTGCGCGATCTCGTAGGCCGCACGGGCCTTCGCGAGCGCGTAGGGGTTGCTGAACTCGCCGTCGACCGCCTTGTCGGAGGTCATGACGACCTTGGGGAGCGCGAGGTCTGCGCCCTTCTTGCCTGCCTTCACCTGGTCGATCACCTTGTCAAGCTCCATCTGCATCTTGCGGAACGCACCGGTGATGGCGAGCACCTTGACGAGGTTCCCGTTGTAGTCCGCCATCTCGATGGGGTCAAGGAACTCACGGCGGGCGCCGATCATGGCGTCGGCCTTCATGATGATGTAGCCGAAGTTGCTCGCCTTGAGCGCTTCGAACTGCTCCTTCTTGGTGGTGACATCGTCGGTGATGACGACGCAGGGAATTCCGGCCGCTGCGAGATCCTCACGGGCCTTGACGGGTCCGGGGAGAACGCCGTTCGGGGAGACGACGATACAGAAGTCGGGGCCCCATGCCTTCATGTTGCTGACCACACGGTCGATATCCTCGGGCTGCAGCTTCGTACCGGAGGTCGCCATGAAGGTGATGATATCCTCACGGTCAGCGCGCTCGTCGAGAAGAAGTTCAGCCATTACACCACTGGCGATATTTCCCAGTTTCGCAATTCCAACTTTTACAACCACTTTAACACCTCTCAAAATTTGAGAACACGATAGTATCGCCAAGTTCTCATATAAACATTTTGAAACGCCCCGAAAATCCCGTCCGAAACCAGGGAGGTTAAGGAAAAGTGTTTAAATTTACACCGTCCATATATGTTTGATGAAACAAGGTCTGCTTACTGATCGCCAGAAAGAAGTGCTGCGCTACCGGAAGAAAGGGTTGACGCAGCAACAGATCGCAGAGATCATCCATACCTCAAAAGCAAACGTCTGCACCATTGAAAAGGCCGCTCTCGAGAACATTTCGCGTGCACGTGAGACGCTTGAGTTCCTCTACACACTTGACGCCGTACATCTCTGTACGCTTCAGAGCGGCCTCGATCTGCTCAAGGCCCCCGAGCTCATCTACACCGAAGCCGAGAAGAAGGGATTGAAGGTCAAATACGACACGATCTCGCTCATTAACCGTCTCAGGGACGCTAACCCCGAGCGGTTCAGGGGGAGGCAGGTTCGCGAGGACGTTGAGATCTATATCAACAAAGACGGCGACCTGTACTTCGGGTGACACGGTTCCCCCGGGGCGCGCACAGGGCCCGTGCCGGAGCGGGACCCCTCCGGGAGGGGGCCTCCCGGTTGCATGGTGCGAAAGTAACCTTTGCAGCCCCTCTTTCATCCTCCCGGCCGTTCAGTTCGGTGAACTGGTGCCGCGCCTGTAGCAGATAGCCGTTTAGCGTAAATTCCCGGGAAATCCGATAACAAGGTTTATATCTCATTTTAAGTAATGTTTAAGAAACCGCTCTGCACAATTCCGCCCGGATCCGGGATGCATCCGGCACCGCACGTGCCTCTGATTTCCTGGATCTCCACGGTTTCGCATATATGCGGATCAGAGACCCGCGGCGGAGTGCGCAGAAGGTACAAGACACAAGGTCGAACCCTCCTCACGGAGGGCCGATGTCGATATGGAGTTGTGCTCGTCACAACGGGATGACAGGAGCTGGATCTGATCGAGACGCTGGGCCAACGCCAGTGCAGCGCGCCCGGTTCCGGGAAGAAGGTTCCCGGAAGCGTCGAAGAGTCAGGATCTATTGGCGACGACTGGAATGCACCCGGTGCACACCGGGACGGCAGCAAAGGAGCGGTTAAGGCACGTAGAGACGGATGTATCTGTGCGTCCCGCGCTCCGCTGCCTCCATCAACTGTTTCCCTTGCGCCACGGCAAAATGGCGTGGCGCTCGATGTCCCCGCCCCATACGGGTTCGCCGAAAGGGCATTCGTGCCGGCGCGTCCGGCATGGAGCCCGGCGCATGCATCGCTCTGCAGCAGGCCTGCAGTCGATGCATCACGCTACAACGCACGAAGGGTTGATTGAAACATGCCGAAGATTAACAGACCACGCAGAGGATCCCTCGCGTACAGCCCGAGAAAACGGGCAAAAAGCCCGGTTCCCCGGTACGGCTCATGGCCGGAATACACGGGAGCCCCGGCTGTGCAGGGATTTGCAGGGTACAAGGTGGGAATGACCCACGTCATCATGGTCGATGACCACAAGAGCAGCCCCACCGAAGGCAAGGATGTGATGGTGCCGGTGACCGTGGTTGAGGTCCCGCCCATGCGGGTGGCAGGCGTGCGCGCATACAGCGAGGACACCTACGGAAAGCATGCGCTGACCGAGGCGTGGGCGTCCGGCCTCGACGAGGAGCTGTCCCGCCGCATCAACGTCCCGAAGAACCACGACACCGCTGCCGCTCTCGACGCCATCAAGAGCGCGATCGGCGAAGGCAGAGTCGTGGAACTCTACGTCCTGGCCTACACCCGGCCGATGGACCTCACCGGGGTCCCGAAGAAGGTCCCCGACCTGATGGAGATGCGGATCGCCGGCGGAAGCCTTGAAGACCAGGTCGCCTACGCCGCCGAGATCCTCGGGAAGGAGATTACGATCTCCGGCAACCTCGAGGTCGGCGAGTACGTCGACGTGACCGCCGTTACCACCGGCAAGGGCACGGAAGGCCCCGTCAAGCGCTGGGGCGTCCAGGTCCGGAAGCGGAAACACTCCCGCGGCGGCAAGAAGCGCCACATCGGCAACCTCGGTCCGTGGCACCCGCACCACGTCCGGTGGCAGGTGCCGCAGATGGGCCAGATGGGTTACCAGCAGCGCACCGAGTTCAACAAGCGAATCCTGAAGATCGGCACCGACGGCGACGACATAACGCCAGCAGGCGGGTTCCTGCACTACGGCCTTGTGCGCGGCCCCTACGTGCTGATCAAGGGCTCCGTCCCGGGACCGAACAAGCGGCTGGTCCGGATACGGTCCGCGATACGGCAGGGTGAACACACCGTCCGCACGCCGGCGATCAGTCACGTCAGCGTGCAGAGCCAGCAGGGGTGAGCAGCGATGAAGGCACAGGTTCGAACACTGACAGGCGAGATCGCCCATGAGATCGATCTCCCGGAAATCTTTACCGAAGAGTACAGGCCCGACCTGATTAAGCGGGCAGTCCTCGCGCTCCAGAGCACCCGGTTCCAGCCGCATGGGACAAACCCCTATGCCGGCATGCGCACCTCGGCAGAGTCCTGGGGCAGCGGCCGGGGTGTCGCTCAGGTCCCCCGCCTGAAAAACGGCAGCAGGGTGGCCAGGATTCCGCAGGCAACCGGCGGGCGTGCAGCACATCCCCCGAAGGTCGAAAAGATCCTCGTCAAGGAGATCAACCGGAAAGAGAAGCAGAAGGCTCTCCGGTCTGCCGTCGCAGCCAGCACCTACCCCGACCTCGTCCGGGAACGCGGGCACCTCTTTGAGGGCGACCTCCCGCTGGTCTTCGAGGACCGGTTCGAAGAGATCACCCGGACGGGCGATGTCATCGCCGCACTCTCTGCGCTCGGTGTCTATGCCGACGTCGAGCGGGCGAAGAGCAGCAAGAAGGTCCGTGCAGGGCGGGGCACCATGCGTGGCCGCCGCTACAAGCAGCGCAAGAGCGTTCTTATCGTCACCGGGAGCGAACCGCTCCGGGCGGCCCGGAACCTTGCCGGTGTCGATGCCGTGACGGTCAGCCAGCTCAACACCGAACTGCTGGCACCCGGCACGCAGGCAGGGCGCCTGACGATCTGGACCGAGTCTGCAATCCGAAGACTGGAGGAGTTCTCATGATACTGAAATACCCGTTCGTTACTGAAAAAGCAACGATGATGCTCGAAGGCGAGAGCAAGCTCCAGTTTATCGTGCAGAGGGATGCCACCAAGCAGGACATCAAGCGCGAGCTGGAATCGGCCTTCGAACAGGAAGTGGTCAATGTCCGCACGATGATGACCATGAAGGGCCAGAAGAAGGCCATTGTAACGTTTGCGGATGCGAAGGCGGCTGAAGAAATCCTCAGCCGGCTGGGAATCATGTAAGGTGAGTGACGATGGCACATAGAATTATAGCACAGAACCGTGGAAAAGGCGGCCCGTCCTACCGTGCACCGTCGCACCGGTATAAAGCCGCGCTGCGGCACGTAGGGAAGAACGACGCTCTGGTTTCCGGGCGCGTCGTCGACATCGAGCACGACCCGGCCCGTCACGCACCGATCGCTCTCGCCAGGCTCGAGAACGGCGAGAAGGTCTACGTCCTCGCCACCGAAGGGCTCGGTGTCGGAGATGCGGTCTCCTGGGGTACCGGAGGCGTGGTGAAGAACGGAAACACCCTGCCGCTCCGGGAGGTCCCGGTCGGTGCATACGTCTGCAACATCGAAGCCAGGCCCAACGACGGCGGCAAGTTCGTCCGCTCGAGCGGTGTCCAGGCCCTCGTCATTGGCAAGGCCGATGACGGCAGAGTCGGTGTCAGGATGCCGAGCGGCAAGAACAAGTGGTTCAACGGTGCCTGTATGGCAACCGTCGGTATCGTTGCCGGCGGCGGGCGGGGTGAAAAGCCGTTCGTCAAGGCAGGAAAGAAGCACTTCCACGTCCGGTCCTCTTCCGAGAGATGGCCCCGTGTCAAGGGTGTCTGCATGAACGTCATCGACCACCCGTTCGGTGGCGGTGGGCACCAGCACTGCGGACGGCCCAAGACCGTCGCCCGCGGCACGTCCCCGGGGAGAAAGGTCGGGCATGTTGCCGCCCGGAGAACTGGCAAGTGGAAGAAGTGAGGGGTGAAGCATGGCAAAGAAGACACAGAAGAGGATGCCGCGGCGGCGTGAGGAGTTCACCTATCGCGGCTACTCCGTTGAGGACTTAAAGCAGATGGCTCTCTCCGAGCTGCTGCCGCTCATGCCGGCCCGGGCACGCAGGAAATTCGACCGGGGTCTCTCCCGGGAACATGAGAAACTCCTTGCCGATCTCCGGTCGGGGGACGCAAAAATCCGCACCCACCTGCGCGACATGATCATCATGCCCGAGATGGTGGGGAGAACCATCGAGATCCACAATGGAAAGGAGTTCCAGGCAGTGGAGATCCAGCCCGAGGCGGTCTTCCACTACCTTGGAGAGTTTGCACTAACCCGCAGAAGGGTGGCCCACGGCAGTGCCGGTATCGGTGCTACCCGGTCGAGTAAATACGTACCGCTGAAGTGATGGCTATGGCAAGAACAGGTTATTCAGCAAAGATCGAGGGCGAGAACGTTGCTCGCGCAAAAGCGAACGAACTTCCCGTCTCTCCCAAGCACTCGATCGAGATTGCCAGGTTCATCCGGAAGATGACCACCACCGAAGCAAAGGCATACCTCGCCGATGTAGTGGAACTCAAGAAGGCCATCCCCTTCAAGCGGTTCAACCGGAACGTCGCCCACAAGCGCGGTCTTTCGAAGTGGCCCGCCGGCCGGTACCCGGTCAAGGCTGCAGAGGCCTACATCAGGCTGCTTGAGTCCGTCGAGAAGAACGCCGAATACATCGGCCTTGATACCGAAAACCTCCGGATCGACCACGTTGCCGCCAACACGGGCCGTGGCCTCCGGGCGTTCTTCCCACGTGCGATGGGTCGCGCCACCCCGAAGCGCAGGGAGACCGTGAACATAGAGATCGTCGTGACTGAGGTGGCGTAATGGCAATCGAGAAGAAGTTTATCGTGGAAGGCGTGCGCAACGTCCGCGTCGAGAAGTTCCTCACAAAGGAACTCAAGCGGGCCGGATACGGCGGCATGGACATCACCCGGACGCCGCTCGGCACCCAGGTGACCATCTTTGCGGAGAAGCCCGGTATCGTAATCGGGAAAGGCGGCAAGCAGGTCCGCCAGCTTACCCAGGACCTTGCCACCGACTACGAGCTCGAGTCCCCGCAGGTGGAGGTCCAGCAGGTTACAAACCCCAATTTCAACGCCCAGATCATGGCGGAGAGGTTGGCAAACGCTCTTGAACGCGGTTGGTATTTCAGAAAGGCCGGACAGAGCACGATCCGCCGGATCATGGAATCCGGTGCGCTCGGCTGCGAGGTCGTCGTCGCCGGGAAACTGACCGGCGCCCGGTCGCGGACCCAGAAGTTCACCGAGGGTTACATCAAGCACTGCGGTGAGCCCAGCGAGACGATCGTCGAGAAGGGCTACGCGGTCGCGATCAAGAAACTCGGAACCATCGGGGTTCAGGTCAAGATCGTGCCGCCGGACGCACGGCTGCCCGACGCCTTCGATGTCCTTGAACCCGAGCCGAAGAAGGCCCCGGCGGAACCGATCGAGGCCGAAGAAGTCGGCGAAGACGTGTTCGAGGAGGAGTTCGAGGAGACCTCCGAAGAGGAGTACATAGAGGAGAAGAGGTAAATGGCAATCTTTCGCGCACAGGAAGTGAAGCAGCTCTCCGACACCGAACTCCTCGAGCAGGAGCAGAAACTCTCCCTCGAACTGCTCCAGGAGCGCGGCAAGGTCAGCGCCGGCGGCGCCACCGAGAACCCCGGGCGGATCCGCGAGGTTAAGAGGACGATTGCGCGCATCAAAACCGAGAAGAATGCACGGAGGAACGCATGATCTCTCCCCAGAACGTCCTGCGGCACGAGTTGATCGGCCTGGACGTTCTGGTAGTTCGTGCGAGCAACCCGGGTCATGCCGGGGTATCGGGTCGCGTCACTGATGAGACCAGAAATACCCTGGTGATCCTGACCGGGCGGGGAGAGAAGCAGATACCAAAACGGTTCAGCGTGTTCCGCCTCCGGCTCCCCGACGGCACGACCGTCGACGTCGACGGGTCGAGCCTGGAGACACAGCCGGAACGGCGGATCAGCATGCGCATCAGATAAACGAGGATAAATAATGGCACGAAACATTGGGTTGGACGTTCCCATTCCTGAAGCGGAATGTGAGGACGCAAATTGTCCGTTTCACGGCACTTTGCCGGTACGCGGCCAGGTGATTACCGGCAAAGTCGTGAGCGACCGTATGAACGGTACCG
>JASGMC010000079.1 GCA_030156625.1 Methanoculleus sp.
GGATATCGGTATGAGCCCTCTTCGCTCGTTGTACTCGTCCAGGGTCACGAACGCCGCAAAGTCCTTGACGTCCGCGACCGTGCAGACAACGAGTTCTCCATCTTCGGGCCACTCTCTCTCATGCATGGAATTATCACTCAAGTACTGCCAGTATCTCAGCCTTTATATCCGCTTTCCCGCCGTGGGGCTCTGCAAGGATACGCCCGCAGACGTTGCACTCCACAACGGTACTCGCCCTTTCAAAGACTACCTGTTCGTTCTCACAGTCGGGGCACTTTACCCGGAGGAATGTGCTCCTGTTCTCTCTGTTCACCCGGACCATATATAACCTCACTCCGTAAGCTCGAATTTACCGACCCGGAATCCCGGCCGGAGGTGCGACTTTCCACAGACCGTGCACCGGTATTTGACGTTGATCCTCTTCGTCGGCTTGTCGCCGCCGGGCACCTTGCTGAATTTGCCCATGTTGCCCACCGTGCTCCTGCGCGCTTTCTGGCGGTCGATCCAGTTGAAGTGGCGAACTTTGCCCTTCTTTACCTTCACGACTTCATGAGTCTGGTGGTTTCTGCAGAACGGGCAGTATGTCTTGAATTTTGATGGCATTTTCATGATAGTAGCCTCTATTCGATAGATACGAGTACCTATATTACTTGTTAAGCCTAATATTTAAGGCTATGTCGCGCTCGCAGAGCACGTCTGCATTGTTTTCCGGCAGGGTGACGATATCCCCACGCTCCAGTGCGTAGGTCCTGCCGTCCACTCCCATGAACGACTCCATATTGGAGAGGATATGCACGAGGGCGTAGGGAGATTGGACGGGACGGCGATGTGCGGCTTCCGAACCCTCCGGCCCGGGGGCATCCGGGGCCTCGTCGACTCCGTCCATCCGGCCGACGGCGGCTGCACCGTCGGCGCCGAAGGGACACTCCACCCCGTGGACGAGCGTCTCCCGGCACCCTTCGATGGCGTCGACGATCTGCTCGTACATCGCCCGCTCCGCCGGGAGCATCTTTCGTGCCTCTTCCTTGTCGAAGTACTGCCCCTCCATCTGCTGGAACGCAAGGTCGAGGATCTGCCGGGTCCGGACCGAGAAGATCTCCTGCACGGTGTCGGTGACGCTGCCGATCTCCTCGATGAGCAGGCTCCCCGCCCGGCTCTCCAGGGGGTTCTTCAGGCCGTAGTAGTCTGCCTTGAGCTTCTCGACGTAGGCCCGGGCATCCTCGTAGAGGCCGGGCTCGATGTGCGAGAGCCTTCCCGAGTGGTGCATGTCGAGCAGCATCTGCCGCAGTTTTTCAAGGAGGTCGGTGGCCATCACGCACCTCCCGTGATCTCTGCCATGTTCCGGCAGCAGAGGAAGATCGCGAGCGCCTCGGGGACGCTCTGGACCCCTGCTTTGAGGGTGTAGGTGTTCCCGAGCAGGGATGTGGTGAAGTTTGCCTTCATATCGACTCGTACATCGCGATCGCCGAAGACCACCGCGTCCACGAGGGGGTCGAAATCCGCGAAATCCCGGATGCCGAGCGGCACCACCCGCATGCCGCTGCCGCCGTGCAGCGACCCCGGCGTCCGGATCAGCCGCTTGATATCGGTCGTGACCGGCTCGTCCGCACGCGCTCCGGCGTCCCGGAGCCTTTCCTCGAAGTCGGGTGCGGCCGTGATCGCCCGGACGACCCGGTTCTTGAGGAGGTCTCCTGGCTCCTTCGCGAGAAGGGCGTCGAGGTCTGCGAGGAACTTCGCGGCCGCCTGCTTGCCGATACCTTCAAGCCCCGCAAGGTAGGCCGTCGCCTCCGCCGGGTCGAGACCCGCAAGCCCCGAGAGGTGGGCCCGGAGGGCTTCCGCGTAGCGCAGCCGCCACCCCGATTGCGCGCCCCCCGGAGCAAGCATCACGTCCGGGTCGAGCCCGATGCCGCAGACGTAGTCGACGACCTCGCGCCGCTCCGGGCTCCCCCACCCCCGGACGGCGATATCGGTGACGTGGATATGGTAGCCGCGGCCCCCGGAGAAGGCGACCCTGATATGGTTCCGGGCAAAGCCGAGCTCGTCGGTCAGCATCCCGAGCAGTTTTTCGGTCTCCTCCTTGACCCGGGCAAGCATCATCGCGTAGGGGCCGCGGACGATATGGTCGGCATCGAGATCGAATATGAGGTCGGCCCCGGCCCAGTTCTTATCGTTCATCGTCGCCGCCGACGGCGTCTGGTAGTAGGCCGTCGAGTAGTAGACATGGGCGGGAACCAGGTTTTTGACGTATGCGCCGAGTTCCAGCGGGTCGGCAAACGCCATATGCCGCCGCATCCTGACTTCGGCCGCGGCATCGAAGAAGACGAAACCCCATTCGCGCTGCTCAAGGGAGGACGGAACGGTGAGATTCTGCCTCTGGTAGTACTCGGCGAACCTCTGCTTCACAAACTCGAGCGTCGCGGGTTTCATGGGAACGTCTTGATCATATATGGGCCCACTTGTTCATATCCCTGTTTCCTGTAGTAGGGCCGCACCCCGACACCGCTCATCACCGCGAGGTGCCTATAACCGTGATCGCGTGCCTCTTCTTCGGCCGCGGAGAGAAGTTGTGCGCCGAAATTGCGGTGCTGCCACTCGTCGGCGGATGCCGGGGTGCTGATCTGGACCACGCTCCCGTAGACGTGGAGCTCGCGCAGGAGCGCGGCGTCGGTAAGTTCGTCGCGGAAGGGCCGGTGCGGGAACCGGAGCCGGGCGAACCCGACCAGGGCATCCTTTGAGCCCGCCTGGATGAACCGCTCCTCCCCGCCGCACGCCCGGTAAACCAGGGTCGAGACCGCCGCCTCCTCCGGGGCGGGCGATCTGCCCACCTCGCGGCAGCGGATGCACCGGCACCGCCCCCCCTGCTCGCGGAGCCGCGCCTGTGCAAGCTGCCGGAAGTTGCTGTGCCGCGAGCCCGCGACGATCAGTTTTGCCGGGATGTCGCGCTGGATCCGCTGGAGACGGACGTATTCCGGAAGGAGGGATTTCGCGTAGGCGACGAGGTCGATCAGTTCCTCCTCGGTGTAGGGCCGGTACTCCCCCTGCTCCCAGAGAGCCTCGATCTCTGAGCCCGGCGTCACCAGGGTCGGGTAAACCTTCAGGAAGTCCGGCCGGAACCGCGGATCAGCGAAGAGTTCCCGGAACATCCGCCGGTCGTCCTCGATGCTTGCCCCGGGGAGGTTCGGCATCACGTGGAACCCGACCTTCAGCCCGGCGTCGCGCAGGAGGCAGTTCGCCGCGACCGAGGCCGCGACCGCGTGGCCGCGGCGGTTGTAATCGAGGATGCGATCGTCCAGGTGCTGGACGCCGAGTTCCACCTTGGTCACGCCCATCGCAAGCATCCGGTCGATGTGCTCCTCCCGGCACCAGTCCGGCCGCGTCTCGAAGGTCGTGGCGACGCACCGGACCCTTGCCGACTCGTTTGCGGCAAAGATGGCATCGAGATCGGGCTTCTCCTGCGGAATCCCGGCCCGGGGGTAATCGTTCATCGCCTGCACGGCGGCCCCGACGAACCACTCCTGGTAATCGGCCGGCCGGGCGGTCATCGTCCCGCCCATCACGATCAGTTCCGCCTTGTCGACGTGGTGCCCGAGCGCCTCGAACTGCCCGAGGCGGGCCTGCACCTGTTCGTAGGGGTCGAACGCGTGCTCTCTCGCACGGAGCGCCGCGGGCTCCTCTCCCGTGTAACTCTGGGGGGATGCAAAAGGGTGCTCCGGCCCGCCGGGGCAGGGGAGGCACTTCCCGTGGGGGCAGGGGTGGGGCGAGGTCATCACCGCGACGGGCGCCACCCCGGAGATGGTCCGCGTGGGTTTGACGAGGAGAAGCGGCCTGAGCCGTTCGCGCTCTTCGGGCGTGGCGGCGGCAAGAACGGCGGAGTTTTTGGGCATGCTGACGCCGTGCTCCCGGCAGACGTCGAGCTTAATCTTCTGGATCCCGGCAGGGCCGGGCCCGCTGGAAAGGATGCGGGAGATGATCTCCCGGAGTGTGTCGGTATCGTTCATCGTTTAGTGTTCGGTTGCAATCCGTTCGGAATGAAAATCGGCGTGGTATTCGATGTAAGGGTTGTGATGAGCCCTGATGTGGTGGACGATCTCGTCGCCCAGGGTAAGAATAGCCTTTTTATGCGTTACCTTATTCTTATGGATATGGACGGGTGAGATGTGGAGAGCGTTGTACTGGTCGGTTGGGACATTCTCTCCCGTGGTACTTTCATAGTACTTTCTGACGTGGACTAACAGCATGTGTAAGTGGAGCAGCTCTTCCTTTTGCACGATATCACCTTTCCTCGAAGAATACTACTGTCCGCGGGTAGATATAATTTGTTGGTGATCTTTTTATATGCACAAGATGCGGGCGGTCGGAGCGTTCATCGGGCTTGCAATCGGCGACGCATTGGGCGCGCCCCTGGAAGGGCTTCCTCCGCGCCCGTTTGCCGTAACGGAGATGTCCGGGGGCGGGATCCACCACACCTTTCCGGGCCAGTACACCGACGACACCCTGCAGGCGTCAGCCCTGGCGCAGACCCTCGTCGGGTGCGGTGGGTTCAACCCGGAGGACTTCGCTCGCCGCCTGGTTCGGGTTTACCACACCCATCCGGAGTTCTTCGGGCCGACGTCCCGCGCCGTCCTCGACCTGATCGAGGGGGGTGTCGATCTTGAGGATGCCGCGAGGATGGTGCACGAGGCGCGGGGAGGGAGCCGGAGCAACGGGAGCGTCATGCGCGGTATCCCGGTCGGCATCTTCTACCCGCCACAGGAGGTGCGCGAGGCGAGCCTCGCCGCGTCCCGCGCCACGCACTTCGACCCAGTCGCCGGTGAGGCCTCGGCGTTCGTCAACCGGATGGTCAGCGGGATGTGCCGGGGAGAGGAGGCCGATACGGCTTTCGGCCGGGCCCTTGCCGCCTGCGGCGACCGGGAACTCCGTGGGCTGCTCGAGGATTATCGGGCGTATCCCCCGGACCCCTCGCTCGACGCCGTCCTCTGCACCCACTGCGCCGTCAGGGTCTTCATGGACGCCCCGTCCTTTCGGGATGCGGTGGTCGCGGCGGTCAACCTCGGGGGCGATGCCGATACCGTCGGCGCGATCGTCGGCGGACTCGCCGGGGCGCGGTACGGGTGCGAGGCGATACCCGCATCGTGGCTCTCGGCTCTCCAGGATCGGGAGGTCCTTCTGGCTCTCGCCCGGCGGCTTGCCCGGGTGAGCAGGCCGTAGCGCTCCGAGGAGCCTGATAGTTCTCTACCTGTTTCCTTCAGAATCAGAATCGGGTGCCCATAGCCCCTGCCCCCGGAGTAAAATAAGCCCATGAAGTGCGTTAGATCTCCCTTTGCAAATCCTCTCACAGTATTTCCTGCAATTTCCTCCGCCGTTTACAGAGCATGTATCATCTGCATTGGTAGCGGCCTCGCGCCGGAAGCGCGGGGAGACTCTGGAGAAGAGCCGTGCACGGTTGCTCACTAGATATCGCCATGACTGCCCCTTCCAGCGCGGGAGGGGGAGAGGTTACAAAGGAGAGCCATACGCGATGGAGACAGGGGAGGGGGGCTCGCCCCCCTCGCACCTATCGGTGCTCAAGCTCGCTACGCTCGCACTCCCCACCTGACGGTGGTCGAGCTCCGGTTCTACGAACCGTCGCACTCCCCGTCGGCCCCACCCCCGATGGCGATATGCGACTGGCCGAAGGGCAGGAGCACGAGCACCGAAGGTGCGTAGTCCCCACGGTCCACTGCATGGGGAGATGCCGGGAGAAGGGTGGTTCCCCGGCTCGTTTCCGAAAGCACGGCTTTCCTCCGGCTACGCACCTGGCGGTGCTCGTGCTCCGTTCCTATCAGAACGTTGCATATCGCCACGCACTGTCCCTGCCCCCGGGGGCGGGGAACGACTGCCGGAACGGCAGGAGTTTGAGCACCGCAGGTGCGAATGACGACTTCCCCGAAGCGCGACTGGCCACAGGGCAGGAGCGTGAGCACCGCAAGGTGCGAAGGGAAGGAGGCCGAGCACCGTTAGGTGCGAGTGAGGAGTGCCGAAGGCGCGGGCGGGGTGCGACGGACGGACGTCCGGAGCTTGAGAAGACCGAAGGTCTTCGAGTGGGGGTTGTCGAAGAAGGGCATAGGGGTATTCCCCGCCCCTCGTGAACTCTTTCGTAAATTCCCCTGCAACTCCCATCACTACCGTGGTGGAGCATCCGCCGCGATCTGGATGAGGGGTTGAGAAAAATACCAGAGCAGGTACGGGCGAGGTCTCGCAAAGAGCCTCACGCCGGCCGCAGTTCCACGAGTTTCAGGGGGCGGCCCCGCTCGCAGACGTCGGGAGCGTTGCCGAGGACCTCCCCGACGACGTACTTCTCCCCCTCGATGACGCCGTCGGGGCGGCAGAGCCGGTAACTCCGGCACTCGGTTCTCGGGCAGGAAAACTCGTAGCTGATCCTCGAGTTCGCGATCGCCATCTCGGCGCTGATGAGCGCGACGATGGGGGCCTCCACCACGTCGACCGCGACCGCCGCCTCGTGGTGGACCGGGCAGTCGTGCCGGGTGTTCGTGCGGACGGTGGCGACCCGGTACTTCTTTCCGGGCTGCAGGTTGTGGCAGGTCTTGCGCACCTTGCAGCTCTCGCACTCCGGGCACGTGGTGCCTTCGTAGACGAAATCAAGCCCCGGCTTTGCGAGCCCGGCCCCGATCAGCGTCACCTTTGTCTTCTCTTTCGCCATCTCGTCTCACTCCCGGTAGAGCATCTTCACCAGATCCTGCGCCGACTCCTCGGTCAATCCCATATCCAGTATGGTGAACCGTTCCGGCCGGATCGTCCGGGCGGCGAGCAGCGCCGCGACAGCCGTCTCGTCGTCGACCCCGATCCCGGCGGGGGTGGTCGGTGCGCCGATCTTTTTTAGGGAACTGCGGATCCCTTCCCAGTCGCCGCCGTGGAGGTACATCGTTATGATCGCCCCGATGCCGCACTTCTCCCCATGGAGCCCCTTCCCCGGCGCGAGCCGCTCCAGTGCATGGGAGAACTTGTGCTCGCCGCCGCTGCCGGGCCGGGACGACCCCGCGATGCTCATCGCGACGCCTGAAGAGACCAGTGCTTTCGTCACGAGCCAGGCGCTCTCCTCGGAGTGGGGTTTGATGAGGTCGGCATTCTTAAAAAGGATCTCGGCGGTCATCCGGGAGAGCGTCAGCGCGTACTCCGAGAGCGGTTCGCCCCGGAGGCGGTGGGAGAGTTCCCAGTCGAGGATTGCGGTATAGTTCGCGATGATGTCCGCGCATCCTGACGCCAGCAGCCGGTGGGGCGCCGACGCGATGACGGCGGTATCGGCGACGACGGCGATGGGCGGCTCGGCGGCAAGCGAGACGTTCCCCTCGGCGGTCGGGACCGAGGCTCTCGACGAGGCGATGCCGTCGTGCGATGCGGCGGTGGGGACGCTGATGAAGTGGCGGTCGGTGTTGTAGGAGGCGATCTTCGCCGTGTCGATGACCCGGCCGCCGCCGACACCGATGACGAACCCGGCCTCCGCCGCCGCCGCCTCGGCCTTCCTGATCGTCTCAAAGGGATCGCCATCGCCCGCGGCGAACGTCGCGACGTCGTAGGAGCCGGCAAGAAGCACCTCGACCCTTTTTCCGGCGACGTCCCGTGTCCGGCTTCCCGATACGATGAGCACAGAGTCGCCGAGGGCAAGATCTTCACAGACAGCCGGGATCTGCTCGATAACGTTGTGGCCGATGACGACGTCACGGGGGAGCTGCATCCATTTGGACTTGTCGAAGACCTTGGTTCTGAGTAGGTTTATGCGGTCTGCGCTCATTTAGATCAGGTAATGATTAGGGAGTTCCTCTACAAATATTACATCGATCCCATCCGTTACGGCGAGGCGTACACGCTCGTCGATACGTTGACCTACGCCCTGATCCTCATCGCAGCGGTTTACCTCGTTTACCGGGGACTCCGGCGGTATAAGGTTGCTATCGACGACGAGCTGGTGCTCGCGACCCTGCCCTTCGTCGTCCTCGGGGGGCTTCTCCGGGTCGTTGAGGATACCGGGATGATCACCTCCGACCTCCGTTTTCTCCTGATCACGCCCCTGATCTTCTTTGTGATCTTTGCGGTTGCGGGGATCGCCCTCTTTGCCGGGAATCTTGCGGAGAATGCCGGGCTTGTCTCCCGCTACAGCCGTGTTTACGCGGGAACGGGGATCGCCGCCTGCCTTCTTGCCACGGCGGCGCTCGTCTGGTTCGGCCTGACTGAAGCGACGATCGCGCTCGACGTCCTCGCCACCATTCTCGCCCTTGCGTCAGTCACGTCGCTCGCCCTCTGGGCGTTCCTCGTTTACGTGCTGAAGTGGGATTACGCCTCGAACATCCTCTATAAACTCCTCATATTCGGCCACATGCTGGACGCGAGCGCCACGAGTTACGGGATCGATATCCATCCCGTCCGCTACGTGGAGCAGCACGTCGTGGGTTCGGCCCTGATCGACGCGACCGGCACCGCCTTCTCGATGTTTCTCCTCAAGATCGCGGTGATCGTCCCCGCCGTCTACGTCCTCGAGATGTACCGGCGGGAAGGAAACCCCGATCTCTGGCACCTGATCCTGCTTGCCATGATCGTCGTCGGCATGGCGCCGGGGATACGCGACCTGGTGCGGATGGTGCTCTATGTCTGAAGCGTCGCCCGCCCGGGCCACGGGTCTTGCGGCCGTCTTCTTTGCCGTCTCGGTCGGCCTCGGCGTCGCTGCCGTGGCCCGCGACCCAGGCGTAGGCGCGGAGGTCATGGCCCTCTTCTCCGAACAGGTCGTAGCGGGGCTCCTCTCAGACTCCCCGGCGGTCCTCGCGGTCAAACTGTTCCTGAACAACCTGTCCACCTGTCTCCTTCTCTTCCTCGGGGGGGCCTCCTTCGGTGTGGTCACGGTGCTGATCCTCTCGCTCAACGGCCTTTTGATCGGTGCGGTGACGGAACTCGTGCGGCAGCAGCAGGGCATGCTCTATATTGCCGCGGCGCTCCTGCCGCACGGCATCTTCGAAGTCCCCGCCTTCCTCATCGCGGGGGGCCTCGGCCTCCTCCTCGGGCGGGAGCTCATCGGCGAATGGCACGGGAGCGGCGATGCCGCTGCCGGAGCCCTGCCTCTCGCCCGCCTCTTTCTCCGGGTAGTCGTCCCGTTTCTTGCGGTTGCCGCGGCCGTAGAGGCATTTATTACGCCGGCAATCCTAAGTATGATAGCTTAGAGAGGCAGATCGATAGTTTTTGAGGTACGAGACGGATGGAAGAAGATACTGGTGTACTTCCCCGGAAAGACGATTTTTCCCAGTGGTACAACGAGATTCTCTGGCGAGCCGAGATCATGGACGTCCGCTACCCGGTCAAGGGGCTGTACGTCTGGTATCCCCACGGGTTCGCCGTCAGGAAACGTGCATACGGGATACTCCGGGACCTGATGGACCGCGACCACGCGGAGACGATGTTTCCGCTCCTCATCCCCGAGACCGAGTTCATGAAGGAGGCCACGCACATCAAGGGCTTCGAGGACGAGGTTTACTGGGTCACCCACGGCGGCAGGAACGAGCTCGACGTGCCGCTCGCTCTCCGGCCGACGAGCGAGACCGCCATCTACCCGATGTACTCCCTCTGGATCCGGTCCCACACGGATCTGCCCTTAAAACTCTACCAGGTTGTCAATACGTTCCGTTACGAGACGAAGCATACCCGGCCGCTCATCCGCCTCCGGGAGATCACGTCGTTTAAGGAGGCGCATACCGTGCACGCGACGCGGGAGGAGGCGGCGGCGCAGGTCGAGGTCGCGCTCGGCCTCTACCGGGAGTTCTACGACAGCCTCCGTGTGCCGGTGATCGTATCCCGCCGCCCGGCCTGGGACAAGTTCCCGGGCGCCGACTACACCATCGCGGTCGATACCGTCATGCCCGACGGCAAAACGCTCCAGATTGGGACGGTGCACATGCTCGGCGACCATTTCTCCCGCACCTACGATATCACCTACGAGGACGCGAACGGGGAGCAGCAGTATGTCTATCAGACCTGCTACGGCATATCCGAGCGGTCGATTGCGGCTGTAATAAGCGTCCACGGCGACGACAGGGGGCTCGTGCTCCCGCCGGAGGTTGCGCCGATAGAGGTCGTCATCGTGCCGATCATCGTCGGGAAGCGGCGGGACGAGGTGCTCTCTGCGGCCTCGGCGCTTGAAGAGGAGTTCCGGAAAGCCGGATTCGCCGTGAAGCTCGATGCGCGGGAGATGCGCCCGGGCGCGAAGTACTACCACTGGGAGATGCGCGGCGTCCCGCTGCGGATCGAGGTCGGGCCGCGGGACATCGACGCGAACACGGTCGTCGCCGTCACCCGGAGCGGCAAGAAGACCACGCTCGATCGGCGCGGCGTCGTCGAAGGAGTCTGCTCCATCCTTGCCCTGTTCGGGGAGGAACTCTCTCAGACGGCACGGCAGGCGATGGCCGGCCGGATCACCGTGGCGGCGACCCTGGAAGAGACGGCAGCAGCGGTGAAGAACGGGGTTGCGGTCGTCCACTGGTGCGGCTCGCAGGAGTGCGCGGAAAAGATTGAGGCGGCGGTGGATGCGAGCATCATCGGGTCCGACATCCGCTCGGACCTGATCGCCGTCTCGGACGGCCCGTGCGTCGCCTGCGGCGGGAACGGCACGTCCGCCCTGGTTGCCCGGACCTACTGATCAGCAGGACGGGCAGGTATATGATTTTACGTGTTCGGGGGACGAGATGTCTCCCGATATCGTTGCTTTTCCGCCCAGGAGGAATATTCTCCCGCATTTTGTGCATCTCTTCGGGAGCAGCCGTTCCCAGCGGCTCATCGGAACTTCCAGAGTGAACTGCATCTTCTCCGCGTCGGCGGGGTTGCACTGGGTGAGCTCCTCGTACCGGGAGAGGACCTGCATGACCTGGAGCGGGTTTGCTCCCTCGCTGCAGAACCGTTTGAAGACATAAAATTGGAAGATCATCCACCCGAGATCGGAGCGCTCTATGGTCTCCTCGTATTCGCTGCACGTTCCATCGTCTTCATCGAGGGAATACCCGCAGAGGGGGCAGCGCCCGCCCACGAGTTCGTCCAGGAAGACCTCTTCATGGCAGCTGGGACAGGTGGTGTGGGGGGTATGCATTCTGGAAGTCATGATTATACTGGCCTCATACTTTTTACCTTTCAGGGACACGGGGCTGGCGCCCCATGCCCTTGAAAGCATTCCACGCGAAATTGCGCGGTCTGTACAATTGTCGTGAGGTTTACTACGTATTGCGCTCGGGGTGCTCTTATACGTGTCGAATGGGGCCGGTGGATCCGTTCGCCCGGGAGGTTTGCTGTCCGGGCACCCGGAACGGGGGGCCTGCCGGTGCCCATGTCCGGGTAGCGCCATTGGAAGGCCTCCGGCCTTCTCAAGTTCCTGCCTTCACACCTGCGGTGCTCGAGCTCCGGCCCTCCGGCCCGTCGCAACCCGCACCTGCGGTGCTCGAGCTCCGGCCCTCCGGCCCGTCGCAACCCGCACCTGCGG
>JASGMC010000080.1 GCA_030156625.1 Methanoculleus sp.
GGACGCCGCTCTCTCTCGAGGCGACCCCCTACTACCGGGCGTTGCGCGGAGAGACTGTGCAGGGAGAAGAGGTGATGGTCACCCGCCTGGACCGGGAACCGCTCTGGGTGGACACGTCGGCAGCTCCCATCCGCGATGGCGGCGGTGCTATCGTCGGAGCCATTGCCATCCTCACGGACATCACCGAGCGGAAGCGGGCTGAGGAAGCGCTTCAGCGATATGCAGAGAACCTGGGCCGGCTCCACCACGATCTGGAGACCTCGAATCGGGAGGCGAACCTCTACCTGGACATCCTCACCCACGACATCGGGAACACCGAGAACGTCTCGAACCTCTACGCCGACCTGCTCATCGAGTCCCTGAATGGAGAGGCAGCCGGATACGTGAAGAAACTGCAGCGCAGCGTCCAGAAGAGCATCGAGATCCTGGGCACCGTCTCCACTATCCGCCGGATCCACCAGGCGTCTCCGGATCTCAAACCGATGGATCTTGATGCCGCGATCCGGGGAGCAATGGAAGGTTATCCCGACAGCATCTTCTCCTATCACGGCGCGCATCACCAGGTCGAGGCCGATGACCTTCTCACCGTGGTCTTCAAAAACCTCATCGGCAACGCCGTCAAGTTCGGTGGTCCCGAAGTCGTAGTCGCCGTCCGGACGGAACAGGATGACGGGTTCGTCCGGGTATCGGTCGAGGATACCGGTCCGGGTGTCCCGGATGAAGATAAGCAGGAGATCTTCCAGCTGTACGAAATGAAGAAGCGAGGTGTCGGTAAGGGACTCGGTCTCTACCTGGTGCAGATCCTCGTGGAACGGTACGGCGGCAAGATCTGGGTCGAGGACCGGGTGCCCGGCCGCCCGGAAGAAGGCGCGGCGTTCAAGTTCACACTGAGACCTGCCCTGCAAACCCGCTGATCGGGCTAACTCCGGCAGATGACCCCGACACTCGTGTTTACCCTGAAAGTGCCGATGCCTCTCTGTGCCGTAAGTCCAGCGATGAGATCGACATCGCTCTTCGAGTCCGCGGGCAATTGAGTTGTACGCGTAAATCCCTTCGGCGCGATGGAATTCTCTGTCCTTTACAGACAGTGGGCTAAGCTCTGCATGAAAGGGGTCAGAAGAAGGGAAGATGCGCGTTTCGCCAGCGATTTGAACGTGAATGGTGAACGCCGAGGGGGAGATTTGAACTCCCGAGGTGCCGAACACCAGTGGCTTTCGAGGCCACCGCCTTCCCGGACTAGACTACCTCGGCACAGAATTAACCTAGAGTATTTAGGCTCTTCGACTATAATAATATCGAGACAATGCTCTGTCGATTCACCCTCATCCCGGACGGCAACGTGCTGATCTACCAGGGGCGGCCGGGGGATACCTACGAGACCGCACTCCTCTCCTTCGGGCGCAATCCGGACGCGGCGCTGATCTTTCATCACGGAAGAAGCCTGCCGCAGGATAAAAAAATCGAGGAAGAGGAGGTCGGGATCTTCCTGACCGCCTCGCGCGGATGACTTATTGCGGGCCCGGCTTTCCGGCCTGGGTGACCATCATGTCGTCGACGCGGACGAGGAGTATGGCCGTCTCGGTCGCGCTCTTGATCGCCTGGGTCTTCACCCGCAGGGGCTCAATGACCCCGGCCTCGCGCATGTCCACGACCTCGCCGGTATAGACGTTGAGGCCGGCGTGTTTCGCGCCGTCGGCGTGGACCTTGCGCATGTCGACGACCTTGTCGATCGTGTCGAACCCGGAGTTCTCCGCGAGTGTCCTCGGGATGACCTCGAAAGCGTTCGCAAACGCCTCGATGGCGAGCTGGACCCGTCCGCCGACGGTTGCGGCGTAGTCGCGGATGCGGAGCTGGAGTTCGGTCTCCACCGAACCGCCGCCGACGACGAACTTGCCGTCCTCGATGGCATCCTGGACGACCCGGGCCGCGTCGTAGACCGCCCGCTCGAGTTCGTCCAGCAGCAGCTGGGAAGTGCCCCGCAGGAGGATCGTGACGGCTTTCGGGTTGTCGCAGCCGGAGATGACCGTCAGGTCGGCGTCGGGGACTTCCTCGGCCGCCTCAGCGTGGCCGAGCGTCGCCGCGTTGAGCTCCTCGGGCTTGTTGACGATGGCGCCGCAGAGCGCCTTCGCGGCGAACTTCATGTCCTCTTCCTTCACGTCCTCGACGGCGTAGATGCCGTGTTTCGCGAGGTAATACTGCACGGCATCGGCGATCCCCTTCTGGCAGAGGACGACGTTTGCGCCGGAGGCAACGATCTGGTCGGCGAGTTTCTGGAGGGACTCGCGCTCCTGCTCGGAGAACGCCTTCATCTGGTCGGAGGAGGTGATCTTGATCTTCGACTTGACCTGGGTCTTCGTGACCTCGAGCGGCAGGGCGAGCAGGGCTACTTTAGCGTCCGTGACCTTTGTGGGCATCTGCTCGAAGACGCGCTTCTTGTCGATGACGACTCCCCGGATCAGTTTGGCGTCGTTCATCGAGTCGCCGACCTGCGTCTTGATCTTGACGTCGTCTTCGTCCACGGTGTAGGTGCCCTGGCCTGTCTCGCTCGCGACCTGGCACACCGCGTCAACCACGATGCCGGCGATCTTGTCCTTGACGGCTTCGATGGACTTGCCGGTCATGGCGGTGTCGGCGATCTTTAAGAGGTCGTCGCGGTCGCCGAATACGACCGTGATAGCCAGTTCGTCGAGGATTTCGAGGGCCTTCTCCATGCCGAGCTGGTAGCCGTTCGCAATGATCGTGGGATGAACCTCCTGGGCGAGCAGTCTCTCCGCCTCTTCCATCAGCGACCCGACGAGTACGGTTGCGGTCGTGGTGCCGTCGCCGACTTCGCCGTCCTGGGCCTCCGCAACCTCGACGACCAGCTTGCCGCCGGGGTGCTGCACGGACATCTCGTGCAGGATAGTTGCCCCGTCGTTCGTGATCACCACGTCACCGCTGGAGCTGACCAGCATCTTGTCCATTCCCCGGGGACCAAGCGTCGTCCGAACGGCGGCCGCAATTGCCTTTGCAGCCATGATATTCGAGCGCTGCGCCTCGAATCCGCGCGTGCGCTCAACATTTTCCCGTAAAATAATGATGGGCTGTCCAGCAAGCATTGTATAATCCTCCTTTGTCCGTTAGGTTTGTTCAGAGGTTCTATATATATTAATCGATAGGGGCCGACCTTCCCCGGGCGCACCCGCCGTTCAGCGGGGACGGATCGCCTGTCGGTTGACGTTACGCGCCTGGTAACTCCGGCAGGCGCACCGGCCGCACCGTCCGGCCCCGGGAGGCGGACTCCGGGATTATTCGAAAAAAAGCGTGATCCGGGCCTTCACCCGAGCCTCGATATCGCGAAGAGCGAGTGGACCGGGACGCCGTCGATCTCCCGGGCACCCTGCTTGTCGAAGAGCGACCAGACCGCCACCGGCACGGCTCCGTGCCGCCGGAGGAACGCTATCGCCTCGGCAAGCGTCGTTCCGGTCGTGACGACGTCGTCGATGATGATGCAGCGCTGAGCGGTGATCGTGGAGAAGGTGCCCGAGAGGGATCCGGTGGGGGTCTCGCTCCGGCTGTGTTTCGCCGGGAGGTATACCGCGAGTTTCAATCCCTCCTCCGCGGCGATCAGGGTGGCGAGCGGGATTCCCGACAGCGCGATGCCGACGACCGTATCCGGTTCCTCTCCTCCGGAACGCACGCCCCCCGCTTCCGCCAGGTAGAGGAAACGCTTGAGCATCATCATCGCCATGTCGCCGAGAAGGGTTCCATGGCTCCCTATCGCCGTCCAGTCGATGTGGACGTCTTTTGGGGCCTCCATGCCCTTTTGCTGGGTGAGCAGCCAGGTGACCGTCTCCATTGAGAGGCCCAGCTCGTCGGAGATCTGGCCGGGAGTGTGCCCTTCTGCCTGGAGCGCCTTTGCCTTCGTGATCAACTCTTCGAGGGCGGACATGGAGAAGAGATCTCCAGGTAATCTATTTAAGTTTTCTTTTGATTGCTGCGCCGCAGACCGGACATTCCCCCGGCTCCCGCCAGTATCGGCCGCACCCGCTGCACCGGTAGCGCCACTTAATTGCCCGGGCGGGCCGCTGCCGGATGCTCCGGGTCTCGATGCCGAGGCGGTGCGCGACGTTCTGGACCGCGAAGTCGTCGGTGACGAGGACGGCCGATAACTCAAGCGCGAGCGCGAGGATATCCCGGTCGGTCCCGGAGAGCACCCCGGCGTCCCCGGTCCGGAGTGCGGCCGCGTCGACCCGCGCGAGGTCTTCCTCACGTGGTTCCCGGACCCGGAGTCCCGCGGCCGCGAGCGCCTCAAAGCGGCACTTCGCGTGGAAGTCCCCGAGTTCCTCCACCACCGAGGGGGTGGTCCAGGCCGTCTCCTCTATGGGCATCTCCGCAAAGAAGACCGAGGCGTCGAGGACCAGCGTCATGCCGAGAACTCCACGGTATCGTTCTCCCGGCACCGGATCTCGTACCCGAACGCTTCAAGCAGCCGGCAGGCGGTCTTCGCGTGCATCGAGAGGGTGTGGGTGCTGTACTCCCCTCCGTAGCAGGCGAGGTAGACGAGGAGCTGGTCGGCGAGGTGGATGTCGACCGTGCCGGGACTGCGGCACTCCGCGATCAGGGCCCGGGCGGCCGTCCGGCCCACCTCTCCGGCGGGAAGCCCCCTCTTCCCGAGAGCGACGGCGCCCTTCGCCCCGCTCCACACCGTGACGGAACTCCCGGTGCTCGCCCCGCCCTCCCGTGGGTCGAGGACCGCGGTGCAGGAGAGGCCGAGGTCGCTCTCGAGGAGGTTCCGGGCAGCTGCCGCCTGGCGCTCCGTGACGTGCCCGGGAAGGCCCGCCGAGCAGGAGACAAGCCCGCATCCCTGCTCCTCCCCTTCCGGGATCACGATCGGACCGGGCCGCCCGGGCTCCACCCGGACATGCACCCGCCCGCCTCCCCGGGGGTAGTACCCGCGTTCGAGCACCTCGATACGGATCGAGGCCCCGGCGCGGCGGAGGACCGGCGCGAGGACGCGGTCTACGTAATCGATCGTCGGGCTCCACGGCACCTCCGTCCCGCCCGTGACGGTGATGCTCCCACCGGCATGGAGCGCGACCGGGAGCCACGCCTGCAGGATGAGGGGGATGCTCCCGGCGGTTCCGGGGTCGATCTGGAGATCGGCCCGCCGGGGCCGTCCCGGGGTGAAGGTGATCTCGCTGCTCCCGGGTGAAAGACCGGTGCATTCGGCTTCGCAGGCCCCGGCGACCGCCCGGACTGCGGCGATGTGCTGGGGCGCGAGCCCGGGGTTCGGCCGGTTCTGCCGGATCCGGGTGACGGTGACCGGAGTTCGAGAGATCGCCGATAGGGCGACCGCCAGGCGGAGGACCTGCCCCCCTCCCTCCAGATGGGTTCCGTCAACGGTGATCATCTTCCCTGATCGCGGTGGCGATTGCGTTCGCGGCCGATATGAAGCTTGAGGCGTTCTCGTAGGTGTCGCTGGAGACGACCGAAGCCACCCCCGCCGCCCGCAGGCGGATATAGGCGCCGCTCGTGAGCACCCCGTGAACGCAGGCCGCGTGGATGGATGCTGCTCCCTGCTCCCGGAGCATGCAGGCGGCGGTCGCGAGGGTCCCGCCGGTGGATATGATATCGTCCACGATCACGACGTCCCGGCCGGCTGTATCGACGGTCTTTGGGGCGATCCGGACCTCTTCACCCGAGAGCCGGGTCTTTACGAGGTGGTCGCAGTCCCACCCGCCGACGGCGGCGACATCGGCCGCAAAGTCGGTCGCCCCTTCGTCCGGAGCGAGGACCAGGGGGTTCTTCAGGCGCAGGTCGCCGATGTACCCCCCGACAGCCGGGGCGATGGTGACGTCTCTCGTCGGGACGCCGAAATGATCCAGCACGCTTCGATCGTGGATGTTGACGACGAACGCCCGCTCGATCCCGGTCGAGAGGGCTCGCGCAACCGCCCGGGCGCTTATCGGCTCGCCCGGGAAAAAACGCCTATCCTGCCGCGAGTAGCCGAGATACGGGACCACCAGCGTGTTCCTTGATTGGTCGGCGGCATCGATCGCGAGAAGGGTCTGCACGAGCATATCGTTGTCCACGACGCTGCTGACGATCAGGGTCTCATCGTCGAGTTCTCCGCACTTAAGATACATTTCTCCGTCGGGAAAACGGGTAAATTTCGTCTCGACCAGTGGGGCCCCCAGTTTTTCGGCAATGCGGGCTGCGAGAACCTGGGACCGTTCCGTACTGATTATTCTCATAGAACACCTTTGCTAGAAAGTATTTGAACGAGGATGAATAAATTATATAAGTACCAGTGCAGCAAAGAGGTAAACTCGACGATGGATTCGACGACATCAACGGAAATTCCAAACATAGAGCTCACGAATGACGAGCTGGAGGATATGGATGTCCTTTCAGGTCTCGAGCTGAGCGCATCTTCAGATATCGACGTACCCCCAAATCTTATCGACCAGGTCATCGGCCAGGAGCACGCCGTCGAGGTGATCCGCAAAGCTGCGGTCCAGCGCAGGCACGTGATGATGATCGGCACCCCCGGAACCGGCAAATCGATGCTGGCGAAGGCCATGGCCGAGCTTCTCCCCAAAGAGGAACTGCAGGACATCCTGGTCTATCCGAACCCCGAGGATAACAACAACCCCATCATCAGGACCGTGCCTGCGACCCGCGGCAAACAGATCGTCAACGCCCACAAGGTGGAGGCGAAAAAGAAGATCCAGATGCGGAGCACCCTCATCATGCTCCTCATCATCGGTATCATCGGCTACGCGATCATCACCTACCAGTGGCTCATGGGCATCATCGCCGCCGCGTTCATCTTCATGGCGCTGAAGTACTCGACACCCCGCGAAGAGACGATGGTCCCGAAACTCCTGATCTCCCACGACCCGAACACCCCCGCGCCCTTTATCGACGCCACCGGCTCGCACGCGGGCGCCCTGCTCGGCGACGTCAGGCACGACCCCTTCCAGAGCGGCGGCCTCGAGACGCCTTCCCACGACCGTGTCGAGGGCGGGGCCATCCACCGGGCACACGGGGGCGTGCTCTTCATCGACGAGATCAACACCCTCTCCCCGCACTCCCAGCAGAACCTGCTGACCGCGCTCCAGGAGGGCACCTTCCCGATCACCGGTCAGAGCGAGCGCTCGAGCGGCGCGATGGTCAGGACCGAGCCGGTTCCCTGCCGGTTCGTGATGATTGCGGCAGGCAACATCGACGCCATCCAGGGGATGCACCCGGCTCTCCGGTCGCGTATCCGGGGCTACGGCTACGAGGTCTACATGCGTGAGACGATGGAGGACACCGCGGAGAACCGGAAGAAGTTCATCCGGTTCATCGCCCAGGAGGTCAAGAACGACGGGAAGATCCCCCACTTCGACCGCGATGCCATGCTCGAGGTTCTCCGCGAAGCCCGGCGCCGCTCGAACCGGAAGGGCCACCTGACCCTGAAACTCCGTGACATGGGCGGGCTCATCCGGGTGGCGGGGGACCTTGCCCGGCAGGAGGGTGCCGAGTTCACCTCGGTAAAGCACGTTCTCGCCGCGAAGTCGGCTTCCCGCTCGATCGAGGACCAGATCTCCGACGAGTACATCCGGCGGAGCCGCGACTACGAGATCACCGTCGTTGAGGGCACCAAGATCGGAAGGGTGAACGGGCTTGCCGTGATGGGGAGCGACTCCGGCTCGGTGCTCCCGGTGATGGCCGAGGTGACCCCGAGCCAGGGGGCGACCGGCACGGTCATCGCGACCGGGATGCTCAAGGAGATCGCCAAAGAGTCGATCACGAACGTCAGCGCTCTCATAAAGAAGTTCACGGGCAAGGATGTCAGGAACATGGACATCCACGTCCAGTTTATCGGCACCTACGGCGGCGTCGAGGGAGACTCGGCCTCCGTGACCGTGGCAACAGCGGTGATCAGCGCCATCGAGAACATCCCGGTGCGCCAGGACGTCGCGATGACCGGGTCGCTCTCGGTCCGGGGCGACGTTCTTCCCATCGGCGGGGTCACCTACAAGATCGAGGCGGCGGCAAAGGCCGGGATCAAGAAGGTGATCATCCCGCGGTCGAACTTAGACGACGTTCTTATCGAGGACCGCTACCGCACGATGGTCGAGGTGGTCCCGGTCGACCACATCGAGGAGGTTCTCCAGAACGCACTCGTGCCCGAGAACCGCGAAGGGTTCCTCTCGAAACTCCGGAAGATGGCGGTCACCCCGACCACCATCTTCGACCCGAACGCCGGGCGCACCGCGGTCTGATGCCCTATGGCTGAAGTGAGGTACTACGACATCCGGTGCGTACGTGGCGAGGTCACCCTGGTCGATATCGACAACGGGGTGGTCGAGTCCGCGGGCACCTCATTTTTCGACAAAGCCGTGATCCGGGTACTGGGGTCGCAAGGCTGGGGCATCCTCACCCGCGACCACGTCGACATCGATTCGAAGCGCGAACTGAACGCTCTCGTCGAAGCGGCGGCGCGCCTCGCTGCGGTCACACAGGACCGCCTCGACCTTGCCGATGCGCCGCGCGGCGTGCTCCCCGTCCCGCCCCTCGGGGAGGACCCCCGGGACATCGACCTCGAGGAGAAGACCCGGCTGCTTGCCGGGATCGAAGGCGCGGCACGGGTCCCGGGGGTGGGAAACACCCGGGCGCGCTACACCGAGGGAATCGATTCGGTCCGCTTTCTGGACTCAAGCGGGAACGAGTACTCCTACGAGGCGGTCCGGTCGGGGTTCTCGGTCCTCGCGATCGCGTCCAGAAATGGTGTGATGCAGATGGGGAGCGAACGCGACCACATCACTACCGGGTTCAACCTCCGGGGCAAGCAGGACCTGGGGCGGAAGGCGGGCGAGGTCGCGGTATCCCTGCTCGACGCAAAACTCCCGAAAGGCGGGACGAAACGGGCTGTGCTCGACCCGGAGCTCGCCGGTGTCTTCACCCACGAGGCGGTCGGCCACGCGAGCGAGGGCGACCTCGTCCGCGAGGGCGCATCGGTTCTCGGAGGGAGGATCGGGGAGCGGATCGGGTGCGAGGGACTGGTCATCGTGGACGATCCCTCCCTTCACGAGTTCGGGTTCATGCCTGTCGACGCCGAGGGAGTGGCCGTGCAGCGGACCGAGATCATCCGCGACGGCATCCTCGCATCCTACCTCCACAACCGGGAGACCCTCGCGGCGGTCGGGAACGGAATCGCCGGCCACGCCCGCTCCGAGCACGGGGCGCCGCCGATCGTCCGGATGAGCAACACCTTCATCGAGAACGGCGACGCGGCCTACGACGAGATCCTTGCCGAGTGCAGGGACGGCATCCTGCTGATCGGGTCGCGTGGCGGTCAGGTCGACCCCGGCCGGGGCGTCTTCCAGTTCAACGCGGAGTACGGCTATCTGGTCGAGGGCGGCGAGACGACGGATATGGTCAGGGACGTCTCGCTCTCGGGCGAGATCCTCTCGACGCTCCATAACATCGCTCTCGTCGGGAACGACCGGAAGATGAGCCCGGGATACTGCGGGAAGGGCGGCCAGAGCGTGCCGGTCAGCGACGGCGCGCCGCACCTCCTGCTCGAGAACGCAACCATCGGGGGGCGGGGCGGATGAAGGGCGAAGACCTTATCGAGAGAGTCCTCCGGGAGGGCGAGCGCCGGGCCGACGAGGTCGAGGTCTTCTACGCCCGCGGGGAGAGCGTCAGCACCGAGATCAAGAAGGGCATCATCGGCACAGCCGAGGAGTCGGAGGCCTGGAGCATGGCCGTCCGGACCGTCAAAGACGGGCGGATAGGGTTCTCAAGCACCGGCGACCCCGACCGGTGGAAGGAGTGCCTGGATGCGGCGTTCGCGAGCGGGGGGCTTGCCACCTCGCAGCAGTGGGGAGGGTTCCCGAGACCGGCCAACCTGACGAGCACCGCATCCTCATCGGACGGCGACCTGATCGTCGCGGTGGAGGACACGGCGGGGATGGTCGCCGACCTCCTTTCGGGTGCCGCGGAGCACCCGGTGGAGGTCGTCGGCGGCGGCGCGAACCTCGCCCGGTCGTACCTCATGGTCGCCAACACGAGCGGCGTCCTCTACGGCATGGACCGGACGGTAGCGGCGGTATCCCTCGAAGCGATCCGGGAGCAGTCCACGGGCTACGAGTTCGACGCCTCCCCGTTCCGTGCCGATATCGACGCCCGGTCGGTCGGGGAGCAGGCTGCCTCGCTTGCCGCACGCTCTCTATCGGGGCGCGATATCAAGACCGGGCGCTACGACGTCGTCCTCTCCCCGGTTGCGGCCGCAAGCATTCTTGGCCATGTTCTCCTCCCGGCCCTATCCGGGCGGAACGTGAAAGCCGGGCGGTCGTTCCTCGCGGACAAGATCGGCGAGCAGGTCTTTGACGAATCGCTCTCCGTTTACGACGACCCGTTTGCTCCCGGCCTCGGGAGCACCACCTGGGACGCGGAAGGTGTCCCCACCCGGCGCCTGGTCTTCGTGGAGCAGGGAGTGCTTGGCCGGTTCGCCTACGACCTCAAGACCGGCTACCGCTACGGCGAGGGAAGCACGGGGAGCGCCGTCCGCTCCGGGGGCGAACCCCCCGGGATCGGCATGCACAACCTCTTCGTCGACGGCCCGCGGATGAAAGAGCCCGGCGACGAGCGGGCGGTCTGGATCCACGACGTCGTGGGCGCCCATACCGCGAACCCGTTCTCCGGCGACTTCTCGGTGGAGATCTCAAACCCCTTCTGGATGGAGGGCGGGGACCTCGTCGAACCCATCAGGTCGGCGATGTTCTCCGGGAACGTCTTTGAGATGCTCGCGGGTATCGGGGGGCTCGGAAAAGACACAAGACGCGTCGGACGGCTGACGATTCCATCAATACGGTTAAATAACCAGCAGATCATTGGTAAATAGATGATGGAAGAGATCCTTGCCATCCTTCTTGCCGTAGCGATAGCCGCGGCGCTCTACTACCTCATGAAGAAGGCCCTGACGCTCGTCATCAACGCCATCGCCGGGCTCATCACGCTCTGGCTCCTGAACTATTTCAACGTCCTCGCGTGGTTCGGCGCTCCCGACATCCAGATCAACCTGGTGACGATCCTCATCTGCGCCCTCGGCGGGCTGCCGGGCGCCCTGGTCCTGGTCCTGCTCCACCTTGTCGGGATCGCGATCTGAAGAGGGTTTTCGACCACTTCTTTTCGGTGGGTGGGCTTCTTTGGGCCTGGACTTCCGGCATGGTCGTTACTTGAGGGTATTTGGGCATCCCGCGAGCGACTCACAGGTAAAGCCGAAGCGAGGTAAAATCCCGGTGCAGTGGACCGTGGGGAGTGCGCACCCTCCGGCCAGTCGTGCTTCGGAACGTCGCGATTTGCACCTCCTGTGTTCACGCTCTTCGTATCTGGCAGTATTCTGCAGTCACACTGGCACGGATTCCGTGGGGATATCGAGATCGGAAGA
>JASGMC010000081.1 GCA_030156625.1 Methanoculleus sp.
CATGGTCGAGACGGCGAAACGGCCCATAACACTACTTGATATAAACCATCGGTCTAATAGATTGTGATGATGCTCGGCGGTCATTCCACCGGCCCGGAACGGTTCGGCACCCCGATATTCGGAGTTTCGGAGGTCTCGGGGCTCATCTGCGACCTCCTCGACGACGCACGCCTGCATCAGATCTGGGTGCGGGGGGAGGTGACCAACTACAGGGACCACGCCTCCGGCCACCGGTACTTCTCGCTTTCGGAGAGAAACGGAAGGAACTCCGCACTTATCAACTGCGTGATGTGGCGCACCTACACGTCGGCGCTCGCGTTCGAGCCGAAAGACGGCATGGACGTCCTCGCCTGGGGGTCCGTGGAGGTCTACGAGCCTCACGGCAGGTACCAGTTCATCGTCCGGGAGATGCTCCCGGCGGGCCTCGGCGAGCGCCACCTCATGGTCGAGCGCTGGAAACAGGAACTCGACGCCGAGGGGCTCTTTGCCCCCGAACGGAGACGGGCCCTCCCCCTCTTCCCGCAACGGATCGGCGTGGTCACCTCCCCGACCGGCGCGGCGGTGAAGGATATCCTCTCGGTCATCTCCCGGCGGTATCCGGCCGAGGTCGTCCTCTCCCCGACGGCCGTCCAGGGCGATGGGGCGCACATCGAGATCGCGGAGGCGATCCGGCGGATCGACGGGCTCGTGGACGTGATCATCGTCGGGCGCGGCGGGGGGAGTTTCGAAGACCTCTTCCCCTTCAACCACCCGGACGTCGTCAGAGCCGTCGCGGCGTGCAGAACACCCGTGATCAGCGCCGTCGGGCACGAGGTGGACACCGCCCTCTGCGACTTCGCCGCGGACCTCCGGGCGCCGACGCCGTCCGCGGCGGCGGAACGAGCGGTGCCGGAACGCCGGGAGGTGCTCCGGGAACTTGCCGGGTGCGAGGAGAGGATGCGCCTGCTCGTCCATAGCCGCCTCGCCGCCTCACAGAGCGAGGTCGAGGACCTGCGGGGGCGGATGCACCCGCGGCGGCTCGCACGCCGGGTTCACGAGCGAATGCAGCGCCTCGCCGAACACGACGAACTGCTCCGCCGGGCGGCGCTCGCCCGGGTGCAGCGGGAGCGCTCCGCCCTCGCGGAAGTCCGCGCGGGCCTTGCGGGGCAGAACCCGCTCGCCATCCTGGACCGGGGCTACTGTATCGTCGAGTCGGGCGGGAGAATTGCGAGAAGTGTCGGCGACCTCGGACCGGGCGACCGCGTGGTGCTGCGGATGAAGGACGGCCGGGCGAGCGCCGTCGTGGAGGAGATAACGTATGACAGAGACCTTTGAAGAGATGCTGGAAGAACTGCGGGGGATTGTCCGGAGGCTGGAAGACGGCGAGACGAGCCTTGAGGAGAGCATCGCCATCTACGAACGTGGTGCGCTTCTCGTGAAACAGTGCGAAGACCTCCTCGGCACGGCTGAGATGAAACTCACCGAGCTTGGCCGCGACCGGTGAAGCGATAGAACCCTGGCGGGACGCCTATTTCGAACCGCGCACCCTTCCCGGGCTCGCCGGTCTCCCGTATGGAGAGATCGGTGATGGCGAGGATCTCCCGGGAAAGGAAGAGCCCGAATCCGGTCTGCCGCCCGAACCCCCGCTTAAAAAGGTTCTCTTTCGCTTCATGGGGAATGCCGATGCCGTCGTCTTCGTAGACAAGGCTGATCCTCCGGCCGGACTCTTCTGGATAGATGCGTATCCGGGTAACCCGTTCGCCGTGCCGGAGCGAGTTGTCGATGAGGTTTTCAAAGACCTTGACGATGAGGGGGTCGGCATATACCTCCAGATCGCCCGTCCGCACCTCGACGGCAACCGATCCGGGGTCAAGCCCCGCCGCCGCCTCGCGGACGATCCGCCGGACATTCTGCCAGGCGGGGGAGGCCACCCCGACATCGCGGTATTCCGCGGTGAAGGCCATGTAGCGCCGGATGTCCCGGACGGCTTCTTCCTCTTTCCGGCAGTACTCCAGCAGTTCCGGGTCGCTCACCCGCTCCCGGAAGAGGTCGAGGTAGCCGGAGAGCACGTTGAGCCGGTTCAGGAGATCGTGCCGGGTCACATCGGAGAGCAGGTTGAGTTTCCGGTTCGCAAGAAGGAGCGCCTCCCCCGCCATCCGCGCATCGGTGATGTCCCGGCCCACCGACTGGTACTCGACAGCGGAGCCTTCGTCATCGAAAGACGCCGTATTGGTCCACTGCTGCCACCGGACCCTGCCGTCCGGCACGATCACCCGGTGTTCGACCGTCGACACCGGGTGATCGGGGGTGAGGGAGGCGAGGCTCTCCTGGATCCGCGCCTGGTCGTCGGCCGGGACGGAGGGAGCATACCGCCGCCCGATGAGGTCCTCGCACGGGATGCCGGCGTAGCGGCAGTAGGCATCGTTCGCGAAGGTGATGGTGCCGTCGGGAAGCCGGCGGCAGATCATCTCGGTCTGGCTCTCCACGACCATCCGGCACCGCTCTTCACTCCGCCGGAGAGCCTCTTCGGCTTCGCGGCGGGCCGATATGTCCTGGAGGTAGACGGAGATGCCTGCACGGGTGGGGACGGCACGCACCTCAAAGATACGGTCCTGCCCGTGGAGGCGGAACCCGCACTCGCTCACGCCGGGCCTGCCGGTCTCCGTGACCTCCCGGAAGAACCCGGCAACCTCCTCGTTTCGGAGTTGCGGGAACAGGTCGTAGATGCTCTTTCCGACAGCCTCCTCCTCCGGGCTGCCCGAGAGACCGGCGGCCGCACGGTTCCAGGAGACGATACGGCCGTCCCGGTCCATGGCGAGGAAGGCGTCGCTGATGTTCTCGGTCAGTTCCCGGTAGCGCTCTTCACTCTCCCGGAGGGCTTCTTCAACCCTTCTCTGCCCTGATATATCGCAGAACGCCCAGAGGAACTCGGCCGCACCGCTGCCGGGGTCGTATAAGGTCGAGACCGCCACGGCGGCCGGAGTGGCGGTGCCGTCGGCCCGGGCGAGCGAAAACTCCTGCACCGGGACCTCTTCACCCCGGCCGAGCGCCGCAACCGCCGACCGGAACGCCGGGACGCACTCCGGACGGAGGTACGTGTCGAGAGAGACACCCTGCATGAGGTCGGGAGCGCGGCCGAACAGGGTGCCTGCCGCCCGGTTCGCCTCCAGGATGACGCCGTCCGCCCCGGTGCAGAGGCACCCCGCCGGGAAACGGGCAAACCGGTCCCGGTACCGCCGGTATGCGGTGTCGATGCTTCGGATGCCGGCGATCAGCGCGTCTACGAGGCCGTAGATCTCGGCCAGGTGCGATTTCTGCAGGAGCAGGTCTTCCGCGGGAACAGCACCAGCACCCGCCCTGCGCGGGCGGAGACGGCGGTCGAGCTCTTCCAGGTCTTTGAGGAGGTCTTCGAGCACCGGGGTGAACGGCTGCATGCCTCATCTGTCTCCCCGCACCGTGAATGCATAAACCTATCCCCGGCGGCATCACGGGGTGCATACGCGTTCGGGGACCGGTCGTGAACGCGAACTCCTTTCAAAGCGTATATGGCACAGAGCGGCGCACCGTGCATCATGGTAGACGAAAAGACGTGGGCGGTAATGACGATCTTTGCTGTGGGCGTCGTCGCGATCCTGGATCTCCTCGGCGGTCTCCCGACGGGAGTGGTCCTGATCGTCGGGCTCTTCGCGATCGTTCTGCTCCTCGGAATCGGCGTACTGGTGCTCGGCGAGATCCGGGACGGGATGCGGGGCGCCCGGTGATGGGTCCCGTTCAGAACCCTGGGGGGATCTCCACCTCGAGTTCGACGACCAGTTCTTCCCCCCGCCGGAGCGCCTCGATGAACTCCCGGGGGAGGGTCGCCGCCACCCGGTCGGAGTGGATGCCCACGGTCCGGTCCGAGACGAAGTCGCTCCGCCGCCAGACGAGGTCGGCGGGGTGGTCCAGGGTGAACGCCGCACTGCCCCTTGAGCGGACCTCGACGGCCTCGCCGCCCGCGGTAAGACGGGTCGTGAGCACCGCCCGATCGTCGCGGAGCAACTCTTTTAAGCCCGGATCGAGGTCGGCGGCGCCCCTGTCGGCGGCGACGCCGATGATGCAGTCGCCGGCAGCGGTCAGCGTCTCGTCTTTCGTCACCTCAAACGTCGTCGGGTGCGTTCCCCGGACCAGCGGGTGCCCCCGTGCCCGCACGATGTCTCTCGCCTTCATGCTTATTAGGAGAGGGATTCTATTGCTAATGAATGATCAGCATCGTTTGCCCCGTCTGTAAAGAGGAGTGCGAACACCAGATTCTCCGGGAAGCCGCCGAACTGGTGGTGCAGTGCAGTGAGTGCGGCCAGGTCCACCGAATTCCAAAGCCGCCCGAACCCGAGATCCTCACCGTCAAAGCCATCGTGAGCCATGAAACCGAATCGATGGTCTGCACCGTCGAGATGCTTGAGGACGAGGTCGTCTCCCTCGGAGACCAGATCGCCGCGGAGTGCGGAGACGAGGTCTTCGGGGTCGAGGTCACCGGCATCGAGGTCGGAGCAAAGCGGGTCCGCCGGGCGGCGGCCGGCGAAGTGACGGCCCTCTGGACTCGCGGGATCGAGCAGGTCGTGGTGAAGGCGTCGATCCACACCGGGCGCACGACCCTCCCGCTCTACCAGACCGCCGACGGCGAGGACGAGTTCGTCGTCGGGGAGACCTACACCTTCGCAGGCCGGCGGATCCGGATATCGCACATCAAACTCCGCGACGGCCCGGTCATGCGAAAAGAGGGCTGGAAGACGGTGGCCCGCAGGGTGAAGCGGATCTACGGGTATCTCGAAGGCCGCTACCAGAGGCGGTGATCCCTCACCGGGGCAGGGGTTTCTGCAGGTGGCGCCGGATCGCGGCCTCGAGGTCTTCACGGTGGACGAGCCCTTCCATCCGCTCCCTGACCTCGTCGCCCTCGACGACGAGGGTTGTCGGCGTCACCCGGAGGTTATACGTTTTGATATACTCCGGGTTCTTCACGGCATCGATCTCCCCTATCTCGATCCCGAGATCCTTCTCCACCTCGCGAAGGATCGGGACCTGCTCCTCGCACCCCATGCACCCTTCCTGGTAGAAACTTATCACTTTTATCGCCATATACGGCAGGAAGCAGGGAGACTATAAAAAACTGTGGGGGTGCCGTCACCCCGTTATGCCGTTGAGCGTGACCCGGGCGCTGCCGTAGCGGTGCATGATGACCAGCGAATTATCGGTCTTGTCGACGACCTCCCCGAAGCGCAGTGCCGGGGTCTCGTTGGTCTCGTTGCCGAGAGGGACATCCGGCGACGCCGTCAACCCGAGCGGGACCAGATCGCCCACTTTCGTCTCCGTGAAGTTGAGGCCGATACCGTTTGCGTCCTCTTCGCTCAGGTTCATCTCGAGGTCGTTTGTCCCGTAGGAGAAACTGATGGTCTTCGTCTCGCCGGCCTGCATCCCGACGAGCCCCACGGAGATGGCGTTGGTCTCGAAGCCCAGCAGCCCGAAGCCCGAGAAGCCGGTGATCTCCGGGTATACGATCGGCATGACGGCGATGTTCTCACCCGAGACCTGTCCGCCGACGGGCATCTCCAGGCCGTGGGTCAGGAGGACGACGTTCCCCTTCTCGTACTCGCTTGCGAGGAGGTTCTGGTCGGTCGTGATGAGGGGGCGCCCGTCCTCGTCGAGAATGGTGTAGCCGATCACCGCCATATTTCCTACCTGGGCAGTCGGCTTCTTCTCGAACATCGGGGCGAGGTAGGTGCCGACCATGGCCACCGCCACGAGCAGGGCGATTCCCACATAAGCCCATTTCATCCATGGCGCAGTGTCGCTCTTCGGTGTCTTCTGCTGTGTCTTTTTCATCACGAGTATAATCGCCGTTTGGTGAAATAAAATGATATTGTTCCGGGGGGAGGGGAGCACCAGGGAATAAATTTATATTATGGCAACACTACCTTAAGGTTAGCCCGAAGCGACCTGCTCGCCTCGGGACAATTCCAGTAGACAGGAGCGATTACAATGGCAAGAATTGAACGGGGGCCGTATCGCACGATATGGCAGGACTTCGACGACCTTATGGCCGAGATGGAGAGCAGGTTCCAGTCCATGCTCGGAGGGATCGGCGCACGGGGAGAAGAGGTCAGGGGCCGCGTCGTTCCGGCAGTCCGCGACTTTCGCGTGGATGTCCGGGACCACGAGGACGAAGTAATCGTTGTTGCCGACCTCCCCGGCGTCGAGAAAGAGAACGTCGCCGTCCGGCTCATCGATCCCCAGCACCTGGAGATCACCAGCAGGCGGACGGGCGAGACCGAGGAGGAGACCCGGGACTTCTTCATGCGGGAACGTGTCTACGGCCAGATGAGCCGCACGGTGCTGCTTCCTGCCGAGGTGGCCGAGGAGAATTCCGCCGCAACGTTTAAGAACGGTGTTCTCGAGGTCCGGCTGAAGAAAGCGCCGACCGAGACCGGGACCACGATCCCCATCGAATAACCCTATTTTTCATGCCGATACCTATTTCAACCGAATAGTTCATGTCGGGCCAGCGTGACACTATCATGATGGATAAAAAGAAGGTCAAGGATTACATGACCTACGACGTCGTCACCGTCGACGCACACGGAACGGTCCGGGACGTCATCGAAGCAATAAAAAATACGCACCACGACGGCTTCCCGGTCGTGGAGAACTCAAAAGAGGTGGTGGGTTACATATCGGCGCGGGACCTTCTCTTTGCCCATCCGTCAACACCGATAGAGCAGGTGATGTCCCGCCACCTCATCGTCGCCGACCCCGACATGAGCGTGAACGACGCAGCCCGTGTCATCTTCCGTTCCGGCATCCAGAAACTCCCGGTCGTCAACGAGAAAAACGAACTCATCGGGATCATGTCGAACTCCGACGTCATCAGGTCCCAGATCGAGCACGTCTCGCCGGAGAAGGTCTTCAAGTTCATCGAGACCCTGAAAAAACTCTACGGGGTCGAACCGACCCTGAAACGGGGCTCGGTCCCGATCGACGACCTCCTGCCCACCCAGTCGAAGATCTACGAGGACGAACTTGAAGGAAGGATGTACGAGATCAAGAAGGGGCTCGCCGAACCCCTGATCGTGGTCAGGCGGCCGGGCCGCTGGATCCTGGTCGACGGGCACCACCGGGCGATCGCGGCAAAACGGCTCGGGATTGCGAACCTCGACGCCTACATCATCGAGGTCCGGGAGAACATCGAGCTCGGGATGGAGCGGACGGCCCGGACGCTGAATTTAAAGACGCTCGACGACATCAAAGTGCTCGATTACGCCCGCCATCCCCTCGTCGCGCTGACCCACCGGCTTGTCAGGCACGGGTGACAGGCACCCCTCCCGTCGGGGGCACCCCGGGGTTTTCAGCCCGGAGGCTGCGAGCCCGGCCTCCGGTTAATATCGAGGATAGGAAGGCCTAGAAGCCATCCCAAACAAAGGTTCTGCAATAGCCTCGACGGCCGTGCGCCGGAACTCAATCTTCGCGGACACTTTGGCAGCATTTTCCGCCGAGTATTCGGCCATTCCCTTCCCGATCTTCGAGATGTACCGTGCTCCGTCACCGCCCGTGGGAACCAGCCCGGCGAGGCAGACGAGCGCCATCTGCCTGTCCCCCTGGGAGATGTACACCCCGGCGTCCCGGATGTCGCCGACAAAGACGATTCCGCTCAATGAGGAGCCGATCAGGTAGTAGACGTTGTCGTGGTTCTCCTCGGCGTAGGCACCCAGGGTGAAGCCGAGGACCAGTTCGGCCGCTGCGCGCCCGGCGCTGTACTCGTATGTGTCGGCATCAAGCGGTTCGCCGTCTTTGCCGTCGATCCAGCCGGAGCCACGCTGCGCGAGGTCATGGTAAGCAGGGCGTAGCTGCTCTTGAGGATGTCGACCCGGTGAAAGCCGACGGGGATGCCCAAAAAGGTCTCTGAGAGTCAGCAGTTCCTGCTGGATACAAGTTATGATGAAAATCGTACAAAAAAGAAATACCGGGGTAAAGTCTACTCAATTCCCCGGAGGTCTACACGGCCGTAAGCGTGAACGTAGTCTCCTACATCGAGTTGGAGGTAGGAATTTTTTTTATCAATGTCAATTAGCATCCTTCCAGCTTCAAAATCGACGATGGCACCGTGCCATCGTTCAGCTCTTTTAGGGTCATCTGGAATGATGATCTCTTCTATGCAGCCATTGATGTCGAGGTCAGGTCCGGCGTAATCTCCTTGAAGGTCTAATGGTGCATCTACACTTTTCTCAGCGGCCTCCATTTTTTCCAGAGATGATACTAACATGGCCAAGATGACTTCTCTAATCCCCCCAATCATATCAGGGGTACAGAGCATATGACCTTCGAAGGCACCATCAAAGACGTATGCCTTTTGCCCGCTAGCAAATTCGATAAGAACAAGCTGTGTGTAGACGCTATCTAGATATACAGCATCAGGTACCGTACCCCGAATAAAAGTTGGAAATTTGAGTTTTTCCTTCAACTCATCCATCATGTTAGTTCATCCTCAAGGGGTGTGCCGTTACAATATAGCCATTACTTCCAATAATCAACAACAATATTTCCCCAGAATTCGGCTCCACGTAGTGGTAGACTCCGTTATCATTAATCTTTTGCCCATTCTTCGCCCCATCCAGGATAAGATTCTTTATTGCATCCTGATCCTCATACACAGGGCCGAAGACATCTCTAAACTGGTTGGTACCATGATAGTAGATGTGATTATTCTGGATATGAACCCATCCGGATCCACCATTGTCATATACGGTTCCCAGAACCTCACCACCAGCCGAGTCAAGTGTACCTTCCTCCAGCCAGACAGCAGTTCCGTCCCCACGTTTGGTCACTCGCAGCATCTCGGTTGGCGTGAGTTTCTTTGTCTCATCGCCAACGAGATCAAGCACGTCATCGGCAGTAACACCATCCGCTGCTCTGACAACTCTTGTCCCCAGCCCCAGGAACGCTTCGTCGAGCAAGGCGACTTTCTCCACCTCACCCGCACCGCTCTTCTGGATGGCCTCAACGGCCGTGCGCCGGAACTCAATCTTCGCGGACACTTTGGCAGCATTTTCCGCCGAGTATTCGGCCATTTCTTTCCCGATCTTCGAGATGTACCGTGCTCCATCACCACCCGTGGGAACCAGCCCGACGAGGCAGACGAGCGCCATCTGCTTGTCCCCCTGGGAGATGTACACCCCGGCGTCCCGGATGTCGCCGACAAAGACGATCCCGCTCAGCGACGAGCCGATCAGGTAGTAGACGTTGTCGTGGTTCTCCTCGGCGTAGGCGCCCAGGGTGAACCCGAGGACCAGTTCGGCCGCTGCGCGCCCGGCGCTGTACTCGTGCGTGTCGGCATCGCCAGGTTCGCCGTCTTTGCCGTCGACCCAGCCGTCGCCGTCGGAATCGGGATTATTGGGATTGGTACCGTTGTCCAGCTCGTAGGCATCGGTCAGGCCGTCGTGATCCGAGTCGCGCGCCAGCGGGTCGGTACCGAACTCGTCCAGTTCGAGTGCGTCGCTGATCCCGTCCCCATCCCCGTCGACGCTGTTCGGGTCGCTCACGAGGATGAAGTAGATCTTCCCGTTGACCAGGACCATCTGCCCGGCCTCCTCGCCGTCGGTCAGGCCGTCGCCGTCGGAATCAGCGCTGTACGGGTCGGTGAAGTACCGGTTCCCGAAGCCGTCCCACCAGCCGGCCACTTCGAGCCAGTCGGGGATGCCGTCGCCGTCGGTATCGATATCCTGGTAGAACCGCAGGGTATAGGTCACATCGCCGTCGTTGTCGCTCAGGATACCCGAATCATGGTTCCACATCCCGATCTGGCCGCCCGCGTGAGTGAACTGAAGGACCGGGGCGGAGACCACCAGATCGCTGACCATGGAGTCGCAAGAGCCGCCCGAGTCGTAGTAGCGAACGGTCATGCCGAGGTTGCCGTAGTCGTCCCAGGCGGATTTCGCCCCGATGCGCCAGTCGATCCACGGCGACAGCACCGCGTTGTTGTAGGCGCCGCTGCAGTCGATCTGGTAGACACCCTCCGGGAACGATGCGCCGCCGTTGAACCACCGGACGTTAAGAGACCGGAGCTGGGACGTGGTGAGGCGCACGGTCCAGGACTCGTCTTCCAGGCCACGCGTCGTCAGGATGTCGCCAGGGTCCGTGAGGTTGCCGTCCGCACGGAGCATCATGCTCTGGGCCTGCTGTTCCCGCGGGTCTAGGAACATCCCCGCCCAGACATCGGCGTCGAAGACCGCGAGGGTGGCAGGGACGGAAACGTTCACCGATACGGTATCGGTGACGTTATCGACCGTCGTGTTTACCGGCTCGTAGGTGCCGATCGTTTTGTTGAAGACAAAGACCGAGACATTGGTCGTGGCGTTCACCAGAGCCGGGTCGTAAGGCAGGGTGATCTGCGCGGGAGCTGTCGTGTCGTTCAACTGCGGATCGGTGAAACTCAGGTCCACGACCGGGCCGACAAGCGCCGGAGTGCTGGTGTAGATCGGCGATGTGATGTTGCAGATCTGGAGAGACCGCGCCAGATCCCCGGTCCCGGTGACTTCGACCGTCACGCCGAGCGTCGGATCTTCCGCAACCGTCGTGTAGGTCTCGTTGCCGTCCGGGGTGCCGTCGCCGTCGGTATCGGCAAGGTTCGGGTTGGTGCCGAGGCGGAGCTCGGAATCATCCCTCAGACCGTCGGAATCGGCGTCTGCAAGCAGCGGGTTCGTTCCTGCCGCGACCTCGGCACCGTCGCCGAGGGTATCGGAATCGGTGTCGGAGAGGAGCGGTTCTGTCCCGTGCGCCTGCTCCTGCAGGTTGGTGAGGGCGTCGTTATCGAGATCCTCGTTCTGGTCGGGGGTACCGTCGCCGTCGGTGTCAATCAGGGTAGGATCGGTCAGCAACCCGAGGTTGAGCAGTTCGAATGCGTCGGTCAGGCCGTCGCCGTCGGTGTCGACAAGGAACGGATCGGCGCCGATCCGCGCCTTCGCAAAGACCGGCAGGCTGCCGTCGAAAACCTCGTAGCCGTCGATGATCCCGTTCTCGGACTGGTCCCCGGACTGCTGCGAACAATTGGAGTCGGCGTTGAGCGGATCAAACCCGATCTCCTGCTCAAAGGCGGCCGGCAACATGTCTCCGTCAAGGAGGAGAGTTGCCGATTGCGGGTTGCCGCCCGAGTCGACGGCCGTAACGATGATGGTGTTGACCGCAGAAAGGTTCACCGTCACCGAGAAATTCCCGTTCTCCACCGGAATCGTCGAAGGTACGCCGTTGTGGTTCAGAGTGACGTTTGACACCGTGGGATCGCCGACCATACCCGCCACCGT
>JASGMC010000082.1 GCA_030156625.1 Methanoculleus sp.
GACTATGCGGTGCAGCTCGGGATATTCGTCCTCCCCGACGATACGCGTGCCGGTACTCCAGAGGACCAGTTTGTCCGAGAAGAAGTACTGGACGAATGCCATGCCGGCAGCTACGAAGAGAAGGAACTCAAAGCCGAATCCCAGGGCCGAAAGGATGCCCAGGAAGATCAGGTAGACTATGAGGAGCAGGAACGACGTCAAGAACATCCTCATCGTGAGACCGAAGTCGCGCGTCCACTTCATGACGGGGATATATTGTGCCGGATTGCTATTAAGGTATATGCCACTCTCTGCGGTTGCTTCCGTTTGAACTGCGATCCGGTGCGTTTCCACCGTGCGCCAGTGTCCTTATGATACCGGGGCGATAAACATTAAAATCGATGATACTGAACGAAGTGACCATCAGCAGGGCCATTCTCGAGGAGCAGCACCGGGCGCTCATCGACCACCTCGAGATGGACGCCGCCGTCATCGGTGGGGGGCCCTCGGGGCTCGCCTGTGCCGCGCTCCTCGGGGAGCGCGGCGTCCGGTGCGCACTCATCGAGATGAAGCTCAGCATCGGCGGCGGCATGTGGGGCGGCGGGATGATGTTTCCCCGGATCGTCGTCCAGGAAGAAGCACGGCGGCTCCTCGACCGGTTCGGTATCGCCTATCGCGAGTTCGAGGAGGGCTACTACGTCGCGAAGTCGGTCGAAGCGGTCGCGAAGCTCACCGCAGCCGCCTGCGACGCCGGCGTCGAGTTCTTCAACCTCACCACCGTCGAGGACGTCATGGTCCGGGGCGACGGCAGGGTCGGCGGCCTCGTCATCAACTGGACGCCGGTCGACATGGCCGGGCTGCACGTCGACCCGCTCACCGTGGCCTGCACCTGCACCGTCGACGCGACCGGCCACGACGCCATGATCGCCCGGATGGTTGAACGGAAAGGAGGCAACCTCCAGGTGAAGGGTGAGAGTTTCATGTGGGCCGAGCGTGCCGAGACCCGGATCCTCGACCACACAAAAGAAGTCTTCCCCGGCCTCTTCGTTACCGGGATGGCGGCGAACGCCGTTGCCGGGGAGTGCCGTATGGGGCCGATCTTCGGGGGGATGCTGCTTTCCGGAGAGCGGGCCGCAGAGCTTGTTGCAGAAAGACTTGGCCGGTAACACTTCAAAATTCTTTTTACTCTCCCGGCGGTTACCATTAGGTATGGAAGAGATCGATCCGGAGTCCCTGGCCGGGGTCGCGTACGGGATCTTTGAGATCTACCTCAACCGCGAAATCCGTCTCCGCGGCCCGTACCTGTTCGAACTCGTCGAGCAGGGAACTGATTTCGAGGCCGACGTCCGCGAGATCTTCGGGCGGTTCGAGGAAGACTACCCGGAGCTCGCCGAGGCGCTCCTCAGCCGGTTCGGCGGGATCGATGCGATCTACGCACCCCTGAGAGGGGGTGAAGGAGTCCTCCCCTCGAAGACGACCCGGATGTACTGGATCGTCCAGGACGCCCCCGGCCCCTCGGGGAGAGGCCTCGACGATGATCGGGTGGGGAAATGGCTCATATTCGTCGCCGCGGATGAGGTGGACGAGGCGTGGCGGAAGATCCGGGACGAAACGGTGAAGGGAACTCTCGGGATATCCGCGAAAGTCAGCACCGCCAAACCGAACCCGGACTCGCGCGACGAGCGGTCGGTCATCTACGTCTACACCCGGGACTGGGCGGACGAAGCGGACGTGATGCGGGTTCGCGAACGGCTCCGCGAACTTGGGTTCGAGGAGCGGATCGGCTACAAGCGAAACATCGAGACCTACCGGGGCGAGTACAGCGAAGAGGGCCGAAAGGTCACCTATTACAGCGCCTGAAAGATGGGGCGCTCCCGCTCACCCATAACCTGCGCAAAAAAGAGTATACCGGAACCGCCTCTGCGCGGCCGGGTGCGTTACGCCTTCCTTTCCCTGGACTTGGCCCGGAGCTCGTCGGAGCCGCATTTGCGGCAGCGGGTCGCGCGGATTGCGTTCCGGGCGTTGCATTTCATACAGACCTTTACGTTGAGCAGACGCGCTTCAGCTTCAGGAAATCTTGCCATGTCGAAAACACCACTTGTCAGTTTTGTACTATTCGTTCTTGCTACTATTAACAGTTCTGCCGCCTCCGGCCTCCCGCTCGACCCAGGCGCGGAACGCCTCGAGCGCCCGCGCCCGATGAGAGATCTTGCTCTTCTCGGCAAGCGGCATCTCGGCGAGCGTCTGCCCGGCATGCTCGAAGATCGGGTCGTAGCCGAACCCGCCCTCCCCCCGGGGGGCGACGATCGTCCCCGGGAGGATTCCCCGGAAGATCCTGATGCCGTCCTCGCGGGCGAACGCGATAGCCGTCTCGAAGTGCGCGCCCCTGGCCTCGACACCCTCCACGAGTTTCAGGATTCCTGCGTTCCCGATGGTGTCGTGGACGTAAGCGGCGTACGGCCCGGGGAACCCCCGGAGCGCGTCGATGAAAAGGCCGGTATCGTCGACGATAAGCGGACGGGAGATTGCCCGGTAGGCGAACTCTGCCTTCTCCCGGGCAATCTCCCCGACGTCGTCGTTGCGGAACTCCGGGCACTCCAGCGGGACGTGCTCGACTTCCAGCACTCCCATAAAGTAGGCGGCCACCTCCCGCGCCTTGTTGGCGTTGCTCGTCACCACCGCGAGCCTCACAGATAGCGCCCCCGCAGCTCGACCTCGTGCTCCCGGGCAAGGGCTTCGTCCGCCCCGGAAAACACGCCCGCGTACCCCTCGACGAAGGCCTCCTTCAGTTCCTCGAAGTTCTCCGTCGTGCTCTCGAGCGTCTGGAAGAAGACGTGGAGGTCGACCCCGCGGCTCTCGACCTCCGAGGATGTCGACGCAAGCCCGAAGTCGATAAGGACGCACTGGCCGTCGCGGACGATCATGTTGCTCGTCGTCAGGTCGCCGTGGACGATCCCCGTCCCGTGCAGCCTCCCGACCGCCTCGCCCGCGAGGCGGATGTTCTCCGGCGCGGAGACGTACTTCAGCACCTCGCCTTCAACGCGCTCCATGACGATCGTGTCCGCGGTGATATCCCGGATCACCGGGGTGGGGACGCCCGCCCGCCGCGCCGTCGCGATCAGGCGGGCCTCTGCCCGGGTCCGCTCCGCGATCAGCCGCCGATCGAGGCGTGGGTTGCGGTAGCGCTTGCTCGTCCGGCGCTTGACCACATTCTCCTCTCCGATCTCCACGACCGCCTCCGCGCCCCGGGCGACGCCCCCCTCGTGCGGCCCGACAGAAAAGACCTCGCCGGGCTCCGTCCGCCAGGCGACCTCCACCTCGTCCGCCCGGTACCCCGGCCGGATCTGCGACTCTTCGAGGGGAAGCACGACGCCGTGCTCCAGCATGACCTTGCCCGTGTAGGCGATCATCGCGCCGTTGTCGCCGAGGTATGTCCGCTCCGGGACGGCAAACGCTGCTCCCCGGTCCTCGCACATCACCCTGAGCATCTCCTGCAGCCGCCCGTTCGCGCCGACCCCGCCGACCAGCAGCACCTCGTCCTTGCCGGCATGCGCGAGCGCCCGCTCCGTCACCTCGACGCACATCGCAAACGCGGTCTCCTGCAGGCCGAAACAGACATCCTCGAGCGGCGCGCTGCTCTCCTGGGCGGCGCTGACGAGCCCGGAGAAGGCGAGGTCCATCCCCTTCACCGTGTAGGGAAGCTCGACGTAGTCACCCTCGCGCGCAAGCCTCTCGATGGCGGGCCCGCCCGGGTGCGGGAGGTCGTGGCTCCGGGCGAACTTGTCGAGCGCGTTCCCGAGGCCGATATCCAGCGTCTCCCCGAATATCCTGTAGCGGCCGTTCAGGTAACCGAGCACCTGCGTGTTCGCCCCGCTCGCATACAGGACGATGGGGTCCGAAAATCCGGTCGCCCACCTCCCGATCTCGACGTGCGCCACGCAGTGGTTGACGCCGACGAGCGGCACGCCGAGGGCGATCGAGAGGGCGCGTGCGGCGGTCGCCACCGTCCGCAGCGATGGGCCGAGGCCCGGCCCCTGGGAGAAGGCGACGGCCCTGATCCGCTCCGGCTCCGCGAGCACCCGGGAGACGACATCCTTCATCACCGAGGCGTGGTGCTGCGCGGCCTCCCGGGGATGGATCCCTCCCTTCGGCGGGACGTAGGGTGACGAATGGAGAGCGACCAGATCTTCCCCGAAGAGGGCGGCGCTGAGGTTCCACGCGGTTCCCTCGAGACCCAGCACCAGACCGTCGTCGGGTATTACATCCGGCATAAAACAGGTATCGCTCCGTTCGTTCCGTTATAAAAAGACCGGCCGCGAACCGTGGCCGCGGCCGTATTGGTATCCGGGTGAGGACCTACTTCCGGAACTCGGTGTAGCCGCATTTGCCGCAGGCCATGCGGTCCTTGTGCTCGGCCATCAGGACGCCGGGGCCGCACCGGGGGCAGTGCCGCTTCTGCAGAACCGCCGCATCGCCCTTGACTTCGTAGCACTCGTATCTCTTGACTGCCATGCTCTTCACGCCTCGCTCTCAGCCTTTGGCTCGCCGCGCTTGAGCAGGTACTCCCGCTCGGTCGCCTTCTTGCTCTCCTCGTCGTCGTAGATCCGGGCACGGCCGAGAAGTTCCATCTTCCCGAACCGGGTTCTCTCCAGGTCCAGCACGAGGAGGTTCTCATCCTTGTTCTGCAGCGCGGCGAGCTTCTCCTGAATGCTCTTCCGCGAGGGCGTCGGTCCGTCAAAGGTGAGAGTAAACGAAACCTCTCTCCTGTTCAACAACTCGTTCCTCACATCACGGGTAATTTCGAAGTCCATCGATATCCCTAAAATATTGTTGACGGGTTTATTTATACTCTGGGATGGGGCGCGGGGACGGGTTTCGCCGCGCCCCTCACTCGCGCACGAAAACGTTCAGCATAGACGCGGCCTCCTTCTTCGCCGACGCATCAACGAGCCGGAGGACGACCCCCTCCCCCGGCTGGCCGTAAAGGACGGCAGCACCCGGTGGCGCGGCGAGGACGAGCGGGATGACCGCGAGATCCTCCTCGCCTTCGACGAAGATCACTGCGGGTTGACCCCGGACCCCCTCATCGATTGCGTCCGCGAGTTCGTCGGTGATCGTGCCGGGAGGGTTCTTCGCCGTCAGCCTTCTCGCCCGGAGCAGGGGCGAACGGTTGCAGGGCGTGCGCATCGTGTAACCGTCGATGATGGCGATATCCGGGACGACTCCCGCGGCGAGGAGGTTGTGGGTCACCACGTCGCCGACCGCGTAGACCGCCCGGCCTTCGAGCCGGGGGAGGAGTTCGCCGATACTCCCGTAGAGAGTACCGAACGGTTTTTTGAAGAGATCCCGGTGCGCTTCGGGTAACCGGAGCATCAACGGACCTTCAGTGCGTACCGTCCGGCCATGGTGATGTTCATCTTCTTCGCGATCTCCGAATGCTCGGGATCGATGATCACGACGTAGCCCGCCCAGTCTTCGCTCAGGTTGGTCGTGCCGCAGATCACGCAGCTCTCTCCTTCCACGACCCGGTGGCACTCGCGGCAGACCCTGACCACCTTCTTACGCACGACCATGTTATGCCGCTCCTTTCCTCTTCTCTTCTTCGAGTTCCTCTTCCAGCCAGGTCAAAGTTCCAAGGCCCGACTGCCGCATGGTGAGGCCGATCTTGCTCTCTCTGGGCTCACGCTCGTTCAGCGAGAGCGCGACGATCCGGGCCCGGATGCCGTCGCCGACGGCGATGGACCGCTTCGAGTCCTGGCAGATCAGCCTGCCGTTCTTCTCGTCGTAGTTGATATATTCGTCCGATATCTGGCTCACATGGAGCATGGCGTCGATGGGTCCGAGGCTGATGAAGGCGCCGAAACTCGTCGTCTCCACCACCTCGCCCTCGATCACTTCCTGGAGCGTCAGGCGGAGCACCGCCGCCTCGAACCTGACATCGTAGTAGACGGCGCCGTCGCCGGGGATCAACTCCCCCTCGCCGACGTTGAGAATATTCGTGACCGCAATGAAGATGCCGATCTCCTTTGCGATGCTGCCTTCCAGCTGTTCCTGCAGTACGTTGAGGATGACCTTCTCCAGGTCTTCCCCGAGACGGTGCGGCGGGACGCGCACCTTGTCCTCCAGCGTCATTTTATAATACATTTTCAACTATCCCCTCATCAGCTCCAATGTTCTCTCTCTTCGCATCGAAACGACGTCGATCCCCTCGTCGAGGAGAGCATTCCTGAGTTCCCGGTCATTCGTCACCACGGTGCATCCTTCCCGTCGGGCATACTCGACCACCCGGTCGTCCACACGTTCTGCGGTACTCCCGCTCGGCACGATCTTCGAGCGCCGGGCCATCGCGAGACCCACGCGCGCGGCAGCGGCATCGCGGCCGCGGCCACGGGCGAGCCCCGAGACCTCGCCAACCACCTCTTCGAGCGTTATCGGCTCGAAGTCCCCGAAGAGGGCCATAAGTCCGTCGTACAGGTCAATCCCGAACTGGGCCGGCATTAAGAGGGCGTTCGTGTCGAGGAGCACCCTCACTCGACCAGAATCCCCATGCCGATCAGCCGCCATCGTCCGCCGACCTGCCTGCTGATAGCGATCCGCGCGCCGACTTCCGCGCAGACCGCCCGCTTCAGCTGGACCTCCACCTGGTTCTTCTTCGTGTTCACGATCACGCCGACGGTGACGGCGGTCCCGACCGAGAGCATCAGCGGCTCCTTGTGCTTCAAGGGCTCGATGATCTGCTCGCTGTCCGCGCCGACCACCCGATCCATGAGCGTGACGTCGAACTTCAGCCGATCCCAGACCGGCGGCAGTTTCCCCACGAGCCCGGCAACCTGCCCGGCGAGGGCGTCGCTCTTCGTCAGTGCCGGATCGAGTTTCGTCGCGACGCCGAGGAGGCCCCCGGGCGACGCCTCGGTCACACCGGTCTTGCCGGCGTTGATGGAGGTGATCTTCGTCTCGATCGGCTCCCACTTTGTCCGGTTCTCGATCTGAACCTGTCGGCCGGGCCGGATCTCGATGTCGTCCCCCTCGTGCAGGACTCCCCGGATGAGCGAACCGCCGATGACGCCGCCCTTCACGTCCCGCCAGTTGCAGCCGGGTTTGTTGACGTCGAACGACCGTGCGACGAGCAGCAGCGGGTCGACATCCGGGTTGCGTTCGGGCTCCGGGATGACCGTATCGAGGGTCTGGATCAGGGCACCGATATTGACTCCCTTCTGCGCGGAAACCGGGATGATGGGTGCGTTTTCGGCAATGGTGCCCTTGATGAACCGCTTGATCTGCTTGTAGTGCTCGAGCGCCTCGGCCTGGGTGACCACATCGATCTTGTTCTGGACGATGACGATCTTCTTGATCCCGATCAGCTCGAGCGCCATCAGGTGCTCCTTGGTCTGGGGCTGCGGGCAGGCCTCGTTTGCAGCGATAACGAGCATCGCGCCGTCCATCAGTGCGGAACCGGAAAGCATCGTCGCCATCAGCGTCTCGTGGCCGGGGGCGTCGACGAACGAGACCGTTCGGAACGGGACCGCCTCTCCTCCGCATTTCGGGCATTCGGGATGGGAGGAATAGGCCTCCGTCCCCTCGCACCCCTCACATTTGTAAAAAGTCGTATCGGCGTAACCAAGCCGGATGGAGATGCCGCGCTTGATCTCCTCGCTGTGCCTGTCCGTCCAGGTACCGGTCAGCGCGCTGACCAGGGTGGTCTTGCCGTGATCGACATGACCAACGAGCCCAATATTGACACCGGGAATGAATGCATCTCGCAAAAGTTTTCGAACCTCCTTATCCAATATATAGTGACACTACTTATACATAATCAGTAGGGATTACTTTGCCGTTTCCTGCCGCGCTTTTATACTGCGTGCCGGGCGATCTCTCGTTTGCCACCACCCCTTCGGCATACGAAGTATGAATAATACTCTGGTTATTAGCGAATATTTATACCCCATGAAGAGAGATATGGAAACTGATCGCAATATGTCAGGTGATACCGAACTTTCACGTATCGGGATCTCTCTACCCAAGAACCTTCTCGACAAATTCGACGAGATCCTGAGCCTCCGGGGATATTCCTCCCGATCCGAAGGGATACGGGATTCAATACGAAGCTACATCACTCATTACCAGTGGATCTCCGATGTAAAAGGCGAGCGTCAGGGCATCATCACAATGGTCTACGACCATGACCAGCGGGGACTGCTCCAGACGCTCACCGAGATACAGCACCAGTATGCCCACAATATCCAGGCATCCCTTCATTCACACGTAACTCAGAACAAGTGCCTCGAGGTGATCCTGATCCGGGGGGAGGGGGCCGTAATGAAGGATATTACCGAGAGGCTGATGGCACAGAAGGGTGTCGAGGCGGTGAAACTCACCACCATACCGGTCGAGGGTTAACCGCCGCCCTCGCAGCTCTGGTCGATCCCCTTCTCCCAAACCTCTTCGAGCTGCTTCTGGAGCTCTTTGTGCTCTTTTAGGTATTCCTCGAGAGAACGGTCCTCTCTCTCCGCGTTTCCGGCCGCTTTGTCGGCGCCGATGAGCTCGTCCACCCGGTAGTAGAGTCCGGTGCTGTCGAGCTCGGCATACTTCCAGCCGTCGATCTCCTCGACCCGCACGACCTTCCCGGTCGTGCCGGTGCGCGGGTACCGGACGACTGCGCCCACCGTCACATCATCCGTGCTCATAACACGGTAGGGTACATCTGCCATACTATTAAGGTATCACCCCCAAGGTACTTTGAATGCCAATCACGATTCGTCCGGTAGAGAAGCTGTATTTTGACGGGACGCACCGCTCCCGGTCTCCGGAGGAGACCCGGGCCGCCGTGGAACCGTTGATGACGGAGATCGGCGTTACCGAGATCGTCGACGTCACTCCCCTGGACCGGGTCGGGATCCCGGTCTTTGCGGCGGTTCGGCCGGGAGCGGCCCGGGGAGCGGTTCGAGTCCACGCGGGAAAAGGAAAGGAGCCGGTCCACGCCCGGGTCTCGGCGATGATGGAGGCGCTCGAGCGTTACTGCGCCGAGTACCGGGGCGACCGGATGGAGTATGCGACTTACGAGGAGATCGGCCCGGGACGGGCGGTGTACCCCGAAGACCTGTTCCTGCCGCGCAAGCTCGAGCAGGGGGAGAAGATCCACTGGACGCCGGCGTGGGATATCCTGAACGACGAGGAGATCTTTGTCCCGAGCAACGCCGTTTTCCACCCCTACGACTCGCTCGGCATGGCAATACCCCTTTTTAGGAGCGACTCGAACGGGCTTGCATCGGGAAACGTCATGGAGGAGGCGATCCTGCACGCCCTCTTTGAGGTGATCGAGCGGGACGCGCTCAGCGCTGCCGACCAAAACCGCGACCTCGGCCGCCGCCTCGCCATCGAGAAGGAGTGCGCCGCCCGCGAGGTCCTCGACCGGTTCGAAGAGAACGGGATCGATATCCACCTCTGGCTGCTCGAGGGAAAGACCGGCATCCCCACGGTCGCGGCCGCCGCGGACGACACCGTCACGAAGGACCCGGCGATGCTCGTCATCGGGTCGGGGACGCACCTCTGCCCCGAGATCGCAGCGCTCCGCGCCCTGACCGAGGTCGCCCAGAGCCGGGGAAGTTACCTCCAGGGCGGCCGCAACGATCCCCAGCGGGAGAGGATCCTTCGAAAGGCGGGATACGAGCGGCTGAAGCGGATCAACCGGATGTGGTTTGCCGACGCAGATGCCGTCGATATCGCCGATGTCCCCGACGAGAGCACCAGGCGGTTCGACCTCGATATCCAGCGGGTGCTCGAGGAGGTTGCTCCCCATACGGACCGGGTCTGTGTCTACGACCTCTCACGGACGCCGGTGCCGGTGGTGCGGGTCATTATCCCGGGGTTCGAGATATCCTACATGGACCCCGACCGGAAGCGATCTGCGCAGGGGTGAGGCTCTCCACGGGCCGGCAGCCTGGGAGATTCCTGTCCCTCACCTTCGCGGCGCGACCGAAGGGAGCGTGAGCACCGGAGGTGCGAGTCGCGAAGACTCCGGTGCTCCTGCCCTTTGGCCGGTCGCAACTCGAAAACGCTTCGCGTTTTCTCAAGCTCCGGTTCTACGAACCGTCGCACTCAGCAGAACCGGACCTTCTTCAGGAGATCCGCAACCCTTTCCGTCTCCCGGTTCAGTGGCCTCTCGGCGGGCTCAAAGCGCTTCCCCGCGAGGGCACGGAATATCGCGTCGATAGCCTTCCCGAGCGACGGGCCGTAGCCCCCTTCGAGCGTCAGCGCGAGCGGAAGGTCCGTGCCGTCGATCAACATCCTGGCGAGCACGCCGTAATCATCGGGTTCGAGATGCATCCGCCCGTGTTCGTCGTCGGAGAGGGCGTCCTGTCCGGCCGAGACGATCAGGACGTCGGGCCGGAACCGGACGAGCGCCGGGATGAAGACCTCCTCGAAGACGTGCCGGTAATCGGCGATGGTGGACCCCGCCGCAAGCGGGGCGTTGAGGGTGTAGCCCCGGCCCGCGCCGGTGCCGATCTCGTCCACCCACCCGGTCTTCGGGAAACTGTTCTCCTCGTGTACCGAGCAGAAGAGCACCCGGTCGCTCCCGTAAAACGCCGTCTGGGTGCCGTTGCCGTGGTGCAGGTCCCAGTCGAGGATTGCGACGCGGTCGACCGATAAAAGTGCTTTCGCCGCCGCGACGGCGGCGTTGTTGAAGATGCAGAACCCCATCGCCCGGTCGGGCTCGGCATGGTGTCCCGGCGGGCGGACCAGGGCGAAGAGGTGCTCGCCGTCGAGTGCGCGCTCCACCGCTGCAAAGGTCGATCCGGCGGCATACAGTGCCGCTTCGAACGAGTGGCAGGTGACGTAGGTGTTCGCGTCTAAAAAACAGGTTCCCCTGGCGATCTCCTGCACCCAACGGACATACTGCGGGCGATGAACCCGCTCCAGGTCGCTTTCGGCGCCCCGGACCGGGGGGCGCCACCTCACGTTCTCGGGGACCCCGGAGAGGGCTGCCCGTAGCCGGGAGCCCGACTCGGGGTGAGCCTCCATGTCGTGCCGGGTAAAGATGTCACCGTAGATGACTGAAGAGCGCATCCTCGTCAGTTGATGGTGCGTCCCTGCAGGATATCCTCTTCGGTGACGTCAAACGTCTGGCCGGTGCCCGCGATCCGGTACGGTCCGGTCGCCTTCACCTCGCCCGACCACCCGGACGTCGCGTACGGGACGACGAACGTGCCGTTCACGCTCTCCTGACGGTAGGTGAACTCCCGCCCGGTGTTCGTGACGATGGGCACCTCGATGATCCCCTCGCCATTGATCGTGGCTCCGGGGACATA
>JASGMC010000083.1 GCA_030156625.1 Methanoculleus sp.
CGGTATCGGCGAAGGGCTCAGGACGAAGGTCAACGCGAGCATCGGAACGTCGTCGGATATCGTCGACGTCGATATGGAGGTCGAGAAGGCCCGGCAGGCCGAGCTCGCCGGTGCCGATACGCTGATGGAACTCTCCACCGGCGGCGACTTTGCGGAGATCCGGCGCCGGGTCGTCGAGGCGACCACGCTCTCGGTCGGGTCGGTACCGCTCTACCAGGCGTTCATCGAGGCCGCCCGGAAGCACGGGGCGGTCGTCAACATGGAAGAAGACGACCTCTTCCGGATCACGGCGGAGCAGGCGAAACTCGGCACCAACTTCATGGCGATCCACACCGGGATCAACTACGAGACGATGAAGCGCCTCCAGAACCAGGGGCGGCACGGCGGGCTCGTCTCCCGGGGCGGGGCGTTCATGACCGCGTGGATGCTCCACAACGAGAAGGAAAACCCGCTCTACTCTGAGTTCGACTACCTGGTCGAGATCTTAAAAGAGCACGAGGTCACCCTCTCCTTCGGCAACGGGATGCGGGCAGGTGCGGTCCATGACGCGACCGACCGGGCCCAGATCCAGGAGCTGCTCATCAACGCTGAACTCGCCGACAAGGCGCATGCCGAGGGCGTGCAGGCGATCGTCGAGGGGCCGGGGCATATCCCGGTCGACGAGATCCAGACCAACGTTGTCCTGCAAAAGCGGGTCACGAACAGAAAACCGTTCTATATGCTCGGACCGCTCGTCACCGATATCGCGCCCGGCTACGACGACCGCGTGGCCGCAATCGGGGCCGCGCTCTCCTCCTCCTACGGCGCCGACTTCATCTGCTACGTGACACCGGCCGAGCACCTGGCGCTCCCCACCCCCGAGGAGGTCTACGAGGGCGTCATCAGCTCGAGGATCGCCGCCCACGTCGGCGATATGATCAAACTCAAAAAGCGGGACGCGGATCTCGAGATGGGCCACGCCCGCCGGGACCTCGACTGGGAGCGGCAGTTCGCGGTCGCAATCAACCCCGAGCGCGCCAGGGCGATCCGGGCCGAGCGGATGCCTGCCGACACCGACGCCTGCACGATGTGCGGGGACTACTGTGCGTTGAAGATCGTCGGCCGGCATTTTAACTTCTGATGGGGATGGGGGAGGGCGCTTCCCCCGGGATCTCGTCTTTTTTATGGGTATTGTTTTTCGGGTAGCGGGGGTGTTCGTTCTTCCGGGTGGTAGACTGCATGAGCTGCAGAGCCAGTCTTATCGTGCTTCCTTGCTCTTTGCACATATCTGAACGGCCACTATGGGCAAGTCCCAGTACAGTGGACCGTGGGGATATCGCCCCTGGGGGAGGGGGATTCTCCCCCTCCCCTGTCTACATCTCGTAAGCTAATGCCTATAACCCCCACCCCGCCCGGCCTCCGGCCTCCTCCCCCGCCCCTAAGGGGCGGGGGCAGTGCGTGGCGATATCCCCACGGTCCAGCGTACCCGGAGCGTGGGAAAATCGGTCTAATACGCTTGCACACAAGAACACCCGAACATCCTCACATCAAAATCCACACCATTATCGCCTCCCTCACCCACGATCACGTAAGAGGACAGATCCATGAAACCCGATAACGCTCAACTCGTGAACGAATTCCTTGCCCACGCCGACGATCTCGGCGACGACGTCATGGAAGATGTAAAGGAGATGCTCGGCGTCGTGCCGTTCATCTTCTCCATCCTCCGGGACCGGCCCGATATCTTTGCGCTCTCCGCCATCGCCGACTACCAGATCTCCCGGCCAGGCTCCCTCGACGCAAGGACCGCGGAGCTGGTCGCCATTGCGGCCGCCGCAGGGGCCGGGGCGGACAGTTGCCTGAAGGTACACATGGGGGCCGCGCTGAAGGAAGGCGCATCCCGCGACGAGATCCTCGACGTCCTCCTCATCGCCGCGATGATAGGAAAGACCCGGGTCCTTGCGTCCTCCCTCCGCCGGTTCCGGGAGGTCTACGGCGACGGGCGGGGAACGGAGAAGTAGGCCGCCCGGCCCCACCCCCGGACATGCATGCTTTATGGTCTGATTGAGCCAAACTCTCTTACAATGAGCCAGACAAAGGCGACCCTCCGTGAGCAGGCAAAGGAGGCCCGATCCCTCCTCTCCCCTGCGGAGATCGCCACGTACAGTGCAAGCATCGAAGAAAAACTCCTCGGCCTCCTCAACGGATTTGCGACCGTCATGGTCTACGTTGCAAAAGCCCCGGAGGCCGGGACCAGAGGCCTGATCGCGGCCCTGGACCGCCGGGGCGTGCGGGTCGTCGTGCCCATCATCGAACGGGAGACCTGCAGTCTCCGCCTCTCCTACCTCCCTGACCCCGCGGTCCTCGTCCCGAGCACTTTTGACGTCCCGGAACCGATCGGCCACGAACTTCCGGCCCGGCCCGAGGACGTCGAGGTCGTCGTCATACCGATGCTCGCCTTCGACGCCGAAGGAAACCGGCTCGGCTACGGTGCCGGGTACTACGACCGCTTCCTCTGCCGGTACCCGCACCCGAAGAAGATCGGCATCGCGTTCTCCTGCCAGCAGGCACAGAGCATTCCTGCCGACGAAAACGACGTGAAGATGGATTGCATCGTTACGGAAAAGGGGATTATCCGACACAGCGGAAGGGCGATTTAGGGAAAATTGTATATATTAGTCTGCACTTACCTATGGTAAACCTACAGGAGGAGATTGTTCACATGGCCAATACCGAATCCGTTGAGGTAACCATCAAGGAAGCGGCTCACGAAGACGCCGGCCGGGGAATCGCCAGACTGAGCATCGACACCATGAAGGCTCTCGGTCTCGTCAGCGGCGACGTCGTCGAGATAGAAGGACGCCAGAAGGCGGCGACGCTCGTATGGCCCGGCTTCCCCCCAGGACACCGGCAAAGCGATCCTGCGCATCGACGGCAACACCCGGAGCAACGTCGGCGCCGGAATCGACGACAACGTCCGGATCAGGAAGACCGAAGCAGGCTACGCAAAGAAGGTGACCATCCAGCCGACACAGCCTATCCGCCTGGTCGGCGGCGAGCAGTACCTGGGAAGGATCCTCCGCGGCCGGCCGGTCACCGAGGGCCAGTTCATCCGGGTCAGCATCCTCGGCAACCCGCTCACGTTCGCGATATCCAAGGTGGCCCCGAAAGGCATCGCCATCGTCACCGACAGCACCGAGATCGAGCTGAAGGAGACCCCGTATGAGCCCAAAGAGGGGAAGCGCGAGGTGGCGGGCGACGTCCACTACGAGGATATCGGCGGTCTCGACCGCGAGCTGCAGCTCGTCCGCGAGATGATCGAGCTCCCGCTCCGGCACCCCGAACTCTTCGAACGCCTCGGCATCGAACCCCCGAAAGGCGTCCTGCTCTACGGCCCGCCCGGAACGGGGAAGACGCTGATCGCAAAAGCGGTGGCAAACGAGGTGGACGCTCACTTCATCACGCTCTCGGGCCCCGAGATCATGAGCAAGTACTACGGCGAGTCCGAAGAGCGCCTGCGTGAGGTCTTTGAGGACGCGCAGGAGAACGCGCCCTCGATCATCTTCATCGACGAGATCGACTCGATCGCGCCCAAGCGCGAAGAGGTGAAGGGCGAGGTCGAGCGCCGGATTGTTGCCCAGTTGCTCGCCCTGATGGACGGGTTGAAGACCCGGGGGCAGGTGGTGGTGATCGCCGCAACAAACATCCCGGACATCATCGATCCCGCCCTCCGGCGCGGCGGCCGGTTCGACCGCGAGATCGAGATCGGCATCCCGGACACCAAAGGGAGACAGCAGATCTTTCAGATCCACACGCGGGGCATGCCGCTTGCCGATGACGTGAACCTCGACGACTACGCCCGCTCCACGCACGGTTTCGTCGGCGCCGACATCGCGCTGCTTGCAAAAGAGGCGGCGATGCACGCATTGCGCGGGATCATACCGCAGATCAAGATCGAGGAGGAGATCCCCACCGAGGTCATGGACCAGCTCCGCGTGACGAACGAGGACTTCATCGAAGCGCATAAGCACGTCGAGCCGAGCGCGATGCGAGAGGTGCTCGTAGAGATCCCCGACGTCAACTGGGAGGACGTCGGCGGTCTCGAAGACGTAAAGGGAGAACTGGCGGAGGCCGTTGAGTGGCCGCTCAAATATCCGGAGATATTCGCCTCGCTTGACACCGAACCCCCCCGCGGCATCCTGCTCTTCGGGCCCCCGGGGACAGGCAAGACACTCCTTGCAAAGGCAGTCGCAAACGAGAGCGAAAGCAATTTCATCTCCGTAAAGGGCCCGGAACTCCTCTCGAAGTGGGTCGGGGAGTCGGAACGCGGCGTTCGTCAGATATTCAGGAAAGCCCGGCAAGCAGCACCGTCAATTATCTTTTTCGACGAGATTGACGCGCTTATGCCTAAACGCGGATCTTATATAGGATCGTCGCACGTAACTGAAAGTGTGGTAAGTCAGATCCTGACAGAGCTCGACGGCCTCGAAGAGCTCAACAATGTCGTGGTTCTCGGCGCTACCAACCGCCCGGACATGTTGGACGAGGCGCTGCTTCGCCCCGGCAGATTGGACCGGATCATCTACGTTCCGCCGCCTGACCGGGAAGGCAGAAAGAAGATCTTCGAAGTATACCTCAAAAACAAGGAGCTCCTTGCGAACGACGTGAACATCGAGGAACTGGTCGACAGGACCGAGGGTTACGTTGGAGCCGATATCGAGGCACTGGTCCGCGAAGCAAAGACTTCCGCCATGCGCGAATTCATCGTTGCGATGGGCGGGAAGACCGAGGAAGAACGGCGCCAGGCGATCGGCAACGTGAGGATCACAAAGAACCACTTCGAAGATGCCCTCACCCGCGTGAGAGGCACGCTCGATATCGACCGGCTGGAAGAGAACGAACGCCACTCCTGGCAGATCCTCTACAACCAGGAACAGCGGTCGGCACTCGAAGATGCCGTCTCGACCATCAACCGTGCAGGAATGCGGGAGACGGGAAAGATCGAGCAGGAAGTCAAGGATCTGACAAAGGCCCTCAAAGATGCGGTCTACCAGAGGAAGAAAGACTTCGGCGAGATCAAGCGCCTCACAAAGGAGTTGAAGGCCAAAATAGAACGCCCGCTGCCCCAGACGGCTACGGCGCTCTGAGGGAGTGCTCCCCCATGGGGCGCTCCCCCCAGGAGGGGTAATGCGACCCTCTCATCAGCAGAGACAGAAACTACGTGATGCACATGAGTGACAGCCCAGCAGACATCTTCCAGCAACTCAACGAACTGATGAAACGCCTCATGGAGCAGGGGCTCAAAGAGCAGGGAGATCAGGACAGGCCGTTTGCCTACGGATTCAAGATCGTCCTCCATGACGCCGGCAAGACGGAGACAGCGGCAAAAGAAGCGGTTCCCGCAGCGGATCCGGGAGAACCCTCCTCCGAGGGGACCATCGAGCCGATAGCTGAGATGTATACGACCGATGACGACGTGACGGTGGCAATCGATCTCCCTGGTGTCGATAAGGAGGATATCCACCTGTCACTCATCAACGGGACATTGACGATCATCGCAGGCGGCAACCAGCTGATTTCGGTGGAGGTGCCGGCCGTGGACGCCGACTCCATGCAGTCGAACTACAAGCACGGCGTCCTGGAGGTCAAATTCTCCCGGGGCAAGTCGATCAGGATCGACTGAAACGTCAAAGTGCCTGCCGGTTTTGGGCCGGCAGCGCCACAATACTTTTCACCGGCAGCGACTTCCGCCCGCGAGCAGACCGGGAGGTACCGGGCGGGAGGCCGCAAGGAATATACCTCTTTTTTCTGCATCTCACTCTTTCCAGCCCTCCTCCCGGCGACATCGGGGCGATACCTCCCGGAGAGAACGCGCGACCCCGATGGGGGTCACCACACGCCAGCCCCTGAAATGCTGCTCCCGGCGACACTCCTATCGCCGGCAGATCAGGTTAAAACGATAAAAAAGGTAGAAGGCAGTAGAACGGCCTCGGCGTCACTATCGGGCACACGTCCCGTGATGGATAGCCGGAAAGGGCGAGTCCGAAAATTGGTTGCCGCAGCCAACCTTTTTTCAAGGCAACAACACCTACATATACAGTAATACCTATCTACTAGTCGTAAGGGCTAGGCCCGTCCAGGTAGTGGTGATTATATGGTTAAGACCACCGTGTCCGTAATTAAAGCAGATGTAGGCAGTTTTCCGGGGCACTCCCGAACCCACCCGAAGCTCCTTGAGGTGGCCGCCCGGAGGCTCAAGGAAGCAGAAGGCAGCATCCTCATCGACTCGTACGTCACCCACTGCGGTGACGACCTCGAGCTGATCATGACGCACACCAGGGGTGAGGACAATGAAGAGATCCACAAGCTGGCGTGGGACATCTTCATGGAGTGTGCCGAACTCGCCAAGGAGATGAAACTCTATGGCGCCGGCCAGGACCTGCTCGGAGATGCGTTCAGCGGCAACGTCAAAGGGATGGGACCCGGTGTTGCCGAGATGGAGTTTGAAGAGCGAGGTTCCGACCCGGTCCTGATCTTCATGGCCGATAAGACCGAGCCCGGGGCGTGGAACTACTTCCTCTACAGGATGTTCGCAGACCCCTTCAGCACGTCCGGCCTCGTCATCGACCCGTCGATGCACGAAGGATTCACCTTCGAGGTCCACGATGTCATGGAGAAGCGCAAGATCCTCTTCAATACTCCCGAAGAGTCCTATAGCCTCCTTGCCTATATCGGAGCACCGAGCCGCTATGTGATCAAGTACATCTGGAAGAGGAATGGCGAGATCGGGGCATCCACAAGCACGCAGCGGCTGAACCTGATGGCCGGCCGCTACGTCGGCAAAGACGACCCGGTCATGATCGTCAGGGCGCAGAGCGGATTCCCTGCGGTGGGCGAGGTCATCGACCCCTTCAGGACGCCCATCCTCGTGGCCGGCTGGATGCGCGGTTCGCACCACGGCCCGTTCATGCCGGTGGGCGTCGGCGATGCAAACTGCACGCAGTTCGACGGACCGCCCCGGGTCATCTGTCTCGGGTTCCAGGTCTGCAACGGGAAACTGATCGGGCCTGCAGACATGTTCGACGACCCGGCGTTCAACCGTGTCCGCGACCAGTGCTGCGAGCTCTCCAGCGTGCTCCGGGCCCACGGGCCGTTCGAACCGCACCGCCTCTCGCTCGAGGAGATGGAGTATACCACCCTCCCGGGCGTCGAGAAGCAGTTCAAGGACCGCTGGGAAGACCTCCCCGAGTAACCCTCTCTCTCATTTTACCAGGCGGCTGCTCACGGTCATCTACCGATCGTCACGGCATCTGCCTGCGGGTATGCGGTGCCCTTCGGTTGCCGCGGTTCTCCGGGGAAAACTTAATGCATGAATATAACCACATAAGAACAGATGGTTAACGGCATCGTACTCCCTGTAAAGAAGGTTTTTTCGCTTGTTGACTCTAAAGTCGTCGTCGAGATCAAGGATGACGGCAGGAAACTCCAGGGACGTCTCGTGGCGGTGGATGAACACCTGAATCTGCATATGGACGAGACCACCGAGTATACCGGAGAACAGCGGGGCCGCACCCTCGGGACCGTCGTCATACGCGGCAACAATATCCTGACCATTGCGCCCCTGCTCTGATAGCCATGTCCGACCTGGAGGAAGAAGCACTCAAAGTAATCCAGTCCCACCGACAGGGAGTCCTCCAGAGCGAGCTCTGGAAACTCCTTGATATCGATAGCAGGAAATGCTCAAGAATTGTGAAGCGCCTGCTGGATGCCGGGTTGATAGAGCGCATCGAGTTCCGCAGCGACGGCATCAAGACCTATCTGCTGCGGGCGAAGAAGCGGGCGATCGATCCCTGCATCATCCTTGCGGGAGGAGAGGTTCTTCCCTGCATCGGCTGCGATCAGGAGTGCACACCGGAAGAATGCGCGCTCCTCCTCGACTGGATGTACCAGCTTGCTCTTGAAGAGTATCAGGAGTGAAGCATCCTTTTTTTTTCAAGTGTTTTTAGCGGTTTCAGCCGGAGGATAGCCTGAAATGCCGGTTCCGGAAGTCTCTCCAGAACCCGCTGCAAAAAAGCGGAGGCCGGTTCAGGACCGGGCAATCCCGCCGGGCGCGCTCTTCTTCGGGCAGACAGCATCGATCACGCCGTGCTGCACGTTGTAGAAACTGTGCGGGACATCAATCTCACATTCGAGATCGATGACCGTCTCCTCGTCGCCCCCGGTGCAGAGGGTCACGGAATCTTCCTGGAACGTAACGTATGGGGCGCCGGCCGCCCGGGCATCCGCCACCGCGGTGATGTAGATGCAGTCGTCCCCCTCGACCACCTCAACAGCGGACTCGCCATCCTCGTCTTCACAGAGATCGGGGTAAGGTGCTCCCTCGGGGGCTCCGCTGATGATGGTGAACCCGATGATCCTGGGGTCCTGGAGGGGCATCTCGCTCAGGATCCTCTCCATCAGCCGCGCGATATCTCTAAACATTTCGTCGTATGGATTGTTCGCCATGTGTACCACGTATCTTGTATCGGTCGTTGATGCGCTCGACAATCCCCATGCGTATGAGGTTGTCCAGTCTCTGTTTCAGCTCATCCGTGGACAGGCTGCTCACTTCTTCGAGTTCCGCGAAGGCCAGGTCGGCGTGAGAGAGGGCGAGGATGATCCCCAGGTCCCCGTCATCCGTGACGAAGCCCCCCCGCATGCGCATGACCTCGGCGAACCTCGATTCGATCTCCCGCTCCAGTTGTTCGAGATTCTCCAGAAGTTCGTCACGAGCCCTGACCATTCTCCTGAATGCCTCGAGGTTTCTTGAAAAACGTGTTAACTGGTTCTCTTCAACGGAGGGGAGCGTAACCCCGTCCTGCTTCTGCAGGTTTACGATGACATTGATGTCATGCGAGAGGTAGTAATACTTTCGCCTGCGCTCATCCTGGCACGAAATGAGGAGCTGTTCGCGCTCCATCAGCTGCAGGTGCTCTATCACCGCTTTCGGACTGAGTACCAGGCGCTCGGAGATCTCGGTCACGAAACACGGTTTCTGCCTCAGCAGTTCTATTATTCGCCGCCTGTTCCGGTTTCCCAGGATGTCGAGGAGACGGGAAACCTCACTGCCCTCGAGCATATTTACTAAACGTTAGTGATTCGAATATAAAATAATTACTCGAAGAGGCGATAATTCGGCGCCTCGTCGGTGATCATAATATTGTGCGGGTGGCTCTCGCCATAACCCGCGGGCGTAATCCTGAGGAACCTGCCGTTCTTCTTCAGATCCGCTATCGTCTTCGACCCCGTGTAGCCCATCGCAGACTTCAGGCCGCCGACAAGCTGGTAGATGACATCCGATACATGGCCGACGTAGGGGGTGACCCCCTCGACGCCCTCGGGAACGAACTTGGTCCGCCCGATCTCCTTCTTCTGGAAGTAGCGGTCGCTCGACTCGCCGCTGCTCATGACGCCGAGCGATCCCATCCCCCGGTACTGCTTGTAACGCCGGCCCTTGATCGTCGTGATCCTCCCCGGCGCCTCATCGGTGCCGGCAAAGAGGCTGCCTGCCATGATACAGTCCGCGCCTGCGGCAATCGCCTTCGCGATATCCCCGGAGTAACGGATGCCGCCGTCGGCGATCACCGGCACGTCCGCCCCATGCGCCACCTCCGCGACGTTTGCTATCGCGGAGACCTGCGGCACACCCACGCCCGCGACAATCCGTGTCGTGCAGATGGAACCCGGCCCGATGCCCACCTTCAGCCCGTCGACGGTTCCGGCCAGAGCCAGGGCCGCCTGCTTTGTCGCAATGTTCCCGGCCACCACGTCGACGGCCACGCTCGCCTTGATCTCCCCGACCGCTTTGACGACGTTCATGTTGTGGCCGTGAGCGCAGTCCACCACCAGGGCGTCGACGCCCGCCTCGACGAGCATCATGGCCCGGTTGAAGTCGAAGGGCCCCACCGCAGCGGCGACCCGGAGTTTCCCGTTCGCATCGCGGTTCGCGCGGGGATACTGCCGCTTTTCAAGGATATCGCGCATCGTGATGATACCGACCAGGCACCCCTCCGCGTCCACGACCGGAAGGCGCTCGACTTTGTTCGCGTACATCGTCTCGAGCGCGTTCTCCGCCGTGATGTCTTCGGAAGCCGTGATCAGCTTCTTGGTCATGTAGCCGGTGATCTTCGCCTCGCCGCGTTTCGGCAGGATTGCCCTGATATCCCTGCGGCTGACGATACCGATCACCTTATCGTTCTCGATCACCGGCACGCCGCCGATACCATACTGCCTCATGACCCGTTCCACGTCGGTGACCGTGGCCTCGGGACCGACCGCCACGACCTCGCGCTCGATCAGGTCCTCGGCCTGCTTGACGACCCTGACCTCGGCGACCTCGCGCTCAGGGGTCATGTTCCGGTGGATGACACCGATGCCGCCTTCCCGGGCTATGGTTATCGCCATCACCGACTCGGTCACCGTATCCATGGCGGCGCTCACGAGAGGGATATTCAGGGGAATGTTGCGCGAGAACCGCGACCCGACATCTGCCTCGTCGGGCTCGACCCACGATTCGGCGGGCTCAAGCAGCACGTCGTCGAACGTAAATGTCGTTTCCATCTCCATCTTCTCGGTATACATACGTCACCTGAGCATCATCATTGCTTTCTCTACCAGTTCGGCCCTGACCATGGTCGACCGATCGCCCCCGCAGACCATCCCCCGGACGCCGATGATCTCGGGGTTGATCCGCTTCAAGGCATCGAGGTCCGCGAACTTCAATGAACCGGCAAGGGCCGTCTGCAGTCCCAGCTCCCGGTTCTGCCCGACAAACCGGGTCAGTGTCTCCTCGTCCATGAACTCAAAGAGACTTTTCCCATCTTTAATACCGGTGTCAATCATGGCAACGTCGGCACCGGCCTGTGCAACCAGAGGGCTGATGTCGAGCGGTGAGATCGTACCCATTCTCTCAAAATCGGCATAGGCGGCGATGACGACGTATTTCTCGGGAAACTCCCTCTTCACCGCCGCGGTCACCGCTTCGATGACGTCACGGGCACGGTCGGCCCCGTCGAACATCAGGCCGACCTTGATAAAATCAGCACCAGCGTGCGCGGCGCCGTAGGCCGAGAGAGCCGCAGTTCCTGGCTTATACTCATTGTCCCCGATTGCAGCACTGACAGGCTTCTTGCCGGAGAGGGTCTTGATCTCCCGGATGATCCAGGGAAAATTCGCGCCCAGCGAGCCCTCTGAGGGTTTCTTTACGTCGATGATGTCAGCGGAAAGCGAGCTT